>NZ_CP022436.1:0-316472 GCF_002224285.1 Arthrobacter sp. YN | reverse complement strand
AGAGGCCAGCCAGCGGGTCATTGATGACCACACCAGTGAGCTTCACGTTGCCGGTGTTCTTCGCAGAGAAGGTGTACGTCATAACGTCACCAACCCGTGAAGGATCCTGGATCGCCGAAGCGTCAGCCGACTTGCTGAACTCCATCGCCGGAGCCGGAGTCAACGGAGTATCCGTGGTTCCCGGAGGAGGCGTGACAGGAGGCCCAACAGGCGGAGTTCCGGTGGTGGTCGCCGCATTGGCGACGTGACCGGCGTCGATATCAGCCTGGGTGATGGCGTACGTTGCCGTAGCCGTCACGGTCTGACCCGGAAGCAGCTCGCCGGGGGTACCCGGCCAGGTGTACTCAAGGGCAGACAAGCCGGCCAGCGGGTCATTGATGACCACACCAGTGAGCTTCACATTGCCCGTGTTCTTCGAGGTAAAGGTGTACGTAATAACGTCACCAACCTTCGAAGGATCCTGGACAGCCGAAGCGTCAGCCGACTTGCTGAACTCCATCGCCGGAGCCGGGGTCAACGGAGTATCCGTCGTTCCCGGAGGAGGCGTCACCGGAGGACCGGTGGGAGGAGTACCGGTGGTCGTGGCGCTGTTCGCGACGTGACCGGCATCGATGTCAGCCTGCGTGATGGCGTACGTTGCCGTAGCCGTCACCGACTGACCCGGAAGCAACTCGCCGGGGGTTCCCGGCCAGGTGTACGTCAGAGCAGACAAGCCGGCGAGCGGATCCGTGATGGATACGTTCTTCAGCGTCACGTTGCCGGTGTTCTTCGCCGTGAACGTGTAGGTGATCTGATCACCCACAACAGACGGATCCTGGATTGCCGAGGCATCAGCCGACTTGCTGAACTCCATCGCCGGAGCCGGGGTCAACGGAGTATCCGTCGTTCCCGGAGGAGGCGTCACCGGCGGACCGGTGGGCGGAGTACCAGTGGTCGTGGCGCTGTTCGCAACATGCCCGGCGTCGATGTCAGCCTGGGTGATGGCATACGTTGCCGTAGCCGTCACCGACTGACCCGGGAGCAACTCGCCCGGAGTGCCCGGCCAGGTGTACGTCAGAGCCGAGAGGCCAGCCAGGGGGTCATTGATGACCACACCGGTGAGCTTGACGTTGCCCGTGTTCTTCGAGGTGAAGGTGTAGGTAATAACGTCACCCACCACGGACGGGTCCTGGATTGCGGAGGCATCAGCGGACTTGCTGAACTCCATCGCCGGAGCCGGAGTCAACGGAGTATCCGTCGTTCCCGGAGGAGGCGTCACCGGCGGACCGGTGGGCGGAGTACCGGTGGTCGTGGCGCTGTTCGCAACATGACCCGCATCGATATCAGCCTGCGTGATGGCGTACGTTGCCGTAGCCGTCACCGACTGACCCGGAAGCAGCTCGCCGGGGGTCCCCGGCCAGACGTACTCAAGGGCAGACAGACCAGCCAGGGGGTCATTGATGACCACACCGGTCAGCTTGACGTTGCCGCTGTTCTTCGCCGTGAACATGTAGGTGATCAGGTCACCTGCAACGGACGGGTTCTGGATAGCGGAGGCGTCGGCCGACTTGGTGAACTGCATCGCCGGAGCCGGGGTCAACGGAGTATCCGTCGTTCCCGGAGGAGGCGTCACCGGAGGACCAACGGGCGGGGTGCCCGTAGTAGTTGCCGAGTTGGCGACATGTCCGGCGTCGATATCAGCCTGCGTGATGGCGTACGTTGCCGTAGCCGCCACCGTCTGGCCGGGCAGGAGGGTTCCTGCCGCGCCGGGCCACGTGTACGTCAGAGCCGAGAGGCCAGCCAGCGGATCCGTGATGGAAACGTTGGTCAGGGTCACGTTGCCGCTGTTCTTCGCCGTGAACGTGTAGGTGATCAAGTCACCTACAACTGCCGGGTTCTGGATAGCGGAGGCATCCGAGGACTTGGTGAACTCCATGGCCGGACCCGGGGTCAACGGGGTATCCGTGGTTCCCGGAGGAGGCGTGACAGGAGGACCAACCGGCGGCGTGCCGGTGGTCGTGGCGCTGTTGGCGACATGACCGGCGTCGATATCAGCCTGCGTGATGGCGTACGTTGCCGTAGCCGTCACCGTCTGGCCGGGCAGGAGGGTTCCTGCCGCGCCGGGCCACGTGTACGTCAGAGCGGAGAGACCGGCCAGCGGATCCGTGATGGAAACGTTGGTCAGGGTCACGTTACCGCTGTTCTTCGCCGTGAAGGTGTAGACGATGCGATCGCCCACAACAGACGGATCCTGGACACCGGAGGCATCAGCGGATTTGCTGAATTCCATGGCCGGAGCCGGGGTCAACGGGGTATCAGTACCGGCCGGAGGAGGCGTCACAGCGGGACCGGTGGGCGGAGTGCCCACGGTGGTTGCCGTGTTCGCGACGTGGCCTGCATTGATGTCAGCCTGGGTGATGGCATACGTTGCCGTTGCAGTCACCGTCTGACCCGGAAGCAACTCGCCGGGAGTCCCCGGCCAGGTGTATTCCAGCGCCGAGAGACCCGGCAGCGGGTCATTGATGACCACACCGGTGAGCTTGACGTTGCCCGTGTTCTTCGAGGTGAACGTGTAGGTGATCTGATCGCCCACAACAGACGGATCCTGGATTGCCGAAGCATCCGCCGACTTGGTGAACTCCATTGCCGGAGCCGGGGTCAACGGGGTGTCCGTTGTTCCCGGAGGAGGCGTCACCGGCGGACCAGTGGGCGGAGTACCGGTGGTCGTGGCGCTGTTCGCAACATGACCCGCATCGATATCAGCCTGCGTGATGGCATACGTTGCCGTAGCCGTCACGGACTGGCCCGGAAGCAACTCGCCCGGAGTACCGGGCCAAGTGTAGTTCAGAGCCGAAAGACCAGCCAGCGGGTCCGTGATAACCACACCAGTGAGCTTGACGTTGCCCGTGTTCTTCGAGGTGAACGTGTAGGTAATGACGTCACCCACAACAGACGGATCCTGGATTGCCGAAGCATCCGCCGACTTGTTGAACTCCATTGCCGGAGCCGGGGTCAACGGAGTATCCGTGGTTCCCGGAGGCGGCGTGACAGGAGGACCAACAGGCGGAGTTCCGGTGGTGGTCGCCGCATTGGCGACGTGACCGGCGTCGATATCAGCCTGGGTGATGGCGTACGTCGCCGTAGCCGTCACCGTCTGACCCGGAAGCAGCTCGCCGGGGGTCCCCGGCCAGGTGTATTCCAGCGCCGAGAGGCCAGCCAGCGGATCCGTGATGGACACGTTGGTGAGCTTCACATTGCCAGTGTTGGTGGACGTGAACGTGTAGGTGATCTGGTCACCCACAACCGACGGATCCTGAATTGCCGAAGCATCAGCGGACTTGCTGAACTCCAAGGCGGGGCCAGGAGTCAGCGGAGTGTCCGTACCAGCCGGAGGCGGCGTGACCGCGGGACCGGTGGGCGGAGTACCCGTGGTGGTCGCAACGTTCGCGACATGCCCGGCGTCGATATCAGCCTGCGTGATGGCATACGTTGCCGTAGCCGTCACGGACTGGCCCGGAAGCAACTCGCCCGGAGTACCGGGCCAGGTGTACGTCAGAGCAGACAGACCCGCGAGCGGATCGTTGATGACAACACCAGTCAGCTTCACGTTGCCCGTGTTGGTGGACGTAAACGTGTAGGTGATCTGGTCACCCACAACCGACGGATCCTGAACACCGGAAGCATCAGCTGTCTTGGTCAACTCCAGAGCCGGGCCAGCCGTCAACGGAGTGTCCGTACCAGCCGGAGGAGGCGTGACAGCAGGACCGGTGGGCGGAGTACCCGTGGTAGTCGCAACGTTCGCAACATGCCCGGCGTCGATATCAGCCTGGGTGATGGCATACGTTGCCGTAGCCGTCACCGTCTGACCCGGAAGCAGCTCACCAGGAGTGCCCGGCCACGTGTAAACCAACGGCGAAAGACCCGCCAGCGGGTCATCGATGACGACGCCGGTGAGCTTCACGTTGCCCGTGTTCTTCGAGGTGAACGTGTAAGTGATCTGGTCACCCACAACAGACGGGTTCTGGATGTCCGAAGCGTCAGCGGACTTGGTGAACTCCATGGCCGGAGCCGTAGTCAGCGGAGTATCCGTGGTTCCCGGAGGAGGCGTTACCGGCGGGCCAACAGGCGGGGTGCCCGTGGTGGTCGCCGCATTGGCGACATGACCGGCGTCGATATCCGCCTGGGTGATGGCGTACGTTGCCGTAGCCGTCACGGTCTGCCCCGGAAGCAGTTCACCAGGAGTACCCGGCCAGGTGTAAACCAGAGCCGAGAGACCAACCAGGGGATCGTTGATGGACACGTTGGTCAGCGGAACGTTGCCGGTGTTCTTGGACGTGAACGTGTAGGTGATCTGGTCACCCACAACAGACGGATCCTGAATGGCGGACGCGTCAGCGGACTTGCTGAACTCCATGGCCGGAGTTGACGTCAGCGGAGTGTCCGTGGTGCCTGGAGGAGGAGTCACCGGAGGGCCAACAGGCGGGGTGCCCGTAGTGGTTGCCGAGTTCGCCACATGACCGGCCGTGATGTCAGCCTGCGTAATGGCGTACGTTGCCGTAGCCGTCACCGACTGACCCGGAAGCAACTCGCCCGGAGTGCCCGGCCACGTGTAGGTAAGAGCCGACAAGCCAGCCAAAGGATCATTGATGGACACATTGGTCAGCGGAACGTTGCCGGTGTTCTTGGACGTGAACGTGTAGGTGATCTGGTCACCCACAACCGACGGATCCTGAATGCCCGAAGCATCCGCGGACTTGCTGAACTCCATGGCCGGAGCCGGAGTCAGCGGGGTATCCGTACCTGCCGGAGGCGGCGTGACCGCGGGACCGGTGGGCGGAGTACCAGTGGTAGTCGCCGTGTTGGCGACGTGACCGGCGTTGATGTCGGCCTGCGTAATGGCGTACGTTGCCGTAGCGGTAACGGTCTGGCCGGGCAGGAGCGTTCCTGCAGCACCGGGCCAGTTGTACGTCAAAGCAGACAGGCCAGCCAACGGATCGTTGATGGACACGTTGGTCAGGGAGACATTGCCGGTGTTCTTGGCTGTGAACGTGTAGGTGATCTGGTCACCAACAACGGACGGATCCTGGATATCCGAAGCATCCGCGGACTTGCTGAACTCCATGGCCGGAGCCGGAGTCAGCGGGGTATCGGTACCTGCTGGCGGCGGGGTGACAGGAGGACCTGTCGGAGGATTACCCGTGGTGGTGGCAAGGTTCGCCACGTGCCCTGCATCGATGTCAGCCTGGGTGATGGCATAGGTGGCCATAGCCGTCACGGTTTCGCCGGGCAGCAAGGTGCCCGGAGTTCCCGGCCAGGTGTAGGTCAGGGCTGACAATCCATCCAGGGGGTCGTTGATGGTGACACCCGTCAGGGGCACGTTGCCCGTGTTGGTGGACGTGAACGTGTAGGTGATCTGGTCACCCACAACAGAGGGATCCTGGACGTCTGAAGAGTCAGCGGACTTGGTGAATTCCAGTTCCGGTGCCGGAACGGCCGTGTTGGTGAGGACACAGCTGATATCGGCGCCAGCAACAGGCACCAAGGAGTAAGCAGCATCGACTACCGCTCCGTTGGGCAGTCCGCCCTGGAGACCGTTGGCGTCAACACAGGTGATCACCTTGCTGTAACCGGACAGGTTGGTACCCGACTCCGTCAGGTAGTACGTTGCCCCGGCGTCAGCGACGTATTCGCCAGTGACACCTGTGCCCGCAGTAACGGTGGAACCCGTACCGGTGGTGGTGGCGTTGGCAGTGTTGCTGACAACAGGTCCCGTAGCCGAGCCGGTGCGGATCTCAGTGGTGAACTGATCCGAATCCATCAGACGGGTGGCATCCAGTGCCTTGCTCAGTTCAAGGCGCGGGGCCTTGACTACCAAAGTGGCGTCTGCCGGCGGGTTCAGGTTGGTGACGATGTTGGCCGGACCGTTGACGTAGGTGCCCTCGGCTGCTGCCGTGACATCAACTTCGATGGTGCAGGAGGTCATGCCCAGGGCGAGGTCCCCGCCGGTCACCGAGATGGTGTTGCTGCCGGCAACGGCCGTGCGCACCAGGGGGTTGGTTCCTGTGGCTTGTACACAGGTGCCGCCAATGTTGGGGGTACCGGCAATCACGACGCCGGCCGGGAGGGTATCCGTGATGAACCAGTCGTTCTTGGCCATCAAATCGTCTGTGTTGGTCACCGTCAAGGTAACTTTGGACGTTCCGCCGGGGCCGATGAGGGACGGAGTAAAGGCCTTGTCCACCTGGGGAGTGACATCCACGATCTGCGGAAGGTCGAAAGCGACGTCGTTTCCGGCACCGCTGGTGGCTTCATTCCTCAGTTCAAGACCGAGGGAAGGGGAGGTGCCCATCGGAACCTGGTAGGCAGCAGACTGGAGCTTCTGGATCTCTATGGCGCCGCCGTTGGTGGTGTTTGATCCACAAGGATCAAGCCCGGTGCTGAGGACCTGGCGCGTGCCGTTGATCAGCAGGCTGAAGGTCTCCTTTGCGTGGGTCGAGTGGCAGTTCACCTGTGCGAAGTAGGCCGATACTGCGTAGTAGTGACCCTCGATCGCCGGAATAGTGTTGTCTTCAGTCCGGAACTGGACTCCGGGTGTGATGCGCCCGGTGGGGCTGTTCGTATATTCGGACAGCACCTGGTTGGTGGAAGATTCCGCAGCTGTCTGGCCTTGGGCCAATCCAAGGGCGGCAGCCATTTGCCGGATTTGGTTCCAACCATCAGGCTGATTGTTGGTACACCCGGCGTCAGAGGTTGGCAACGGCGTGGAGGAATTCAGTATCCAGCCATCGCACTGTCCGCCGGCCGGAGTGTAAGGGGTGTCTGCAAAGTATGTTTCATTGGCAGCCTCGGCGCCGCCGGTGTAGTTGAGGATGCTGATGGCACCGTTGGTGGCATCCTCGTTGGAGAAGTCCTCGATGTAGACGGGTGTTCCTGGTTGGGCAACACCCGGCGATCCCGGGACTGTCGCCAAGGCAGGTGGCGCTAAGGCGCCACCCACCCCCAGCGACATGATCGCTGTGGCGACTACGGCCGCCAACAGCTTCTGTGGACGTGTGTGTTTCACGGTTCTCTCGCTATTCGTTGTCACGCACGAGGCCGACCCACAGAAGCGAATCGGCGTCGAGCTAGGCTACTCGCCAGTACTCCAGTGGACAGAGACGTCTCTTCGTGACGCGAAAAAAAGGAGAGAATGCAGAAATTTTGAAAAAGACCCTGGAAAGGACGTTGGAGAGAGGGCATGCCGGCGCGTCGAAAGACAGCGCCACCCCGCGGCAGCCCTGGCCCCTAGGGCTTTGGGGCTGGGTTCGAGTGCCTAGCTGAACGTATTGGTGAAGTTCTTGGTGATGACACCCTGCCCGGCAAACCGGTAGTCCAACGTTCCAGTCACGGCGGATGCAGGAAGGGCTACTCCCACGGTGAACGCGAGGTCGGTACCAGCCACGGAGTCGGTGCTGCACCGGATCTGGCGGTCTCCCCCAGAGACACCGGCGCAGGTCCACCCTGCGGGAGCGACAGTTTTTCCAGCCAGGAACGTTGCCCCGTCCGGCAGGGTGAAGTCCACTTGGCCGGTAGTCGGCATGCCCTGCCCTTGAAGCGAGAACTGCACTTTCAGCTCCCGCTCGGTCGGGTTCGCGCCCTGCGCAGCCGTGAACTTGGCGTCAACCGTTTGGGTAGCGGTTGCCGCAGGAGGCACACCACCGGGTGCCGGCGTCGACGTCACCGTACCGGAGTCCACTACAACAGCCTTCCGCTGCGGGGCCGGGGCTGGTGGAATCACGACGGCGGGAGGTTCCGGCAGCACTGCCACCGGACTATCGGGAGAGGGATTTGCCCGTGGAGCCTCGACGGCCGGAGGTTCCGGTACTGCGGGCAAGGACGCGGCGGGGAGTGGGGTCGCCGTGGGCAACGACGTCTCCTGGGCTGATGGAAGGTTGGAGACGGCCTCGGACGTCGCCGTGGACTGCGACGCCGGGCTGGGCTGAAAGAACCACATGAGGGTCCCTGCCAACGCCATGACGCCCACTACCAGGGCGGCCGTCACCTTCCACGCGTTGCTGAGGCCACGGATGCCCTGCGTAGCCATATTTCCGGGTGCAGCGGTACTCCCGGCGCCGCCGTTGGCCACACCCGTAGCAGTGCCACCGAAGCCGATCGCCCCTGCTGCCGCCGGGGTGAAGGTGATCCCTGTCAGCAGAGGGAAGAGGACGGAGCGCATGCCGCCCTGGATGTCATTGAGTTCAATCAGCAAGGCCGTGCATTTCGCGCAACCTTCCAGGTGTGCACCGACCTTCTCCGTGGAAGTGCGCTTCAACGCATTACGGGCGTACTTCCCCAACTGGCTGGCGTATTCGTCACAGGCCTGATCCACTGTCCGGCTGATGTGCTGTTGGAGGTAAGCCTGGCGCAGGCCTTCCCTGGCCCTGAGCGCCAACGCCGAGACACCGTTGGGGGTCAGGCCCACGAAGGGAGCGGCCGCTGCAGGCTTGAGGCCCTCGATATCCAGGTGCCACAGAACAGCCTGCCAGCGCTCCGGCAGGGATTTGAATGCCTTGGCCATCATGCTCGACTCAAGTTCGCTGACTACTTGATCGTTGTCCAGGACCGGAGCATCGAGGATGGCGTCATCCTCCGCTGTGGGCATCCGGCGGGCTTTGCGGTTTCGATCGTGGGCGGTGCGCCGCACCACGGTCAGGAGGTAGGACCGGAAAAACTCTTTGGGTCCTTTGCCTTCCGTCAGCAGCTGAAAAATCGTGGCGAAAGACTCGGCCACCACATCATCCGCGTCGCTCGGGTTGTCCGTTTGGGAGCGGGCAACAAACTGCGCCACTTTCATGTGCCGCTGATAGAGCACGTCGAAGGCCTCCGTGGCGCCTTCACGCACCAAAGCAATGATCTTCGGATCGCTGGCAGTGGCCGTCACCGAAAGTGGTGACGCCCCATCGACGCTGACCGCAACTACTTGATCCATAAACAATAGTGTGACATCCGAAACCGTGTGACTTGAACCGAGCGTCCCGTGCCTGTAAAGAACCCTACTTTCGCGTCACGATCCCAACCTTGGCCGCACTAATAAACATGACCCCCTGAACCTTGGCGCGAATCGAGGAACCATGGACATCCGCCGCCCCCGCCCATTCCTGAAACTGATGCGTGCTGTCCATAAGGACGGAGCGCAGCAACCGAGTGCTATTGTCCGTGGATTGCCGCCGCGCAGATCAGGTCCACTCACCCGCAAGAAGAATGCGGGGCGCCCCACTTTGGTCTACGGAGCGGACCGACCCGTGGCAATTCCAGGAGATACCGTTATCTTCACCGCATGGATCATCAACCGCTCCGCAAGCCACCTGCGGGACGTGACGCTGGTACCCCGGTCCTTCACCAACGAGGGCATGGAGGTGCTGCGCTATACCTCGGAACCCGTTGAGCGCGACCTTCGGATCCGGCTGCTGGCCCCCGGGCAATCGGTGATGCGGAGCTTTTCGTATTTGGTGACCGAGGCCGACCATATCCACGGGGGCAGCCTGGTCAGCGCCATGCAGGTCCATGCCACCTGCCGCGGCCAGGTTGTTTCCGATGAAAATGACGCAATCGTCTCCCTCAGCGGCGCACGGAAGGACTGGCCCTTCCCAGCGGACAGGGCGGGCCAGCCACTGAAGCGACGGAAGAACGCAGAGCAGTCGGTGCCCGCTTAGGCCCTACTCGTTGTCCGGTTCGCCGACCGGCTTCTCGGCGGGCCAATCAACATCCTGCTCATATCCTTCGTGCTTTTTCAGGTACGCGGCGATGTACGGGCAATGCGGGATGATGCGCTTGCCGGACGCCACAACATCGTCCAGTGCAAAGTGCGCCAGGACTTTTGCCAGGCCCTGCCCGTTGAACCCGGGCTTGGTTTCCGTGTGGATGAAGTCGATGTGACCGGGCCGATCAAGGAATTGGGAGATCACGGCCAACTCGCCGTCTACATGCAGCTCATAGCGGTGGAATTTGTCGTTGCGCACCGTAGTGACGCCAGGACGGAACGATTCTGCCAGTGAATCCGTGTGCTCGGTCATGGTTCGAGATTGGCACTTAAACCTGGCTCTGGCAACGTGGACACCTGACCGCCGCGCCGCTCTTGGATCTTAAGTTCAGGCGATGGCGGCAGCACCGGCGTCGGAACCTTGCCCAGCAACAGGACTGAAAGGGCAAAGCACGCCGCTCCCCCACCCAACAAGGCAAGCGTCAGGCCGTTTAACGCGGCGTCCGCAAGCGGGAACAAAACGACGACGGCGGCCGTCACCACAGCGGCACGCGAGGGACCCCGCGCGTGGCTTGCCGCCGTCGGACGGTTCTCCAACCAGCCACAAAGCCACACCACCGGCACCAGCAAGGCGACCACGGCAAGGAAAACAGGGATCCTGGCCCACCACCACTCCGGCGTGGCACCTGCGGGTTTGGGCACGTCGGTGAGCAACAACAACCCTGACATGCCCACCAGCAGCGGAAGATGCCACAGATAAACCGTCATGGACCTGCGGCCGGCCACGGCAATGACTGCCTGGATCCAGCGGACTCCCGCGAGCCATGCAATGCCGTTGCGGAGCAGCTGAAGTGTTGCGGCCTGCGAGATGCCCAACAGCAGCAAGCACAGGTTGGGTGGGTTGATATTGACCACCATGTTGCCCGGATAAACAGCCACCCCCGTCACCAGTCCCAACAACAGGTTGCTGGAGACAATGACACCCACCAGCCAGGTACGGCTGCGCTGTTCCAAGAAGCCATCCGCTATGAGGAAACCCAACTGCTGGACCGCACACCATACGAAGATCAGGTTGGTGAACGCGAGCACGGGAAGTGCGCCTCGAAGGGAGTCGACGGTGATGATCAGCGCCACCAACGCGGCGAGCGTCGGCAGTGGTGCGCGTTCGTGCAACCTGGCCAGGAGTGGAACGCTGAGCTGCGCCGTGAGGTAGGCGGCCAGGAACCACAGCGGCATGGCGGCGCCGGTGGTCATGAGCTGGATGACCTGGGGGTGGACACCCAGCAGCAGCGCGACCCACAGCCCTCCCCACATGACGGCGAGCAATGCCATGGCGGGGCGGACCAGTCGGAGGAGCCGGAGTTGGGCGAAGTCAAGTCCGGTACCGCCGCGGGCTCTCAGGCGCCGCCACGACTGCAAGCCCGTCACACCGCCCAGGACGAAGAACAGTGGAACGATCATGAGGGCCCAGGCCACAGGGGTAAACCAGCTTTGCTCCATGAGCACGTTCTCCGTGGTGACCGTCCCGTCCTTCTGCAGAACAGGGTTGGCCATCATGCAATGCGCGGCTACCACCAGGAGCAGGCACGTGAACCGGACAAGGTCGATCGCCGGATCCCTCTGCGCCACCGCGTCCCGGCGTGCGCGAGGGTGCGCTTGCGATTCCCGCTCCATGGCTCTCCCTTGGAACCCACGCACCTGCGTGTTGACTCCATTGTCCGCCCGTCGAAGGGGCGGAGCCAGCAGGCTGGATATGGCTGGGTATCGGCGGGTCATCCACCACTGGTTTTTGGGGTCTGGACGGGACGGCGAAACACCGGCAGGATCGAAGCCATGACTACGTCCATATTCGTGAACCTCCCCGTCAGCGACCTCGAGGCGTCCAAGGCCTTCTATACGGCCCTTGGCTACTCCATCAATCCGAACTTCACCGATGAAACCGCCGCCTGTGTGGTCTTCAGCGACACCATTTTCGCCATGCTCCTGACCCACGCCAAGTTTGCCGAGTTCACCAAGCAGCCCATCGCGGACACCCACAACTCGACGGCGGCAATAGTCGCCATTTCGGCCGACAGCCGTGAAGAGGTGGATGCCTTGGCCGCCAAGGCCCTGGACGCCGGAGGTTCCGAAACCTACGACCCCATGGACATGGGATTCATGTACAGCCGGGCGTTCCGTGACTTGGATGGACACCACTGGGAAGTGGTCTGGATGGACGAAGCCGCAGCCCAGGACGGACCGCCGGAGTCCTAGCCGGGAACTTGGGTCCTAGCTAAGAGTCAGTGCCAGGACACCAAGCACGACGGCGAGCAGCGGCGTGGTTCCTTGGAGGGTCGCTGCGCGGAGGTACTTCTTGCCGCTTGCGGCGAGGACCAAAGCTGCCAGAAGCATGGAACCGCAACTGCTGAAGACCAGGGTCCAGCCCACCTGCGGGACGCCCATGGCCACTGCGACGATGCCGATCAAGGCTCCGATGGCCAGGAAGAGATTGTAAAAGCCCTGGTTGTAGGCGAGCGGTTTGGTGGTTTCCGCGTCAGCCTGTGAAGTGATGCTGAACGTTTTCCAGGTCTTGGGCTTGGTCCAGGTAATGGACTCCATGGTGAAGATGTAAACGTGGAGCAGGGCAGCTATCGACGCAAAAATCAGGGAGGCCAGGATCATGATTTGATCCTAGCCTCCCTTTAATACCCGTCTTGGGTGCCGCGCTGCCCGTCAGGCGCTGAGCAACTCCAGGGTGGCGCCGGCGAAGGTCGCAGCAGAGACGTTCCACTTGGACAGCAGGCCTTGCAGATTCTCGCCATCGGCCCTGTGCGCTGCGGTTTCAGATTCCAGCGTGGACAGGATTCCGGTGCGCAGTTCGGTGTTGAAGTTCACTTTGCCAACCCGCAGCGAAGGGGCTTTCGCGAGCTCATCGGCGGGGATGCCGGAGGCACCGTGGAGCACCAGCGGAACGTCAGTCCGTGCTGCGACGTCCTGCAGCACGTCCCAGCGGATGTTGGGCTCGCCCTTGTACTTGCCGTGCACGTTCCCCACCGCAATGGCCAGGAGTTGCGCCCCGGTTCGTTCAACGAAGTCAGCCACCTGCGCCGGGTCAGTGAGCCCCGCAACTGACGTTCCGGCGTCGTGCGCTGAATCGTCAGTACCGAACGCCCTGTCCTCGTCGCCGGCAAGGCCGCCGAGTTCTGCTTCGATCACGACGTCGGCAGCACCTTGCACGTCCAGCGCGGCTCGGACTTCGCGGACCAGGGCGATGTTGTCCTCATAGGGCAAGGTCGAACCATCGGCGAGCACCGCGTCAGCACCGGCGGCCACAGAATCACGAATGACCTGCAGATCCGACGCGTGGTCCAGCTGGACAGAGACGGGAACACTCGCCGAGTCAGCCAGGCCACGCAGGGCCGTGATGAGCCTCAGGCCGTTGGCAGTGGACGCAGTCTTCGGAGCGACCAGCAGGATCACGCCCAGACGAGCGTCCTCCGCCGCGCCAACAACGGCAAGGGCTGTAGTGAAGTCGTAGCAGGTGAAGGCCGGAACTGCGGAACCATCGGCCAGCGCAGAGGTGACCAGGTGATCGAGTTTGGTGCGCATCAGTGGGCCAGGCCTCCCACCAGGATCCAGGCGACGTACGTCAGCGCGAAGCCGGCCAGGCCCAGGATGGTGGTGAGGACAGTCCAGGTCTTGAGGCCGTCGGACACTGTGAGGCCGTAGTAACGGATCACGGTCCAGAAGCCGGCGTCAGTCACGTGGGACAGGCCCAGCGAGCCAAAGCCGATGGCAATGACGATCACGGCGATCTGGGCCGGCGTGTAGCCGCCTTCCATCACAGCGGAGGTCAGAAGGCCGGTGGTGGTCACGATGGCGACGGTTGCGGAACCCTGGGCGGCGCGCAGTGCCAGGGAGATGATGAAGCCGAGAACGATCACGGGCAGGCCGAGGCTGTCCAAGGTGTGGGAAAGGGCAGCGCCGATGCCCGAGGTGCGGAGGACTTCGCCGAAGACGCCACCGGCAGCAACCACCATGAGGATGGAGGCGATGGGAGGCAACGCGCCTTCGAAGATCTCGCCGGTTTCCTTGAGCGACCAATTGCGGCGGACAGCAAGCAGGAAGAAGGAGAGGGCCACGGCTACGAGGAGCGCAAAGAAAGGGTTGCCGATGAACGCGGCCACGCCGTACCAGTAGTTGTCCTTGGGTATGGTCAGCGTGCCGACGGTGCCGAGGAGGATCTGGGCGATGGGCGCGGCGATCAGGAACATGATCAGGCCGGGACGCGGAGGGGCGATGGCGCGGGCGCCGGGACCGTCATGGCCGACGTGGACCAGGGAGTCTGAGCCGAACTCGTCAACCTGCTGCTTGACGCCGGGCAGCAACTCGTATTCCTTGCGGTTCATGATGCTGGCAACCCAGTAGGACAGGAATCCGAGGGGAATGCAGATAATAAGCGAGATCATGGTGATCAGCCCGATGTCCGCGCCGAAGACGCCTGCACCTGCAACGATGCCCGGGTGCGGCGGGACAGCGACGTGGATGGACAGCATGATGCCGGCCATGGGCAGGCCGAACTTGATGGGGTGAACGTTGGCGATCTTGGCGAAGGCGTAGACGATCGGGACCAGGACGATCACGCCAACCTCGAAGAACACGGGGATCGCCACCAGGAAGCCGACGGCGGTCAGCGCGACAGCGACGCGTTTGGCGCCGAGCTTCTCAGTGAAGTGGGTAGCCAGGGACTGCACGCCCCCGGAAACCTCGATCATGCGCCCGAGGATGGCCCCGAGTGCGATCAGCAAGGCGACCTTGCCCATGGTGCTGCCAACGCCCGTGGTCACCACGGTGAAGATGTCCTTGAGCGGAATCTGTGCGGCAACACCCACCACAATGCTGACTGCCAGCAGCGCAACGAAGGCCTGGATCTTGAAGCGGATGATCAGCACCAGCAGCAAAGCGATTCCGGCTGCGGCAATGGTCAGCAGAAGGGGTGTTCCCAGCTCCACTGCGGGTTTGATGGCGGGGGCGTCGGCCGCCTGAACCATCAACGAGTTAACGAGGGGATTCATTGGGGGTGTCTCCTTTGACATACCAGTCTAAAGAAGACCGGCGGGAGGTGGCGGCGACGGCGAAGGGGGATCGCCGTCGTCGCGCGTTCTTATGGGGTGGTTAGGCGGTGCGCTTTGCGGGCGCGACAACCTTGATGACGGCGGAGTCGTCGGCAGCGGCGAGGCCCTGGGCCTGGCCGAGAAGATAGAGCTGTTCAGCAGCGGCAGCTACAGGTGCAGCGAGGCCGGCGGCGCGGGTCGCTTTGCCCACGATGCCCATGTCCTTGACGAAGATATCGAGGCGGCTGAGGACTTCGGCGCCGTCTTCGGAGTAGGCCTCGAGGATGCGCGGACCACGGTTGGACAGCATGAAGGAACCGGCGGCTCCGGCTTCGAGGGCGGCGAGGGTCTTCGCCTGGTCCAGGCCGAGGGCGTCGGCAAGGGCCATGGCCTCGGCAGCGGCGGCGATGTGCACGCCGCAGAGGAGCTGGTTGACGGTTTTGAGTGCCTGGCCGTCGCCGGGCTTGTCGCCGACGATGCTCAGGGTGGAGGCCAGTAGTTCCAAAGCAGGGCGCGCCTTTTCGAGTGCCTCGGGCTCTGCACCCACGACGATCAGCAGGTCGCCCTCGCCGGCACGCTTGGGTCCACCGGACAGCGGTGCATCAACCAGGGCCACGCCGTATTCCGCAAGCTTTTCCACCGTGGCCGGGATGGCCTCTGTTCCGACGGTGCTGCCGAGGATCACGACGGCGCCCGGCTTCAGTACCGAGGCAACGCCGTTCTCGCCGAAGAGGACATCGTTGAGCTGCTCGCCGTTGCGGACGGCCAGGAGCAGCGCGTCGGCACCATCGGAGGCCTCACGGGCTGACGCGAACGTCTTGATCCCGGCGGCTGCGGCGAGTTCAAGGCGCGGCTCGGCGATGTCGAAGCCGTGGACGGTGAGCTCGGACGCGAGGCGGGTTGCCATGGGCAGGCCCATGGCGCCGAGGCCCAGGACGGTGACGGTGTAATTGCTGCTGGTCATGGTGTTCTCCATTGAATTTTTTGGGGCCGGGCGTTCTAGAAAGTAGAGCTGAGCTTGCGGGTGACTTCAGTCAGGGATTGGTCGTCGCCGACGTTGCCCGCGAAAACGATGTACGGGATGCCTTTGGCGGGGCCGTCCACCGGCTCCCAGAGCGAGACGATGCCGGGCAGCATGGGGCCTCGCACAATTGCGTGGCGGATTTCCAGGCCGTGTGCGGCGACGTCCGAGGACGTGATGCCGCCCTTGGCGATGACGAACCGCGGCGGAAAGGTTTTCAGGGTCCGGTTCACCACGGCGACGACGGCGGCGGAGACCGTGCGGGCGATCTTCAGGCTCGCGGCGGCGTCGTCGGTTTTGATGAGCAGGCGGCTGGTGTGGACGATGACGTCACCATGGTGGAGGGCATCGACGACGTCGGACACGACGGTTCCGATGTAGGCGTCGGCTTCTGCTTCGCCCGCGGTTTCGGTACCGGCAATAAGTTTCTCGACATCGATCTCGATGGTGCGCGCCGAGCTGTGCGCGGCTGTGAGGTCATTGAGCTGGCGGGTGGTGACGCCAACGTGCGAGCCCACCACGATCAAGCCGCCGGCTGCAGAGGGAGTATTGCCCGCGAACGCCTCTTCGGAGGTCAGTGCCGTGCGGATTTCCTGGCCGATCCTTCCGCGGACGAACGGCGGGCCCACGCGGTAGAGGAGTTTCTTGCCGCGGCGTTCGGCTTCTTCGAGGCCCAGGGCGAGGGCGCGGAAGTCGTTCTCGGTGACGATGTCGGCCACGATCGGGGTGGAGCTGGTGGCGGACTCCAGGGCGTCGGCGATGGCCTTGGCGGAGATGGTGGGGTCCTGGGCGGAAGCTCCGGCGCGGATGATGTTCAGGTCAAGCACGATCACGTCGCCCGCCGGGAATCGGCCCTGTGACTTCTCCTCCACATACTTGGCCATCTCGGAGTTCTTGAAGCCGAAGCTCGCATCCTTCGCGAATTCCGTCTCGGCCACAGGGGTGAGTGTGCCAGCGTCTCCCCTCATGTAGTGGACACCGCCGATGGTGACGCGGCCGGCGTCGGGGAATGCCGGAACGATCACTACGCCGTCGGTGGGTTCACCGGTTTCGGCGGCAACGGTAGCGGCGATGACGTCCGGCTCCAGCGGGTAGTGACCACGGAGGGTGGAGTCGCTGCGGCTGACGAATCCCAGGCGCAGCCGAGGACCAACAACGGTGCCCGACGCCGCAGCGAGGGCATTGCGGACAATTTCCTCGTTGCGGGCCGCGGCCTCGGCCGGGTCAAGGCTGCGGGTGTTGGTCAGAACGTAAACAGCGGCCTGGGTCTGGTTCTCACGGATGTGGGTGAAGGCCCACGTGAAATCCTCAACCTCCCAGCGGGTGAGCACGGCAAGATCCGCAACGGACTGCGTGCCCGTGGGGTCGTCGTCGAGGACAACCAGCACGCGCGGGGTGGTGGCGGCGGACGCGGCAACGGCGTCGGCAACCAGCTGAGCGGGAATCTGGACTTCCGCCGGGAAAGCGGCCAGAACGTCTGCTTCAAGGGTCACTGTGCACTCCATCGTGGGAAATCTGTGTAGCGGTTTAGTGAATGTAAGATGTCAGACATCTAACATTTGAATTAGTGTGACACACGGCTCCTCACCGCGCAAGATGCTCCACGTCACTAGGCTGGGGGCATGGCTGACAACGTGGTTCCGCTCCCGTTCGTGGACGTCCTCACGCCTGCCATTCCCGCAGGTCAGCCGATGCCCGCCGTCCTGATCCACGGCTGGGCGTCAGGCTCGGTGTACTGGGAACCACTGGCGAAGAAACTGCTCGACGCCGGCCGCGAAGTCTGGATTCTCGACCTCCCCGGCTACCACCCGGGAGATTTCCTGCCGTCGGATTTCGAATGGACCTTGGACTCGGCGGCTGCTTCGGTAGCAGCCACCCTTGACGCCAAGACCCAGGGTCCCGTGCACGTGGTGGGGCACTCGATGGGTGGCAGTGTTTCGCTGACGCTGGCGGCGGCCCGCCCCGAGTTGGTGGCCTCACTGACCCTGGTGGGCATGGCACCGGTGCCGCAAAATCAAGGCTTCAAAGAGGTGCTCAGGTCACAGCTGGACCAGGGGTTTTTCGATTCCGGAACCATCGCGAAGCTCATGAACGCCTGGTACGGGGAGTTGCCGGCAGCAGACATGGTGCGGCTCAGCACCGGATTCAATGCCCCCTTCCCCGTTCTGTCCGCCAGCGCCTTGGCGGCCATGACCGGCGTCGAACCTTCAGTACCCGGGCGCGTCCACGCGCCGTTGCTGGTGCTCGCCGGAACTGATGACCGGGTGCGGCCCATAGAGCAAATGCGCGCGTTCGTGGCCGAAAGCCCCCAGCGTCAGCTGAAGGCCATTCCCGGCGCGGGCCACAGTGTCCACTGGGAGAAGCCGCAGGAATGTGCCGAGGCGCTGCATGAATTTTGGGAAACGAGCTGGCCACCGCCAGCGTAAGATGTCAGACAACCATCCCGCCCCGGGAAGACGCGGGACGAAGGATGGCCGGAGTACAGGAAATGGGGATACATGGCACGCAAGTCACTGGTCGGCGTCGTCGCTGATGAGTTGCTGGACCGCATCATCGCGGGTGAATTTCCGCCCGGAACAGTGGTCCCCGGTGAGCTTGAGCTCAGCGCCAAGCACGAGGTGAGCCGAATGACCGTGCGTGAGGCCATGAAGACCCTCGAAGCGCAGCGGATTCTGAGCGTCGAGCGCGGCCGCGGCACGTTCGTCAATCCCCTGAATCAGTGGGCATCGCTGGAAGCCGTACTGCGCGCGGCATCTGAGGGAACCAAGGACGCGGCCGCCGCGATCCAGCTCATCGAGCTCCGCCGTATGCTGGAAACCGGCGCCTGCGAACTCGCCGCCGAACGTATCTCCGACGACGAACTCACGGCACTCAGCGAACACGTCGACAAGATGCAGGCCGCCCACGAAGTCAACGATCTCGCGGCCTTCGTGGAAGCCGATCTCGCCTTTCACGACGTCATTCTTCACGCCTCCGGCAATGTGTTTGTGGCTGTGCTCTTTGAACCGCTGCACCGGGTCCTCGAAGCGCGCCGCACCGAAACATCGGCTTTCCCGGAGATCCAGGAACACGCCATCGGACACCACCGGAAGATCGCCAAGGCCTTGGAGTCACGGAATCCCAACGAGTCACGCCTGGCCATGGATGCCCACATGCAGCAGACACTGGACGACCTGAAGACGTACGTGCTGGAGGCGTAGCTGGCACAGGCGCCTTAATTGTTGGACTCGGATAATTTAATTCCTGCACGGGCCGGGTCTAGCGAAATCACTGATTTCTAGGGAATAGTCGGGCCATGCTCTTAATTGTTGGAAACCTCTCTGGAACATTCTCCCCGTGAACCCACTCGATTTTCCCGAGTTCCCCTTTAGCTCTCCACTGGCGAAAGCCATCATCGACCTTGAACGGGTTCACGCAGATTTAGGTGAAGGAACCACCGCTCCCGAGGTCTTCACACAGTTGCGAACGCGCTGAACCCAACGGCCGTATTTGGGGAGAACCGCGCCCTCTACTACGAACGACTCGAAGACGCCGATTCCCTCGAACCCGAGTCCCTGATTCGCTGGTCGACGTATGTCCTCGAAGGACTACTGACAGACCTCAGAAGGTTGGCGAAACTCGGTGACAAGGACTTCGTTACGGAAGGCCTGTTGGTTCCCGCAATCGCAAGAGGCCTCGCCTCGTCGCGCTTCACGGCGGACGAAGCCCTGGCTTTGACCATCATCGCGCGCAAAGTTGACGTGAAGGCCGCAGACCTTAGTTCAGCATTCACAGGTTCAGCTGCGACACGAAGTCAAGACATTCGAAAGCTCCTGGACCGAGGCGTCATTGAACCGATCGCCAAGGGGAAGAGATCCTACCGGCTTCGGCTGGCCCCGAGTGAACTAACGCCACTTCTGGTTCGGGAATTGGATCAATTGGGATTCCTGCCCCGCATTCTGCGCGATTCAGAGTAGTCTCCGCCTCCTGCCTAGCGGCGCAAGCTCTCGCTTGGTAATTCGCCGAAGGCCTTCACGTAGAGGGCAGAGAAGCGCCCTTGGTGAGTGAAACCACACAACTCAGCGACGGCCGTGACACTCTGCTCCCGCGGGCTCGCTTCCAGCAGCATCTCCCGGGCCCGATCCAGCCTGATATTGCGCAATAACTCAGACGGCGTCGCACCGGTTTCCGCACGCAAGGCAGTTTGCAGCGTGCGGACCGAAACACCCAGGCACTCGGCGATGTCAGGGACAGTGAGTTCTTCGAAAGCGTGCTTTTCCAACAGTTCGCGGCATTCGCGGACCAGCCGGCCCTCCGAAGCCGCGTCCCGGGCCGCCACACCGGGCGACTCCATCGCCATCAGCAAGCGCGAGATCATGCTGTCCGCCAACAATCCCTGCACAAAGGCGGGAGCCGCGGACTGCGGCTGGCTGATCATGTCGTCATGAAGTTCGACGACGGCCCTCAGGAACGCGCGCCCGGCGCCACCTGAAAGGTCCATACCGTAGCCCAGCTCACCAGGTGCCGCGCCGTTGAGCTGCCATGCCACCCGCTCCAATGCTGCCCGCCGCACGTACACAATGAGGTGCGGGCTGCCGCTGTCCCAGCTCATGGAGAAGGGCCTGTCCAGCGGAGGAACAGTGGCCATTGCCGGACTCGACTCCACAGTGCTCGCACCCACCTTCATGGACGCGTGCCCCGCCAACGGGATCTGCACCAAGTGGAAATCCTGGAGGCCCTCCGGCTCAATCCGAACGTCCGCGCCGTAGTCCAGGAACTCGATTCCCACATCACCGCGGTGGAGGGAGCGGAGCTTCATATCCACAGAGGACTGGCGCGTCCGCGGCGCCAGCTCGTGACTGCAAAACAGCTCAGCAATTTTGGCGTGTGCTTGGTCCACGTCGGTGGTGGCCACAGTCGGCCGCCCCCGCAGAACGTCCCGAGGAAGAATCCTCACCATCCGCCACCTACTTCACCGGTTTTCCCACTACACAGGGTCTTTTCGCTTTTCGGATGATCCCCGCGCCAAGTGGATATTCCGGAGTGCAGCGGCTGTCTAGAGTCGCTTTTAAGACAAGTATGACGCAGCTCACAGAACCATAACAGTGACGGAAGCGAGGTGAGGACCAGTGAAGAACATCAAGCTCGTACATGACCGTCGAGATGAATGGGATCAGGGTCACTTCGAACTCTGGGCGGCGGAGCTTCAGGCCAGGGAAACCCGCCTCACTTCCGCGGCCTGGGTTGGCTGGCACGAAGAAGAGGAGGACCCTGCGTAATTCGGATAATCCTCGCGCCCCGTGGATATTCCGAACGACAGCGACTGCCTGGAGTCGCTTGCAGGGCAAATATGACGCACGTCATATATCCGTAACATCATCATCGCGGGAAAGGGTTCGGCACATGTCAGCACTCAAAGGCAGGACAGCGATCGTCACAGGTGGAGTCACCAAAGTGGGCCAGGGCGTGGTCACCGCTTTGCGGGACGCCGGAGCCACGGTGGTGGTGGCGGACATAGACCCCGACGGCGCGTCGCTCACCGCCGGGTTGGGCGAGGGGATCACCTACTCCCACGCTGACATCACGGATGATGACGCCGTGAACCAGCTTGTCAGCGGGACCGCAGCCCGGCACGGCAGCCTCGACATCCTGGTGAACCTCGCCTGTACCTACAAGGACGACGGAGCCGCATCCGGCCGCGCCGACTGGCTCGACGCACTGAACGTCAACCTCGTCAGCGCCGTAGTGGCGAGCAACGCAGCCCGCCCCTACCTCAAGGCTTCGGGGCACGGCGCCATCATTAACTTCACCTCCATTTCCAGCTCGGTGGCCCAAACGGGCCGTTGGTTGTACCCCGCCAGCAAGGCTGCTTTGGTGCAGGTGACCCGCAGCATGGCAGTGGACTTCGCATCGGATGGGATCCGGGTCAACTCGGTCAGCCCGGGCTGGGTGTGGAGCAACATCATGGACTCCCTCAGCAACGGGAATCTGGAGAAGACAGACTCCGTGGCGGCACCGTTCCACGCACTCAAGCGCGTCGGCCGCCCGCACGAGGTGGGTGACGTCGTCGCGTTCCTCGCCAGCGACCAAGCCAGCTTCGTGACCGGCGCCGATTGGGCCGTCGACGGCGGCTACTCCGCGTTGGGACCTGAACGCGCCGAAGAAACCATCCCCTTGCTCGCCGCCAACTGACAACCCGCAGCAGACCCACACTCCAAACAGACCAAGAGAAAAGGGCAACACCATGACGCAACGCCACATCACCATCGTCGGCGCCGGCCAGTCCGGACTGCAGCTGGGCATCGGCCTGCTGGACGCCGGATTCCAGGTCACCACGATCTCGAACCGCACACCGCAGGAGATCCAGGAAGGAAAGGTAGCCTCCAGCCAGTGCATCTTCCACAACGCACTGGAACACGAGCGGTCCTTGGGGCTCGATTTCTGGCCGGACGCGCCAACTGTGGACGGCATCTCCTTCACCATTCCCCACCCCGAAGTGCCGGGCGAGAAGGCCATCAGCTGGGCCTCCCGCCTGGACGACCACGCCAAGTCCATCGATCAGCGCGTGAAGTTTCCCAAGTTCATGGAGGAGTTCACCGCGCGGGGCGGCGAGCTGGTCTTCGAAGACGCAGGCGTAGCTGAGCTGGAAAAGTACACGCAGAATTCGGACCTGGTGATCGTGGCAGCCGGTAAAGGCGAGATCGCGCAACTCTTCACCCGCGACGCCGAACGCAGCACCTACGACGCCCCGCAGCGCGCCCTTGCCTTGACCTACGTGAAGGGCTTGAAGCCCCGCGAAGAGTACTCGGCAGTCTCGTTCAACCTCATCCCCGGAGTTGGCGAGTACTTCGTCTTCCCCGCCCTCACCACCACCGGCCCCTGCGAAATCATGGTCTTCGAAGGCGTTCCGGGCGGCCCGATGGACACGTGGAAAGGCCTCTCTCCTGAGGAGCACCTGGAGAACTCCAAAAGCATCCTGCAGACGTTCCTGCCGTGGGAAGCCGAACGGGCCACCGACGTGGAACTCACCGATCCCCATGGCGTTCTCCAAGGCCGCTTCGCGCCCACCGTCCGCCACCCGATTGCCACGCTGCCGAGCGGCCGGCAGGTACTCGGCCTGGCCGACGTCGTGGTGTTGAACGATCCCATCACCGGACAGGGGTCCAACAACGCGAGCAAATGCGCGGCGTCGTACCTGGACAGCATCATCCGGCAGGACATTGGAGCCTACGACGCAGAGTTCATGCAGGCCACGTTCGAGCGCTATTGGGATTACGCCCAGCACGTTGCACACTGGACAAATGCCCTCCTGGCCCCGCCGCCGCCCCACGTCCTTGAACTCCTGGGCGCCGCGAACAGCGAGCCGGCCATTGCCCACCGCTTTGCCAACGGCTTCAACCACCCTCCGGAATTCCAGGACTGGTTCATGTACCCGGACAAAGCTGCCGACTACCTGGCCGGCCTCTCCGCCGCCAAGGTTTAATAGCACACCCCTGCCAGCAAGGACTTAACCATGCGAAAAATAGCAATCGTCGGGGCCGGGGAATCCGGTGCCCAGCTGGCTTTGGGCCTGCAGCGGGACGGCTACGCCGTGACGCTCCTGTCCGACCGCTCCGCGGCCCAGATCCGCACCGGCAAAGTCATGTCCAGCCAGTGCATGTTCTCCACAGCCCTCGACGCCGAAGCCCAGATGGGGACAGCGCTCACGGAATTCTACGAGTCCGGCTCCGTCCCGGGCATCACCTCCATCCGGCTGCGTGTGGAAGCGGAAGAACCCATCGAATGGGAGGCCCCCTTGGATGGGCCGGCCCGCTCCATCGACCAACGGATCAAGAGCGCACTCTGGATCGAGACGTTCGTGGCCGCCGGGGGCGACTTCCGCATTGAGAAGGTCACTCCGCGCATGCTCGAAGAGCTCGCCCGCGAGTACGAGCTGGTGATTGTCAGCACCGGCAAGGGCGAGATCGGCCAGATCTTCCCGCGCGACAAGGCAAAGTCGCCCTTCGACCGGCCGCAGCGGGTCCTGGCGCTCACTTACGTCACGGCCGACGACGGTGCTGTCGCGGGCGACGCGACACCGGGCAGCACCTCCAGCAGCGGCGCCGCCATCCGCATGTCCATGGCCCCCGGCGTCGGCGAGTTCTTTACGTTCCCGGGCCTGACCGTCTCCGGGCCGTGCCGCATGATGGTGTTCGAAGGCGTGGTGGGCGGCCCCATGGACCGGTGGACCGACGTCGGGACCCCGCAAGAGCAGCTGGACCGTTCGCTGGAAATCCTGCGCGAGCATTTCCCGCACGAGGCCGGAAACTTCGCCGACGCGGAACTGACCGATAGCGGCGCCACACTTCTGGGCCGTATCACGCCAACGGTGAGGTCCGCCGTCGGGGAGCTCGGGAACGGGAAGCTGGTGTTCGGGCTCGGCGACGCTGTGGTCCTCAACGACCCCCTCACCGGGCAAGGCTCAAACAATGCGACGCTGGCCGCAAAGTATTACCTCGATGCGATCGTTCGCAGGGGCCAGCAGCCGTTCGACCGCCACTGGATGGAGCGGACGTTCGATGAGTTCTGGCGTGGATGGGGCCAGTGGGCGGTTGAATGGACCAACGACCTCCTCAAGCCTCGCAGGGACCACCAGAAAACCCTCCTCAGCGAAGCCGCTGAACACCCGGCGCTGGCAGCCAGCATCGTTGGAGGCTTCGATGATCCACGGACGTCATACCCGTGGTGGTTCGATCCCACTGCCGCAGCCGACTTCATGCAGGCCCGCAAAGAGGAAGACACCTCGGTTTTCGACGTCCGTGATTTCAGGGGCGCGTTGGGGCAATTCGCCACAGGCGTTACCGTGGTGACCACTGTTGCTGCCGACGGCCGGAAGGTGGGCATGACCGCGAATTCGTTCACGTCAGTTTCCATGGAACCTCCTTTGGTGCTGTGGTGCCCCAGCAAACGCTCGCCCAGCTTGGGTGACTTCGAGAACGCCACGCATTTCGCCATCAACATCCTGGCCAGCGACCAGCACGTCCTGTCCCGCCAGTTCGCCACCCCCGCCATCGACAAGTTCGCCGGCACGGACACCACCGAGGGCATTGCCGGCGTTCCGCTGCTGGACGGCGCGGTGGCCACCTTCCAATGCCGCACGGTCTCACGGCATGACGCCGGCGACCACGTCATCTATGTGGGGGAAGTGGAGAAATACGACTACGACGGCGGCGCCCCCCTGGTATTCCACGGCGGCAAATACCACGCAACCGCCAGCCACCCGGACTTCTAGCCACATTCTGAGTACTTCTGAAAGGAGCGGAGATGGACGATTCAGTTGACGTCGCGATCATTGGCTCGGGCATTAATTCCCTGGTCGCGGCAGCTGAGCTCGCCATGGACGGGAAGCGCGTCTGCATCATCGAGCGATCGGACCGGCTGGGAGGTTTCATCCATTCCTCCGAGCGGACCCTGCCGGGATTCATCCACGACTCCTTCTCTTCCTGGCACCCGTTGTTCGTGTCAGGTGGTGCGTACGCGGCTTTAGGCAAGGAACTGCACGCCAGGGGGCTGGAGTACTGCAACACCACCGGCCCGGTGACCGCTGGCGTCGCCGCGGATCCGGGCACGGGAGCCCA
This sequence comes from Arthrobacter sp. YN, assembly GCF_002224285.1. Classification (GTDB taxonomy): domain Bacteria; phylum Actinomycetota; class Actinomycetes; order Actinomycetales; family Micrococcaceae; genus Arthrobacter. The sequence continues at coordinate 291,044 of NZ_CP022436.1, read as the reverse complement.
CCGCGTTGTCATTGCACAGCAGGATCCGGGCGAGACGGCTGCCGCGTTCAAGATCCCCGGTGACCAGTCCGCCTACCTGGCCATGTTGAATGACCTTGAGCGGAATGCCGGCACGGTCTTTGGGGCGTTCGGGGCGGAGCTTCGATCGTTCAGGGAGGTTGCGAAAATCGCCTTCGGAGCCGTCCGGCGCGGACGTTTCTCCAGGACCGAAACCTTCGTCCGGGACGCGGTGATGAGCGGCCGGAACTACACCCGCAGCCGCTTTGACGGGTGGGAAGCGGACCAACTGTGGGCTCCGTGGCTCCTGCACGCAGGGCTCGGCCCGGACCAGGCAACAGGTGGGGTGATGTTGCCGGTGATGGCCATGAGCATGCACGGCTTCGGGCTCCCGATTGTGAAAGGCGGGGCATCGAGGTTCGTGGAAGCATTTGAATCATTGCTGCGCGACAACGGGGTTCAGATCATGCTGGGCGCGGAGGCCGAGGAGATCCTGGTGGGCTCCGACGGTTCCGGCAAAGGTAGCGCTGTCACGGGCGTCCGGACCTCGCGGGGCGTAGTCACCGCTGGTACGGTGCTAGCCAACGTTTCGCCCCAAGCCCTCTACACCCAGCTCCTTCGCCAGCCACCTGCCGGGACCGCCGCGGCGGCCGAACGCTACCAGAATGGCCGCGGCGCCCTGCAGATCCATCTCGCCCTGGACAAGCCCGTGGAGTGGCTCGATCCGCGACTCAACGCGGTCCCGCTGGTGCACCTCAGCAACGGCTCGGCCAGCACGGGAATCGCCTGCGCCCAAGCCGAGGCCGGTCTGCTGCCCAGCGAACCCACGGTGGTGGTGGGGCAGCAATGCGTCCTGGATCCGTCCCGCGCTCCAGAGGGCAAAGCCACGCTGTGGCTGCAACTGCAGGAAGTTCCGTTCTCTCCCGTGGGCGATGCGGCCGGCGAACTGACAGTGGAGGAAGGCTGGACCGAGGAACTGAAACACGGCTACCTGGAACGGGTCCTCGCCCGGCTGGAGCAGTTCGCACCGGGAACCCGGGCTACGGTCATCGCTTCAGACATCATCGCTCCCACGGACCTAACGGCCGCTAATCCCAATGCCGTCAACGGCGACCCCTATGGAGGCTCCGCTGAGCTCTTCCAAAACCTGCTCTGGCGGCCTTTCCCCGCGGCGGCAGGCCACCAAACCGCCGTCGAAGGTCTCTGGCATATCGGCGCGTCAACCCACCCTGGTCCCGGCCTTTCCGGCGGATCGGGACATTTGGTGGCCCAAAAACTGACCGCACCACCTTCACGATTTTCACGTCTTCAAGCAGCACTTAAACCAAGCAAGCGATAGGAGAACAATGTCTGTTCTGGCCGGGCTCACTGCAGCCCTTTCGAGTGGTGCAGTGGAAATCATCGACCTCACCACGCCCCTCAGCTCCGAAACCCCCATCCTGAACCTCCCGCAGCCCTTTGCGAACACGGTGGGACTGTCCGTCTCGCCGGTGAGCAATTTCGACGCCGCAGGACCGGCTTGGGCGTGGAACGATGTCACCGTGGGTGAGCACGCCGGGACGCACCTGGACGCGCCCGTCCACTGGATCACCGGCAAGGATGGCAAATCCGTGGACCAGATCGAACCCCACCGCCTGGTGGGGCCCATCGCGGTGATCGACAAGACCGCAGAGGTCTCCGCGGACCCTGACTTCCTGCTGGAACCTGAGCACTTTGAGCAGTGGCAGGAACAGCACGGCGCTTTGCCGCAGAACTGCTGGATCATCTTCCGGACCGGTTGGGCGGCCCGCGGCGCTGACGCTGCGGCTTTCGTCAACGCGGACGACGACGGACCCCACACTCCCGGTGTCTCTGCGGCAGGTGCCAAGTGGCTTGCCGGTAACGCTTCGATCAGCGGTTTCGGTGTTGAAACCGTGGGGATCGACGCCGGGCAGGCCGGAGCGCTGGATCCGATGTTCCCCGTGCACTCGTTCCTCCTCGGCGCGGACAAGTACGGCGTCACCTCGCTGCGGAACGTGGACCGGCTTCCCATCACGGGTGCCACACTGGTGGTTGCTCCCCTGCCGATCGTGGGCGGCACCGGCAGTCCGAGCCGGGTGTACGCGCTGATGGAAAAAGACGCGGGGGTAACAGCATGAGCGAGCAGGTCCGGGTTTCCACCCTGGTGGGCAGGACGCTGGCGAAGCTCGGCGTCGGGCATGTTTTCGGAGTGGTGGGCAGCGGCAACTTCGATGTCACCGGCACCCTCATGGCCGAAGGCATCCCCTTCACTGCCACCCGGCATGAAGGCGGTGCTGCGACCATGGCCGACGCCTACTCGCGGATGTCCGGCAAGGTGGGAGTGGTCACCACGCACCAAGGCTGCGGGCTGAGCAACGCCATCACCGGAATCGGTGAGGCCGCGAAGAGTCGCACGCCCATGATCGTGCTGACCGCCGACACCCAGGCTGCAGCGATCCGGTCCAACTTCAAGATCGACCAGGACGCGTTGGCCCGGAGCGTCGGCGCCGTGGCTGAACGCATCCACTCCCCCGCCACAGCTGTGGCGGACACTGTCAGGGCTTTCCGGACCGCGGTCAATGAGCGCCGCACAGTGGTCCTGAGCCTGCCGCTGGACGTCCAAAGTGCCAGCGCCGCGGACGAGGTGAGTACCGTCGTCGTGCCTGAGCCGTTGAAGGTTCGCCCGGACGCTGCCGGAGTGGAGCAGTTGGTGGCGCTGATTTCCGCCGCGGAACGGCCCGTGTTTGTCGCCGGACGCGGCGGACGGGGCGCCCGGGACGAGATCCTGGAATTGGCGCGGCATGCCGGTGCGCTGGTGGCGACGTCGGCAGTGGCGAGCGGGCTGTTCAACGGCGACTCGCACAACCTGGGTATCTCGGGTGGTTTTTCTTCGCCCACCACGGCGGAACTCATCAGCGGCGCGGACCTGATCGTGGGGTGGGGCTGCGCGCTGAACATGTGGACCATGCGGCACGGGCGGCTCATCTCCACCGGCACCAACGTGGTGCAGATCGACGTCGAGGATTCCGCGCTCGGCGCCAACCGGCCCATCACCCTGGGGCTGCTGGGTGATTCAGCGCTGACTGCTGTGGATGCCCTGACGGCGTTGCGGACCGTGCAGTCCGAGCCCGCCGAAAAGTACCGCACCGAAACCAATGCGCTGGCCATCAAGCAGGGCTCGCGGTGGCGGGACGTTTCCACAGCGGACCTGTCTACGGCAACGTCCATCGATCCCCGCGTCCTCACCCGGGAACTCGATTCCATGCTCCCCACAGAGCGGATCGTGGCCGTGGATTCCGGCAACTTCATGGGCTACCCCAGCCAGTACCTCGCTGTCCCGGACGAGTTCGGGTTCTGCTTCACACAGGCATTTCAGGCGATCGGGCTGGGACTTTACACAGCCATTGGCGCCGCGCTTGCCCAGCCTCACCGGCTGCCGGTGCTGGGCGCGGGCGACGGTGGATTCCTCATGGGCATCAGCGAGTTGGAGACCGCCGCGAGGCTGAAACTGCCGCTCGTGTGCATCGTGTACAACGACGCCGCGTACGGGGCCGAGGTCCACCACTTCGCGTCGGAGCACTCGGAGGCCGAGCTTTCCAGCGTCGTGTTCCCGGAAACGGACATCGCCGCCATAGCCCGCGGATTCGGCGCCGAAGGTGTGACCGTACGGACCATCGCCGACCTGGACGCCGTGCGCCCGTGGATCGCGGCCTATGAAGCCGGGACACAAGACCGGCCCTTGGTGATCGACGCGAAGATCGCGTCCGACGGCGGCTCGTGGTGGCTGGCGGAGGCGTTCCAGGGCCACTAAGCGCCGGGGCGCCCAACTGGGTAACAGCAAACGTCGCTATGAGCGGTCATAGCGACGTTTGCTGTTACTTACTTGGGTGGTTACGCGTCGACGTCCGTGTTGACGATGTACACGTCGCACGGCGCACCGTGGGCAACGCTGTTGGCGATGCTGCCCAGGACGCGGCCAAGGCCCTTCATGCGCTTGTTGCCGACCACGATCAGCGAGGCGTTGTTGGTTTCGGCGTAGTTGATGAGGGCATTGGCCGGAGTACCGCGGGCAGCGAAGTACTTGATGTTGCCGGCAGGAACGTCCAGCTCTTCGGAGACCTTGCGGGCAACGTATTCCGCCGAGTCTGCGGAGGAGACGGTGATGCGGTCGCTGCCGCTGCCGAATTCTTCGATGCGGTCATCGGAGAAGCCGCTGATCACGTGCAGTTCGGCGCCGAGTGCGGTGGCGAACTTCGCCGCTGCCACTGCTGCGCGTTTGGCCGTCTCGCTGCTGTCAACGCCGACGACAATAACTTCTGACATGAGTACTCCTGGTTGTGGGGATTCACTGGGTGCTGCTGCAAGAAAATCTACACTCCATCACCATCCGCAGGGATGACCCTTTTGCGCCGGGAGTGTTTACGGCCGGTATCACTGGGTAGGGGTACATCTGTCGGAATGATCACCCGAGCGAAAGGCAGGACCATGAGCGACGCATCATTTTCCCCGCAGACAGCCATTGTCACGGGATCGGATTCAGGCATCGGACGGGCCACGGCGGTGGCCCTGGCCAAGGCCGGCATGGACGTAGGCATCACCTGGCACACGGACCAGCAGGGCGCCGAGGAAACCGCGGAGGAAGTCCGTGGCCTCGGCCGTAAAGCCGTAGTCCATCAACTCGACACCACGGACGTCCAAGGGACGGTAGACGCAATCGACAAGCTCGCCGAGGACCTCGGTGGCGTGGACGTCTTCGTCAACAACTCCGGAACCGGTGACGGCACCAAGTTCCTTGACCTCGACTACCAAACCTGGATGTCCACCTTGGACACCAACCTCAACGGTGCGTTCGTGGCCATGCAAACAGCGGCGAAACGCATGGTGAAGGCCGGCCGCGGCGGGCGCATCATCGCCGTCACCAGCGTGCACGAATTCCAGCCGCGGGTAGGGGCCTCCGCCTACGACGCTTCCAAACATGGATTGGGCGGCCTCATCAAAACCATGGCCCTGGAACTCGCGGAGTACGGGATCACCGCCAACAACGTGGCACCGGGCGAGATTGCGACGCCCATGACCGGCCAGAAAGACGAGGATCCCACGCAGAAGGAAAGGCCCGGAGTTCCGCTGGGACGCCCCGGTGATGCACGCGAAATCGCCGCCGTCATCGCCTTCCTCGCGTCCCCGGCGTCGAGCTACGTCAATGGAGCGTCCTGGCCCGTGGACGGCGGAATGCTGCAGATGGGACCGCAGGCCGGTTCGCACATCACCAGCAATGATTGGCGCGAAAGCTAGGCCGGCGCAGGCTCTGGCCGCACGGAGATCCGTGGGCTAGTCTGCTTGGACGGCCTGCCTGGCGGGCCTGATTTTCCAGAGATTCGTAAGACGTTGATGAGGAGCACCATGGCTGGCCACACATATAGCGTTTCCGAAATTGTAGGAACTTCCACCGAAGGCGTTGACGACGCGATCAAGAACGGCATCGCAACAGCCTCGCAGACCCTGCGGAACCTGGACTGGTTTGAGGTCAAGGAAATCCGCGGCCACCTCGAGGACGGCGCAGTGGCCGACTGGCAGGTCACCATCAAGCTTGGTTTCCGCCTGGAGCGCTGACCCCCCTACCCACCCGCGAGTTGTCAGTTGACGCCCATGTTTTCCACAAACATGGGCGTTAACTGCCTTCCCGGCGGGCGGGTTCGGGTGCTGGGACTTCAGCTTGGGTGCCCATGTCGCCAAAGTTCAAGAGCGTCAAAGCGTCCGACGACGGCGAACCCGCCTTGGCCGAATAGACCCGCAGGAGCTGGTCGGGGTCGTCCGGGAGACTCAGGGTTTCAAAGTTCAGTTCCAGGTCGCCTACCACGGGGTGGTGCAGCCGGACCGTTCCCGCGGAGCGCGTAGCAACCCGGTGCCCGGCCCACCACTGACGGAAATGCTCGCTGTGGACAGCAAGTTCGCCCACCAGCTGGTTGGTTTGGGGATCGTTGGGGTGTCGGCCCACGTCCATGCGCAGCGCCCCGACAGCTTCGGCGGCCACGGTCTTCCAATCCCTGAACAGCGCTCCGGCCGCTGGATCCAGGATGATCCAGCGCGTCAGGTTCCGCTCGGCTGCAGGCAAAGCCGCGAAATCGGTGAACAACAGGTGCGCCAGCCGATTTCCGGCCAGGACATCCGCGCGGCGGCCCAGCACCAGTGCGGGAACATCTCCGACGGCGTCCAGCAGCTGCCGCAGGGCCGGCCGCACCTTTTGTATGGGGCCGGGGTTTCCTGCAGAGCTGGCACAGTGTTCCAGCAGGTCCATCATGTGTGCCTGCTCGCCCGTGTCCAGGCGCAGTGCGCGGGCCACGGAATCGAGGACAGCCTTGGAGGGGTGGATATTCCGGCCTTGTTCCAGGCGCGTGTAGTAGTCAGTGCTCACACCGGAAAGGCGTGCCACCTCTTCGCGGCGGAGCCCGGGCACCCGGCGGGCACCGCCGGACTCCTGCGCCCCGGCGTCGTCGGGTGAGAGGCGGGCACGCATGACTTTGAGGAATTTACCGAACTCGGCGCTTTGACCCATCCCTCCATTCTGCCGTTCGGGGTGTGTGAAAGACCACCATTCCGGGTAGGACTCCCAGACCTAGGAAAAACAGGATCAGGCTGGGTTGCTGACTCTGTGGCCAAAAATGCATAGGCTCGGTACAGGGCCTCCGAAAACGCTTTCTCGGAAGAGGACTTTCTGGAACCCGGGAAGCCGGAGCGTCACCGCCATAACCATCCCGTCGAAGGAGACCGTCATGCCAGAGCTGACATTGAACAACGGAGTCACCATTCCCCAGCTCGGATTCGGTGTCTTCCAAGTACCTGCCGAGGAAACCCAGCGGGTAGTGGAAGATGCCTTTGAAGCCGGCTACCGCCACATCGACACCGCTGCCGCATACCGCAATGAGTCAGGGGTAGGCGCTGCCATCGCAGCCTCGGGGATTCCCCGCGAGGAACTCTTCATCACCACCAAGCTCCGCAACGGTGAGCAAGGCGAAGCGTACGACGCATTCCAGCGCAGCCGGGATGCCTTGGGCCTGGAGGTCATTGACCTGTACCTGATCCACTGGCCGGTCCCATCCCAGGGCCTCTTCACCCAGGCGTGGAAAGAAATGGAAAAGCTCTACCAGGACAAGCAGATCCGGGCCATCGGCATATCCAACTTCCTCTCCGACCACGTGGACACGCTGCTCAAAGAGTCAGAAGTGGTTCCGGCCGTCAACCAGATCGAAGTCCACCCCACGTTCCAGCAGGGCGGACTGGCCACGAAATGCCGCGACCTGGGCATTGCCGTGGAAGCTTACAGCCCCTTGGGGCAGGGCAAGGACCTGAACGCCGAGCAAGTGGCGTTGGTGGCGGCAGCCCACGGCACTACTCCTGCACAGGTAATCCTGGCCTGGCATCTGGCGCAGGGAACCATCGTCATCCCCAAATCAGCGGACTCCACCAGAATGCGCGAGAACTTTGGAGCAGCCGACCTCTCCCTCACCGAATCCGAGCTGGCAGCCATCACGGCACTGGAGGCGGGCGCGCGCATCGGCTCCGATCCCGCCGTCGCAGCTTTCACCCAGCTCTAAGCCCTGACTGTACAAAGCAAAGGACCTCAACAACCATGCAGTACACCCACCTTGGCCGCTCCGGCCTGAAAGTCTCCCGCCTCTGCCTGGGCACCATGAACTTCGGCCCCCAGACGGACGAAGCAACGGCCCACTCGATCATGGACTCCGCGCTGGATTCCGGCATCAACTTCTTCGACACCGCCAACGTATATGGCGGAGCCGGGCACCGCGGCTGGACCGAGGAAATCATCGGCCGCTGGTTCGCGAAGGGCGGCGAGCGCCGCGAACGGACCGTTCTGGCCACCAAGCTGTACGGCACCATGACGGACCGGCCCAACGAGTCCAAGTTGTCGGCACTGAACATCCGGCGCGCGCTGGACGCGAGCTTGAAGCGCCTGCAGACGGACTACATCGATATCTACCAGTTCCATCACATTGACCGCGATACCCCTTGGGACGAGATCTGGCAGGCGATTGACGTCGCCGTCCAGCAGGGCAAGATCCTCTACTCGGGCAGCAGCAACTTTGCGGGCTGGCACATTGCCCAGGCGCAGGAAGCTGCCCGGAGGCGGAACTACACCGGCTTGGTCAGCGAGCAGTCCATCTACAACCTCTTCCGGCGCGAACTGGAGCTTGAGGTCATTCCGGCGGCCCAACAGTATGGTCTGGGCCTGATTCCGTGGTCGCCGCTGCAGGGCGGGCTGCTGGGAGGCGTTCTCAAGAAGGAGGAGCAGGGAGTTCGCCGCGCTGAGGGCCGGGCGTTGGAAACTCTCAAGGAGCACGAGGAGCAGATCCGCCAGTACGAGGATTTCGCGGACGAACTGGGCCATGCCCCCGGCGATGTAGCGCTGGCTTGGCTGCTTCACCAACCGGCCGTCACGGCACCGATCGTCGGCCCCCGCACGCAGGAACAACTGGATGCAGCCATCCGGGCGCTGGACGTCTCGCTGAACGAGGACGCCCTCAAGCGGCTGGACGACATCTTCCCGGGCCATCGCCCCGCCCCCGAAGACTACGCCTGGTGAGTACCCTCCCCCACGACCCCCTCGGGACGGCGGCTGACACCGTTTCGCCGCGGAACATCCTGTTCATCGGCGGAACCGGCGTCATCAGTGCGGCGGCGGCTGAACGCGCCGTCGCACTGGGCCACCGGCTGACCATCCTCAACAGGGGACGGTCAGCCGGGCGGCCGGTCCCCGACGGCGCGGAGGTCCTCCACGCGGACATCCGCGACCCTCTCGCCGTGCGTGAGGTACTTCAAGGAAGAGAGTTCGACGCCGTTGCGGACTTCATCTCCTTCACCCCGGACCAGGCGCTGGCCGGGATGGAATTGTTCCGTGGGCGGACGGGTCAGTACGTGTTCATCAGTTCCGCCTCGGCGTACCAAAAGCCGCCAACAACACTGCCTATCCGGGAATCGACCCCGCTGAAGAACCCGTTCTGGCAGTACTCCCGGGACAAGATCGCCTGCGAGGAACTGCTGTTCGAGGCCTACCGCGATCAGGACTTTCCGGTGACGGTGGTGCGGCCATCCCATACCTATGACCGCACCAAGATCGCCATGGTGGGCGGGTGGACCGACATTCACCGCATGCGCGCGGGGATGCCCATCCTGGTTCATGGAGATGGAACCTCACTCTGGACGTTGACCCACAGCAGGGATTTCGCCAAGGCCTTCGTCGGGCTGCTGGGCAGGCCGCAGGCCATTGGCGAGAGCTACACCATTACCTCGGACGAGTTCCTGCCGTGGAACCAGGTATATCGCCTGTTCGCGAGGGCAGCCGGGGTTGCGGAGCCCGAACTCTTCCACGTTTCCTCAGAGACCATCGCCGCCCACAGCCCGGAACTGGGCCCCAATCTGCTGGGCGATCGCTCACACTCCGTGGTGTTCGACAATTCCAAGATCAAGGCGCTGGTTCCTGATTACCGGGCCACCATCCCGTTCGCGGACGGCGCCCGCGAGATCGTGGAGTGGCACGATGCCCATCCGGAGCTGCAGGTAGTGAAGGCAGATTTCATGGAGTTGAGTGATCGGCTCCATGACTGGTCACGAAGATCACTGTTGCCAAGCAGCCAGCGGCCAGCGTAGAAACAGAGAAACCCAGAGGAGACCCAGCCCATGGCACTTGCCCCACTCATCGAACTGAACGACGGTTTCAAGATCCCGCAATTGGGACTCGGCACGTGGCCATTGAACGATGCCGAGGCGGCCGACGCCGTGGTGGAGGCGGTGTCGCATGGCTACCGGCACGTGGACACGGCAAAAAAGTACGGGAATGAGACGGGCGTGGGCAACGGCATCCGCGCGTGTGGAGTGAGCCGTGAGGAACTGTTCATCACCACCAAGCTGGATGGCGAATTCCAGGGCTCCGGCAAGGCCATCGACGGGCTTGAGGGATCGTTGGAGCGCCTCGGCCTGGAGTACGTTGACCTGCTCCTGATCCACTGGCCGCTCCCCCGTCGTGGCGAATTCGTCTCCACGTGGAAGACCTTCGAGGAACTGCAGGCCTCGGGCAAAGTGCGCTCCATCGGCGTCTCCAACTTCAAACCAGCGCACCTTGACCAACTGTTCCGGGAAACGGAGGTGGTGCCGGCGGTGAACCAGATCCAAGTCAGCCCTTCCATCCCCCGCCCGGCAGCCCGGGCCTACAACGAACGGCATGGCATCATCACAGAGTCCTACAGCCCGTTGGGTGCCAGCAGCGATCTGCTCAACGCCCCGGTACTGACCGGCATCGGCGGGAAGTACGGGAAGACTCCGGGCCAGGTAGTGCTGCGTTGGCATGTCCAACAGGGGCTGGTTGCCATTCCCAAGACCGCCAATCCGGAACGGATGCAGGAGAACCTGGACGTGTTCGATTTCGAGCTGGACCAGGAGGACCTTTCCAAACTGCAAACCCTCGACGCCGGACCTGACGCAGGCGTCGACTCGGACGTACAGGGGCACTGACCATGGGTAACGAAAAGACGCTGATCTGGGTGGGTTCCTACACGGCGGACCGGAACGGCAACGGCAAGGGCATCGCCGCGCTTTCGGCAGACGACCACGGGCAACTGGCGTCCGCCGGTTTAGCGGTGGCGGCCAACTCGCCGTCGTTCCTTGCGCTTCACCCCACGCTTCCGCTGGTTTACGCAGTCGCCGAGGAAGGTAAAACGGTCCGGGCCTATCTCCGGACCGGCGAGGCAGAACTGGAGGCCTTCGGTGAGCCCTGGCCGGCCGGAGACGCCACCTGCCACGTTGCGGTGGATCCCCACGGCCGTTTCATTGTGGCCACCTGTTGGGGCGATGGCCAGGTCATCCTCTACGAACTGGACCACGACGGCGCCATCACCTCGCGCACCAGCGCGGCAGCCGCCGTCGATCCCCACTTCACGGCACCCGCTGAGGGCGAACGTCCCAGTCGCGCGCATTCGAGCCTGATGCTCCCCGACGGCCGGGTGATGACCACCGACCTTGGGCATGACCTGGTCCGCGTGTGGACGTACGCTCCCGGCGAAGGCCTGCAGCCCGATCATGAGGTGGTGCTGCCCAAGGGCTCGGGCCCCCGGCATATGGCACGGCATCACAGCGGATCGGTGTTCGTGGACACCGAGTATTCGGTGGAGGTGGCCATTGTCAGGATGGAACCGGACGGCTCGTATGAGCTCACCGCAGTTGTTCCGGCCAGCATCAACAAGCCGTTCGACGGCGACTCCGGAGCGGAGATCGCGTTGTCACCGGATGGCCGCTTCGCCTATATGGGCGTGCGCGGATCCAACCGCATCTGCGTGCTGAAGGTGACCCACGACGGCACTGGACTTGAGCCCCTCGCGGACGTTCCGTGTGGCGGCGACTGGCCCCGCCATCATCTGGTCCGCGAAGGCTGGCTGTACGTCGCCAACGAAGGGTCGGACGACGTCGTGAGTTTCAGGCTGGACCCGGCCACGGGCTTGCCGGACGGCCCCGTGGGCCGCGTGGAGACTGGCTCACCCAGCATGCTGATGTGAGTACCGCCGAGGTGGCATTTAATACGTATGATCCGCTCAGACATTGGTATTAAATGACACCTCGGCGAGTCTTTTTAGACGGACCAGACCTGGACGTCGTCCGTGCCGCAGAGCAGCTTGCGGCCCGTTGGTTCGAGGACCACCCAGAGCAGTTCCTGGTGCTTGGAGACGTCGTCAACGCGGCCGGTACCGGCGCCCCAGGCGACGTCGTAAATCCACACAGGATCACCGGAGTTGAGTTCGGACCACTCTGCGGCAGGAACGTGCCGATAGTCGGCGGGCCGGTTCATGATGGAGCTGGTCACGATGACACTTCGGCAGCAGTGCGGCGCCGCCAGACAGTTGCCACGCCGTTGTGGGCAGGAAGCACGTGGCCCTCGGGGAACACCTGGACGGCGTCCGGATCGGAGTCCGGGCTCCACAGGCCCGACGCCGGGCAGTGGGAACCGGTAGGCATGGTGCGGGTGGCTCGTTCGCGCAGGAGGGCGATGCTCTTCATCGTTGAAACTCATCCTTGGGAGTAGATCGGGGCACTGCGTGGTGTGAAGCAGATCTCTTCAACCCTATGCAAGTCACAAGGGCTGCGTTATGGACAGATGCATAGCATTCCAGCGGACGCTGATGCAGGAGCACAGTGCCGACATCCTCGATTTCCAGCTAGGCCGGCTGCAAACGCTTCCATAAGTTGGCGCTCCACAGACCTCTTCACATCCCGTAACTCAACGAATCTCTGGATTAAGAGTACGCAAGCGCTTACAGTTGTGACTTGTCCCACAGCACTGTCGCTTAGCGGAAGGTTCCATCACTTGTCAGCTCGCAGCCATAGACCCACCCTCCCCCAACAACGCCGCCCCCTTGGCCGCCTCGCCGCCGTCGTCCTGACGACGGCGGCCCTTACTGCCACAGCGGTCCTCCCCGCGGGCGCCGCTCCGGCCACCAAGACACCGGATCCCGCAGCCCAGCACTCCATCAGGGCAGGAGTCAGCGACCAGAATTTCTACTTCGTCATGGCGGACCGCTTCAACAACGGGACCACCACCAACGACGCCGGCGGATTGGGTTCTGATCCTATGGTGTCCGGATTTGATCCCACCCGCAAAGGGTTCTTCAACGGTGGTGACCTGAAGGGTTTGCAGGACCGCCTGGACTACATCCAAGGCCTTGGAACCAACGCCCTCTGGCTCACGCCGAGCTTCAAGAACAAAGCAGTCCAGGGTGACGGGACCGTCGCGAACAGTTCGGCTGGCTACCACGGGTACTGGGTCACAGACTTCACGCAGATCGACCCCCACTTAGGCACCAATGCCGAGCTGAAGACCCTCATCGATGCCGCCCACGCGCGGGGCATGAAGGTGTACTTCGACATCATCACCAACCACACGGCGGATGTCATCCAGTACCAGGAGACCCAGTCCGCGCCCTACATTTCCAAGGAAACCGAGCCCTACCGGACCGCTGCGGGCGACGTCTTCGACGACCGCGATTACGCCGGAACGCAAGACTTCCCGGCTTTGGACCCGGCGACGTCGTTCCCGTACACGCCCGTGGTCCCCGCCGCCGAGAAGGACGTCAAGGTTCCGTCGTGGCTGAACGACCCCACGCTCTATCACAACCGCGGCAACACCAACTTTGCCGGCGAGGACTCCCTGTACGGCGACTTCTTCGGCCTGGATGACCTTTTCACCGAAAACCCCACAGTGGTCAACGGGATGATGGACGTCTACAAAACCTGGATCCGCGACTTTGGCATCGACGGTTTCCGCATTGACACCATGAAACACGTCAACGATGAGTTCTGGCAGCAGTTCGGACCCCAGGTTCTCAGCTACGCCAAGGAACAGGGCAAGGACGAGTTCTTCATGTTCGGGGAGGTCTTCGACACCTCAAAGAGCATCACCTCCACGTTCACCACCAGGAACAAGATGCAGGCTGTGCTGGACTTCGGCTTCCAGGGCGCGGCCCGCAGCTTCGCGTCCCAAGGCAGCAAGGCCACCGGGCTGGCCGACTTCTTCAACGGGGACGATTGGTACACGGACGCCGACTCCAACGTCTACCAACTGCCCACCTTCCTGGGAAATCACGACATGGGCCGGATCGGCACGTTCATCGCCGAGGACAACGCAGGAGCGTCCGACACCGAACTGCTGGAACGCGACGAGCTGGCCCATGAACTGATGTACTTCTCGCGCGGCAACCCGGTGGTCTACTACGGAGACGAGCAAGGCTTCACGGGCGCCGGCGGCGACCAGGATTCGCGCCAGACCCTGTTCGCGAGCAAGGTCCAGGAGTATCTGGATGACGACCTCCTGGGAACCAACTCCACCCACGCCACGGACAACTTTGACACCGGCCACCCGCTGTACCGGAAGATCAGCGAACTCGCCGCGCTCACCGCTGAGCACCCCACCCTCCGCACTGGGGCCCAGCAAAACCGTTATGCCGCCGACGATGCCGGGATCTACGCCTTCTCCCGTATCGATGCCAAGGACCAGCGCGAATACATCGTGGCGGTGAACAACAGCGAGACGGCCCAAACAGCCGCAATTCCCGCGTACGAGGCGAAGCAACCGTTCAACCTGGTCTACGGTGACGCCGCGGCTCATGCGAAAACCGATGCACAGGCAAAGCTCAGCGTCACCGTCCCGCCGCTTTCCGCCGTGGTGTACGAAGCAGCGGGGCGACTGGCGAAGTCCAAGGCGGCTCCCGCCGTCGTGCTTAAGAAGCCAGTTACCGCGGCCGGCGACGCGTCCCGTGCGAAGGTGACGGCCGACGTCGACGGCAGCTCGTTCTATGAGGTCACCTTCCAGTCGCGTACGGCCGGCGGCGAATGGCAAGCAATCGGCACGGACGACAACGCGCCGTACCAGGTATTCCATGACGTGTCCTCGCTTGAGGCGGGAACGTCCCTGGAGTACCGCGCCGTGGTGCTGGACAACCGGGGGCAGACATCGGCCAGTGAGCCGCGCAGCGGTGTGGTGGGTGAACCGACCCAGCCCGAGTCCGTTACCGTGGCCGGCAGCCTCAACACCGAACTGGGCTGCGCCGAGGACTGGCAGCCGTCCTGTGAACAGGCACTGATGACCTATGAGCCGACGCATCGGCTGTGGCAACTCAACGTCCCCAACCTCCCGGCCGGAACCTATGAATTCAAGGCCGCGCTCAATGGCACCTGGGATGAAAATTACGGTGCCGGCGGCGAGCTGGACGGCGCCAACGTGGTGTTCCAGCATTCAGGCGGGGCGGTCACTTTTCTGTACGACCACGCCACCAACGTGATCAGCGCAGCGGTTGCCGGCCAACAGCCCGCCGCCGTGTCGGTGCCGGGAAGCCTGAATACCGAGCTCGGCTGTGCCGGCGATTGGATGCCGGATTGCGCCCAGGCCCAGCTGTCCCTGGACACCGTTGATGGACTTTGGAAGCTCTCCGTGCCCAACCTCGCCGCCGGGAGCTACGAGTTCAAGGCCGCCATCAACGGCTCCTGGGCTGAGAACTACGGCCTCGGCGGAGCCCCGAACGGCAGCAACATCGCGGTGAAGCACGACGGCGGACCGGTCACCTTCCGGTACGACCCCGCCAGCCATCTGGTCACCACCCGCTAGCCCAACCAGGTAACAGCAAACGTCGCTCTGGACTGTCAGAGCGACGTTTGCTGTTACTCAGATGGGGTTATTTGTAGCTCAGGCTCAGGAGCATGGACTTGAGCTGGGCGTACTGTGTGGTGCCCATCCAGGCCTTGGCAGCTTCAGGGGTTGCGAAGGTGGGGTACTTGGTGGCATCGAACATCACGTAGGCGCTCATGATGCCGTTGGGAACACGGACTTGGTTGGTCCCTGAAGAGCTGATTCCGGGCACGAGCTGCGAGGAGACCCTCACATCCATGATGTACGTCGGAGGATCTTCGACGGGTCCTGCTTGGGGCGAGGGCATCCCCTCGTAGGGAATGGACTGCGACTGGTTCGAAGAGAAACCGAACTCCACCAGCTCACCCGAATTGTCCCGAACACCGGGAACCACTGCCCTGTCGAGGATGGTTCGGTCCACCGTTCCAGCTGTACCGTCGCCGTATTTTCCGTTGAATATCAGGGCAACCTCAGTGCCTGCGGTGTCCAGAACCCTGGCGATGGTGGACGCAGCTTTGTCCGCCTCCGTCGTGTATGGCCCCGGCTCCGTCTTCACACTCCAGCCCACGGGGTAGGTGAAGGAGAGGTGTCCGTCGGGGAAGGTGTAAGTCGGCACTACAGTGTGTGGCAGCGTCGTTGTTGAAACCGGTGTTGGAGCCGGGATCGGAACCGCGGGAGCAACGGGCGGGGTGGTTACCGGTGCAGCCACCGTGGGCGTCGCCGAGGGCGTGGCCGTGGGTGTTGGCGTGACGGAAACGCTGGGCGTGGGTGTCGCTTCTGTTGTAGTGACCGTGACAGCAGGTGCCGGCGCGGTGTTCACCGAGCCAAGGTTGGCGGCTACCAGCACTCCCGCAGTGACGGCCGCAGCTGCGAGCAACAGCCCGCCCGCGATTTGCGCCTTACGTCGCCTGCGCTGGTCAAGGGACGCCACTGCCGCCACCGGGTGGCTGTCGCTGAACACCGTGGAGCCGGAAAGGATCCTGTGCAGCGCTTCTTCTCCGTTGGGCTCGGCAACTGGATCGACGGCGAGCGGGTCAATCGCTGAAATCTGGTTCTTGATCGGATCCATGTCTTCAGACCCCCATCTTGTGTGTGGTGGTTTCGGCCCCTGCAGGCATCTGTTTCCGGAACGCCGTTCGGGCCCGGTGGAGGCGGACTTTGGCCGCCGATTCACTGCACTGCAGCACCCCTGCTATTTCTGCGCTGCTCAAGCCGTCCCAGTAGGCCAGCTGCAGGATGTCCCGGTCCTGTTCACGCAACCGCGTCATAGCGTCCTGTACCGCGACGTTTTCGGACTCATCGCCAAACCGCTCCACCGCCGTCGTCCGCAGCTTTTCCTGCAGTGCCAGCCGCCGGTCGCGGCTCCTGTACGCGTTCCCCACCAGATTCCGCGCGACCGTCAATAGGTACGGGAGTTCCGGGCGTGAGTCGTCGGTCCACTTCTGCCAGACGACGCGGAACACGTCTGCTGCGATCTCCTCCGCTGCCTCGACGGATTCAACACGTCGGCAGACGAATCTGAAGACGGATGGGTAGCTGTCTTTGTGAATGGCGATGAACGCCAATTCGCGCTCGGAAAGCACGATTTTTCCCCCTGATATAGAGCCCTGAACTGCAGGATACTTGTATAGTTTCCGGCCGGGCCGCCACGGTTACAGGCGCTGGCAAGTTTCTTCAGTCACCCGCGATAGATTCGACTCACAGAGCCCCAAACGAGAGCGTGGAACAACCATGGTGGAAACAGGACCCTCCGCAGACTGGGCCCGCAGGCAGGTGGACGTTGGGCGCGTGCCGGTTGCTGTGCTGGGTATCGCGTCCAGCCACGGCATCGAGGACGTTGTGGCGTTCGGGACCGACGGCGGCAGGCAGGCCACGGCCGACGACCACTTTGCGCTTTTCTCCGTTTCCAAACCCATCAGCGCCTTGACCGTGATGCGGCAGGTGGAGCAGGGGAAATTGTCTCTGGGCAACCCGCTGAGTGCAGCCCTGCCGGACTTCGGTGCCCGTCGCACGGATACGGTGACCTTGGAGCAGCTGCTCAGCCACCGTTCCGGTATTGCGGACCCGGCGCTCGACGGCGGCACTCCCCTCCGCGAGGCCCTCACCTCAGCGGAGCAAGCCTTCTACGCGGGCTCGTTGGTCCAGTATTGCAATATCGCATTCGAGGGTGCCGCGGCCATGGCCGAGTGGGCCGACGGGCGCCCCTTCGAGGAGCAACTGCTTGCCCTGGCAGCGGACACCGGCGCTGGATCACTCACGTTTAGCTCCGACTGCAACCCTCATGCGGTCCACGGCACCGACGCTGCTGGGCTGAACGTGGACGGTATGTACCAGCACCGGCATCCCGGCGCGGGCCTTTTCGGGACGGCCACTGACCTGCTCAATCTGGGAACAGAATTGCTGCGGGATTCGGGGAAAGCAGTACGGCCCGCAACCCTTGCTGCCATGCGCCGGCCCCGCACCACGGAGGTTTCCCACATCACCACCCGGCCCGCTCCCCTGCGGCACACGGGCCTGGGTTTCCAGCTGCCCGCCAATGAGTCGGAGCTCCTGGCGAAAGGGATCTACGGCCACCCCGGCTGGTCCGGGACCGAGTGGTGGATGTTCCCGGAGCAGGACCGCTGCGTCGTGTTCCTGACGAACGTGCTGGACGCCCCGGACCTGGGCGTGGATACGAACGAGTTGTTCAACGCGGTGGCAGCTTCCTAGCGACCGCTGCGAGCTACCCGGCCACGCCAGGCTGATACGGCCCACGCCACCACAAACAGGCCCACCAGGATGAGGCCGGCGTCGCCAAGATCAATGCCGCCGAGCCACGAGGTCAGAGGGTCCTCGAGCTCAAACGCGGAATTCACGAACCCACCCAGCGTGATCACCGCGATGAACAGCGCCGAGACTGCCGAGATGCCGGTGATGACGGCGTTGAAGCCGAGCTTGCGCCGCGGGTTGTGAATAGCTGATGTGTACATCTTCATCATGGCCACGCCGTTGACTGAATCGCACAGGGTCATCGCGGCAGTGAACGCGAGCGGGAGGGCCATCAAGGCTAGCGGTGAAACACCGGCGAGTGACGCCGTCGTGGTGATGACCAGCAGCCCGATGGTGGTGGCGGTGTCGAACCCGAGCCCGAACAGGAAACCGATGACGTAGATGTTCCGTGGCCGCTCCACTTTGGACAGTGGCTTGGCGAGCAGGCGGGCCACGAAACCCCTCGCTTCGAGGTCCTCGTGGCGCACTTCTCCGCCGGCCTGCACCCTTCGGTAAACCTGTGTGGCGCGGACGAACGCGGAGCCGTTGAACAGCCCCATCGCCAACAGGAACAGCCCGGAGACACCGCTGCCGATCAAGCCCAGCACCTTGTTCCCTGTGGTGCCGTCCTCCATGAACTGCCCAATCAACGTGGCACCCGCCACCACCAAGAGCCCCGCCAGGATCACCACGGAACTGTGGCCCAGGCTGAACGCAAACCCCACGCTCACCGGATCCTTGTGCTGCGCCACGAATTTGCGCGTGGAGTTGTCGATCGCGGCGATGTGGTCCCAGTCGTAGCTGTGCTTGATGCCGGCCACATATGCGGTGACCACCAGTCCCAGCGCCAGCGGCTGCGCATCTCCTGCCGTACCCGCAAGCAACAGCACGACGGCGGCAACGTGCAACGCGGCGACGGCACCAAACGTGAACAGCAGCCTGGTCCGCAGGGACAACGTCTCCCGCTCCCGGTACATGGTGGCGAACTCGGTCAGCGCAGTCATTAGTACTTCCTCAGGTTCAAGGGTCCCTGCCCGTACCAACGTTCCCGCAGGACGCCGGAGCAAACACCCAGCAATGTGTTGAGTTCCTCAGTGCTGTTGGACAACGATCGCAGCACAAGCCCGGTAGTCCCGGCAATAGTCGCCGTCAAGGAAACTCCCGTGTACGCCTCAAAATCACGGGATATGCGGTCCAGGTCATCAGCAAGCCCCTGATCAACCCGCGGGTCCACCACCACCAACGACCCCAGATGGCTGAAGCCCTCCATGAACCCCATCCCGGTCACGTCGTTGACGGGTGGGCGAATCAGCAGGTTATCGAGGGCCAACAATGTCGCGCCTCTTTGGTCCTCAATCCAGATCTCATTCCGCAGCCGGACCTCTTCGTACTTGAAGGACGCGCCGTCCGGCGACCACCCCGGCGTAATGACTTCGGCCATGACAAGGCTCGACGTCGGGTGGAGACTGAGGTGCGAATTCTGCCGATAGCTCGCCTCCCGGTACGCAATCAACTGATCGGGCATCAGCTCCAACCGCGAGCCCTCCCCCAGCCGGACACTCATCCGTTGCTCAGCAAACGACCCCGGAGTCCGATAAATCTTCGTGGCAGACTGCGTGGTCAGCAACAGCTCAGCCCCCGCATCAACCTCCACTTCAACAACAAACAGGTCGGCCCCCAGGTACGCCCCGCCAGGATTGACCATCACATAACAAACCTGCCCGGACCCATCGAGATAATGCGGCCTAAGCACCCTCAAAGCGCCCTCATGAAACTGCCGCGAAGCAACGGACCGCCCACCCCGCACACTGATGCCCAACTCCAACCGCCCCCGCACAGCCCGCTCCCCAATTGCCAACGTGGAGCTAGGCTCTTCATTTTCCCGAGCGGCCGAACCGCCGACAGGTACCTGCACCGGCGTCTTCATAGGCATTGGCCGTCTGGTGACTCGACCGCTGCGGCGGCGGAGCCGGATTTTTGGGCCGCGGCGTGGCGGGCATCGTGGGGGGCCCACTGCCGCGAGGGACCCGACTCGAGCTTGCGAGAGTTGGGAGCGGCTGGGGACGGGCACGGCCCAAAATCCGGCGTAGCCGCCGCAGCCCCGCCGATCACGACGCCAGATCAAGCATCAGGACATCGCGCCGAATCCAGTTGAGGACGGCGTCCAACCCGTCGTCCGTCTTGAGGTTCGTGAAGCAGAACGGCTTGTTGCCTCGGAATTCCTTGGAATCCCTCTCCATGACGGCCAGGTCCGCCCCCACATGGGGCGCCAGATCGGTTTTGTTGATGATGAAGAGGTCTGACTTGATCATGCCTTGCCCGGCTTTGCGGGGGATTTTTTCGCCTTGGGCGACGTCGATGATGTAGACGGAGAAGTCCACGAGTTCGGGGCTGAAGGTAGCGGAGAGGTTGTCGCCGCCGGATTCGACGAAGATGACTTGGAGGTCGGGGTGCCTGGCTTTGAGTTCTTCGATGGCTGCGGTGTTCATGGAGGTGTCTTCGCGGATGGCGGTGTGGGGGCAGCCGCCGGTTTCGACGCCGATGATGCGGTCTTCGGGGAGGATGCCGTTGGCGGCGAGGATTTTGGCGTCTTCGATGGTGTAAATGTCGTTGGTAATGGCGGCCATGGAAATGTCGCCGCTCATGTGCCGGGTGATGCGTTCCACGAGCTGGGTTTTGCCTGCTCCGACGGGTCCGCCGACGCCGATTTTGATGGGTTCTGTCATGTCTTCTGTCCTTTGCACTAGCTAGCTCATGAACATGCGGGCGCGTTGCCTTTCGTGCCGCATTTGTGAAATTTCAAGTCCGGGGCTGACGGCCCCAAAGTCGTCCCAGCACAGCTGTGCTACATCCTGGACGGCGGCAGCAACGGCCTCGTGCGCCCGGCGAAGTACCCGCTGCCCGGCGTTCTGCCCGAGCGGGATGGCCCGCACGGCGTTCTGCGTCAGGGAAGTCACCGTGGCAAACAGATACGCAGAGAGCGCCGCCTCAAAGGGAACTCCCCATGACCGGGCGATGACCCCAAAAGCCAAGGGCTGATGCCCCCCGGCCCCACCCCCACGAACCAACTCCCGATACGCTTCCAACTCCCCCGACGGGAACACCTCCCCACCAATCTCCAGCAGCCGTCCCCCCATCTTGAGCGAAGCCTCCCTCACCTCCCGAGCCAACAACTGCGCGGAAAGAACAGAATCCAACAAACCAACATCCACCCCCTCATAAAGGAAGCGCATAGCCAACCCATCCGAATAAGTCAGTTGCTGCCCCACAAAAGCACCCAACCACTCCCCAAAAGTGACCTCATCACAAACCGACTCACGATGTATGTAGCTCTCAAACCCCAAAGAATGAGCAAACGCCCCCGTAGGCAAAGCCGAGTCGGTCAACTGTTGAAGAGCAAGCTGATACGAGGTCATGAGCCGCCCCGAGAGGCGAGCCGAAAAGCCGGAGCCGTGCCGGGATTTTGGGCCGCGGCGTGGAGGGCATCGCGAAGCGGGCACGGCCCAAATCCCGGCACGGCGCCCCAGCCACGTGCATCTACGTGCGGCACCATGACCGCGGTATTAGTGCGAATGCTCAGCATGGCGGAAGGGCACCGGCATGACCCGCTCTTGCCTGTCGTAGGGGACGCCGACGCTCTTCAGATAATCTTCGACCGTGTGGTCATACTGACAAACCATGACCTCGGCCCCGTACTCAGACGCAGCATCGAAGAATTGCGCCTGCAAATGCCGGTTGCCAAGGGAATGCGCCACCACCCCCATTTCGTGGATGCTTCGCGGCCCGATCACCAGGACGTCGGTGGGCAGCACGGAGATGACGATGAGGTTGGCGTCGCTGATGGCGAGGATGTCGCCGTCGCGGAGGTCGCCGGTTCCGGTGGGGAGGCGGATGCCGAGTTCTTTGCCGTGGTCGGTGGTGACGCGTTGGATGCGTTTGACCAGCAGTGCGCTGGGGAGGACTACTTTTTCTTTGTGATGCCCGGCGAAGGCGTTGGGCTGTTCGTGGAGGTTGCCCAGGATTTTTTCGATGATCATGTGGTTTCCTAAACGGCTTAGAAGAGGAAGTAGCGCTGTGCCATGGGCAGCACGTCGGAGGGCTGGGAGGTGACTTCGACGCCGTCGACGCTCACTTTGTAGGTTTCGGGGTCGACGGCGATGTCCGGGGTTTCGCCGTTGTATTTGAGGTCCGCTTTGGTGAGGTTCCGGATGCCGGTGACGGGTTTGATGATGCGTTCGAGGCCGAGTTCGGCGGGGACTCCGGCGTCGATCGCTGCTTTGGACAGGAAGGTGATGGACGTCTGCTGCAATGCCTTGCCATACGTGGCGAACATGGGCCGCATGGTGCGGGGCTGGGGTGTGGGGATGGAGGCGTTGGCGTCGCCCATGAGTGCGTAGGCGATCTGGCCCCCTTTGATGACAAGCTCGGGTTTCACGCCAAAGAAGGCGGGGTCCCAGAGGACGAGATCCGCGAATTTGCCTTCTTCCACGGAGCCGATCACATCCGCCATTCCCTGCGCGATGGCCGCGTTGATGGTGTATTTGGCGACGTAGCGTTTGAGCCGGAAGTTGTCCGATTCGGCAGATCCGTGGGCAGCGCCGGTCGGGTCCTTCAGCACACCGCGTTGGCGTTTCATGGCGTCGGCTACCTGCCAGGTCCGGGTCACTACTTCGCCAACACGACCCATGGCCTGGGAGTCGGAAGAGGTGATCGCGAAGATGCCGAGATCGTGCAGGACATCCTCAGCGGCGATGGTTTCGGCCCGGATGCGGGAGTCTGCAAAGGCCACGTCTTCCGGGATGTCCGGGTTGAGGTGGTGGCAGACCATGAGCATGTCCAGGTGCTCTTCGATGGTGTTTCGCGTGTACGGCAGCGTGGGGTTGGTGGAGGCCGGGAGCACGTTGGGCAGACCGGCGATCTTGAGGATGTCCGGGGCGTGCCCACCGCCGGCTCCTTCGGTGTGGAAGGTGTGGATCACGCGGCCGTCGATTGCCCGGATGGTGTCTTCCACGAAGCCGCACTCGTTGAGGGTGTCGGTGTGGATGGCCACTTGGACGTCGTATTCGTCGGCAACGCGCAGGGACATGTCGATGGACGAGGTGGTGGAGCCCCAGTCCTCGTGCACTTTGAGCCCGACGGCGCCGGCTCGGATCTGCTCGGCGAGGGGCTCGACGGCGGATGCGTGGCCCTTCCCGAACAGGCCGATGTTAACGGGGAGTCCCTCGGCGGCTTGGAGCATCCTGGAGATGTGCCAGGCGCCTGGCGTGATGGTGGTGGCTTTGGTTCCTTCGGCCGGGCCGGTGCCGCCGCCCACCATGGTGGTGATGCCATTGCAGAGCGCTGCCGGAACCTGTTCGGGGGAAATGAAGTGGATGTGGGTGTCGATGCCACCGGCGGTGAGGATCTTCCGCTCGCCGGCGATGATCTCCGTGCTGGCGCCGATCACGATGTCCACGCCGTCGGCGATCTGGGGGTTGCCGGCCTTGCCGATCTTGAAAATGTGCCCGTCTTTCAGGGCAACATCGGCTTTGTAGATGCCGCTGTAGTCGAGCACGATCACATTGGTGATGACGGTGTCCGGGATGTCCTCCGAGCGGGTCAGTTGTCCGTTCTGGCCCATGCCGTCGCGGATGACTTTGCCCCCGCCGAACACCACTTCTTCGCCATAGACCGTGCAGTCCTTCTCGATCTCGAGGAACAGTTCGGTGTCGGCCAAGCGGATGGCGTCGCCCGTCGTCGGGCCGTACAGCTCGGAGTATTGCTTGCGGGAAACCTCGAAGCTCACTTGGCGTCTCCTTCTGAAGCAGACCCACTGAGGCGCGTGCCGCCGTCGAGCTTTCCATTGACAGCGTTACTGAGCCCGAAGACCTCGCGCGTCCCCGCAATTTCGATCAACTGCACGGTCTTCCGGTCGCCGGGCTCGAACCGCGCGGCGGTGCCGGCCGGGATGTCCAAGCGGCGGCCGTAGGCGGTGTCGCGGTCGAAGTCCAGGGCGCGGTTCGCCTCGGCAAAGTGGTAATGCGAACCTATCTGGACGGGGCGGTCGCCGCGGTTCACTACCTCGACGGCGACCGCCTCACGGCCGCTGTTGCACGCGACGGAACCGGGCTGGAGCCTGTATTCACCGGGGATCATGGGGCTCCTAGCGGATGGGGTGGTGGACGGTGACGAGCTTGGTGCCGTCAGGGAAGGTGGCTTCGATCTGGACGTCGTGGATCATCTCCGGCACGCCTTCCATCACGTCTTCGCGGCGGAGCAGGGTGGTTCCGTAGCTCATGAGGTCGGCGACGGTCCTGCCGTCGCGGGCACCTTCGATGAGCTCGTAGCTGATGATCGCCACGGCCTCGGGGTAGTTCAACTTCAGCCCCCGTGCCTGCCGGCGCCGCGCGAGATCGGCAGCCACCACGATCATGAGTTTCTCCTGCTCGCGGGGCAAAAGATGCATCGATTCTCCTTGTACGTGGCACGTCCGTGACAGATGTGACCAGCGTAAGGAGCGGAAGTTTCGGCTACGTTTCCAATTCGTCTCAGTCGGGGGTCGAATTTACCCGAATTGACCTCAACTTAAGTTGAGGTCATAGCATCGGACAGGTGCGCGTCCGCAAAGCGGCGCCAACCCCAACCAGTCCCACAAAGGTTCATGAATGTCCCATCACACCCCCTTGCCGGCAGAGCCGGTCGGCGAGCTCTTCAAGGCCGCCTTCCGCTCTCATCCAGCAGGAGTTGCCATCATCACCGCGTCAGGGCCGGAAGGAGCCGTAGGGCTCACGGCGTCTTCGGTGGCATCGGTGGCGGTGGATCCGCCGACGCTGGCGTTCTCCGTCACCGGCGGCCGGTCAGCTTCGCATATCGCTGCCGCGCAAACGATCGTCGTGCATCTGGTGGGCGCGGACCAGGTGGACCTCGTGCGCACCTTCTCCGACCCCACGGCCCCTCGCTTCACCAGCGACATGGACTGGGAACTGCTGCCCACAGGCGAGCCCCTGCTCAGGGAAGCTCCATGGGCGCTGCGGTGCGAAATCGTTCATCGGGCACCACTGGGTGGCTCCGTGCTGTTGGCCGCAACCGTTGTGGATATCCGATTCAGCCCCGCCGATTCAGCCCCGCTGGTCTACCACAACCGGGAGTTCCACACCCTGTTCCGCAGCGTGCAGGCGGTTGGCTGACTGTACGGAACACTGCGAAGGAAGGGCGTAGATACCGACTCACGGCCTGTCTCCCTACCCAGCGTCCCCGCAGACCTGCCGTCAGGTGTTCTCAGCCAAGTCGGAATGCTGATCGGGCACCGGCTCGCAGATGGACGAGACCGGCGACGTGTGAAACAAACCGCTGCCGAACTCGACTCATCGGCACTGAAGTTGTTTCCGGGGCTGGTTCCTGGAGAAGCGATCTTTATGGGTGTGGGTTCTCCGGTTCCCCTAACCGTCAGAGTCCGCAGACCGTCGCGTCCGCCTGGGGCTGACGGACCACAGTGCGTACTAGGCTGGAAACCTCGCACACAGAGCTAGATTGAGCGTCTCACGCTTGTGTCTGGCAACGGAAATAGACGGCGGCCAGGAACGCGAGCAGTACGAACCAACAGCATCAATTTGGCGAATTGGCGCAAGCCAGGTCGTCACGTTCTGGGTCCCGCCTTTACCCGTCGAATTGCCCCACAAGCCCGGTCCTGGAGCCGAAGGAAAATCCGAGTTCTCGTTGGGCTACGTGCATCAGCAGCGCGGCCGCCTTTGAGGTTTTGTCCAAGGACTCATGGAAGTCCTGCTTTGAGCGTTCGGGATGGTGGTCGGCCAATTTGAGGAAGAGGTTACCAGCGGCCTCAGCCAAGTCGCCCTCCGCAATAATTTGCAAGATTGCCCAACGCCGCTGCAAAGCTTCCTGCAGAGGAAGCACCGTCTCCGTGTAGTCTTCGAGTTCACTGATGAACGCAATTCTATCGTCATCGGCTACTAGCGGCGACTCAGGATATCTGGCGAAGATCGCCCTACGTGCGGTAAGCACATGGTTACGGAGCCGGTAGTTTGCAACCAACATTTCGGCCACATGATCGATTGTTTCGGCACGCCATTTCTCCTTATCAACCAAGACCCGCTCATCATCATGCTTGATCCGGTCGGCCACGCGCTGCTCTCTCGCGTTTTGCCTGGTCGTCAAGTAAGTTATAAACCCGCCAACAACTGTCCCGACGAGTGCGGACCACCACGGCGCTTCACCCTGAATTAGAAACTGAAAGATCTGATCCACACGCCTTGCTTTCCTTCTGAGGCCGGCAACGAAATGGAGCCTGAGACACAGGGGGCGGGGACTCCCAGCGCTTCTGGGCGCCTCGGCGTGCGGTCCCGAACTCTCTGCCGATGTTATCCCAGGAGGCGCCGTCGGTCCGAGCAGCGGCTACGGCATTATCAAGCCGGGTCTTGATCCCCTTCAGTTCAGGACACTGATGTTGGGCGGTCTTGGATCGTCACCCAGCACTAGTCACTGTTGCGCCGAAATTCAGGGAGGGCCGTATAGATAACGCACCTGTCTGCTTCAAACGCAAGATCTTCCTCTGTGTGCAGCCATGCACCGAAGATAGTCAGCATTGGCCCCTCCGAACCGAAGCCTGGACGCTATTGGGCCAAAAGTTCGGAACGTCCGATGCCCACGGAGGCTGCCCCGACTGCGGCTCAGGAACGGCTTTACAGCGACCGGAAACCGACGGACTCCTCCGGGTAGGCGCCCCCCTCGTCATACGTGGGCCAAGAGACCGACCGAATCGGTGCATAATCGTGGAATCACACTTCGTATCAAGGAGACAAGGCGTTCATGGGGGACTACATCTACGAGCGGTTCACGCCGGATCGATTCCAAGCATTCTGCTCTGCACTGCTGGTGAAGGAGTATCCGGGTTATCAAGTGTTCCCCGTGGGTCAGGCCGACGGCGGACGAGACGGTACTGCGCCCGGTAAAAGTGGCCAGAACTCTATCGTCATTCAGGTTAAATTCAAACGCCAAATTAACGCAAAAGAGGATCATTTTTCATGGCTCAAGAAAGCCATTCTTGATGAGAAAGACAATATTGATAGGCTCATAGCGCGAGGAGCAGAAGAGTACCGCCTCATAACCAATATTTCCGCTACCGGAAAAGCTGATGTTGGTCTTTTGGATAGAGTCAATACTCTCCTCCATGAGAACTTTGATATACCCGTTCAGGTTCTGTGGCGAGATGACCTCGATGCTCGCCTTTCGGGAAATTATGATCTTAAGTGGTTTTACTCAGAAATCTTGGCGACGCCAGATGTAGTTCGCCGCCTCTTTGAGACGGGATTCGGAGAGGGTAATAGGCGTCGATCAAAGGCGGTGGGAGACTACATCCGTTCCCAGTATGAAATCGATGCCTTCGTGAAGTTTAAGCAAGCCGATTTGCAGGCGAGCGACCTCTTGAATCTATTTATCGATGTTCCCGGCGACCTCCCACCCCAACTCGAAATGCCGAAAGCTGCCCGCGGGGCGGTTTCAAAGATGCTTTTCGAAATTCTTCGAGACACGGATGATGCGGACGACGAGCGTGCTCACTGGAGCATCCAGGCATGGGCTGATCATGGCGATATAGGCTACTTCGGCGTTCCAGCGCTTCCCGCAGGGAGCTTCCTTCTACATCCCACGACATCGGAGCGCTTTCCCCGTGTCCTAGTTGAGGGCGCTCCTGGCCAAGGTAAGTCAACACTGGCTCAGTATCTCTGCCAAGTCCACCGAATGCATTTTCTTGCAAAAGAGGATGATCTCCTTCGAATTCCTGCGACACATCGTCTTACTCCGACCAGAATTCCTTTCAGGATTGACCTGCGAGATCTTGCGTCTTGGATTGATGGGTTAGATCCGCGTAAGGCATCATCTGAAGTCGAGCATGGGTTGTCGACGTCGCTCGAAGCATTTATGTCGGCGGAGGTCCGCTTTCTGTCGGGTGGACAGGAGTTCTCTGTTAGTGATCTTCATGAATTGGCAGCGACTACCCCAATCGTCATAGTGTTGGACGGTTTCGATGAAATTGCCACACCGGATCAACGTGCCATGGTCGTTAAAGAAATTGATAAAGGCCTTGTACGCTTGTCGGACGGCGCACTATCGGTGCAGGCAATTGTTACCTCAAGACCAAGCGCAATGCCAGACTCCCCAACGTTCAGCCGAGCCACATGGACGAACGTCGCACTTTCATCCATAACTAATAAGCTTGCCTTGGAATATGCTGGGCGCTGGGGATCCGCACGAAATCTCACCGCCCAAGAACAACAGGAGGTGACTGGAATCCTGGCTGAGAAGATTAAATCGCCGCACCTCAGTGACCTGGCGCGAAACCCCATGCAACTCACCATCTTGTTGTCGCTCATCCACGTAAGAGGTCAGTCGCTGCCTGATCAGCGGACGGCCCTGTATGAGAGCTACATAGAAGTCTTTTTCAACCGTGAGGCAGAGAAGACGAGGGTAGTGAGAGACAATCGGCAACTCCTTATTGATCTTCATGGTTATCTAGCATGGAAGATGCATTCGAATGCGGAACTTTCACGTGGTGACGGACGTCTTACGGCAGACGAATTGCAGACGCTCATCAAGGACTGGCTGACACGCCGTGACCATCCAACAGACACCGTGGAGGAACTCTTCCAAGGCATTGTCCAGAGAATTGTTGCGATAGTAAGTCGAGTTGAGGGCACCTTCGAATTCGAAGTACAGCCCCTTCGTGAATATTTCGCGGCTCATCATCTATATCACACGGCCCCTTACAGCCCTCCAGGACGCCCAGAATCAGGAACTAAACCGGAGATTTTGTCGGCCCTCATGGAGAATCCCTACTGGCAGAACGTTTTGCGATTCTTCGCCGGCTTCTACTCTGTCGGGGAGATCCCTGGCTTAGCTACTGAGCTGATTGAGCGTTTGGAAAGGGTGCGCTCGACCACACCGCTCTATGACCGCCAGCTGAGTGTGAATCTACTTAGCGACTGGGTCTTCCATCAGCAACCAAGTTGGACCCGTAAAGTGGCCAAGGCTGCGGTGGATGAGCTCACAATTCGCGCCGGATCCGTTGGTTCTCAGGCGAGGTACGCTGACTTCTCCCTTAATCTTCCCCATGACTGTGGCGGAAGGACTGTGGGGGACTTTGCCTACAAGTGTCTAGGCCAAGTGCCGGGGCTCGGAGTCGCAGGAGTAGTCCGCAGGCATATCCCCGAGCACGAATTGCTAGAAATGTGGCTGGAGCAATCCCGTGCCGTAACTCCGGAGACCCTAAATGCCCACCTGATAATGGCTAGAGCGTTGGGTGTCCTGGATAAATTATCAATGGACGAGATAGATGGCCTACGAGACGTCTGGCGAGAAGCAGATGATCTTGACCTGAAGTTAGTAGCAACTGGCTGCCCGGTGGTGCTCGCTGCCCCGGCTGCCCAGCTATCGGCACTCGGGGAAGCTTTGAATGGGAACGTCATATTTGCCGGTCACGGTGGTGAATGGACGCGTTTAGCCGCCCTCCTCAACCCGGCATATCTGAATAATATGCTGCGGAGCGATTATCACAGCTCCCTCCGAGAGGACCTGAAGCCGACTTCGTCCGCTCGTATGCTGCCAGAATTGGCAGCCAAGTTAGAGGCACTGGAATCAGTACTGACGGAGAATCCTTCGTTGGCTAACGAACTTGGCCCATGGCAAGAGGCAGTGGACCTACTTGCAATGGAAGGCCAGCCAGAATCATTCGCGGCTCATATGCTTGCCAACATTGCAGCTGGAATCAGGTCTTCGACGCAAAGGGGGGGCGGTTCTAGTGAACTCTTCGACGAGTCTCATCCCCTGACGCGACGGGTCCGATTTGCTCGGATGCGTCCAAACGGAACCGATTTCTGGAGGAGACAATTTGCCGCCGCAGGAACCGAACTTGAGCGTAAATCCTGGGCTCTTCACATGAGTGTATGGGCAGGAGAACCGATGCTGGACCTAATGGACGATGTTCAGTCCGCCTTTCACGAGATGACAGAATCGCAGTTCTACCTAGTCTCTCGGGCAGTCGTGAGCAACCCTCGATCACGCCCTCTTAGGACTCTTAAGAAACAATGGTCAGCATTAACTACGGAAGGTCTCTTCAGAAGCCTTTATATCTTCGGTATCAGAGGTGACGTGTTCGCTCAACAGCGCATCCTGGATATGGTTCGAAAGGGAACAGTATCCGTTCCTCGATGGACTCATTCAATGATTATTGAGTGGATACTCAAGCCGGTTGGCCTTGCACCAAGCAAGTCTCAATGGCGGTCTATCGTAGCCGACTTTGAGCATCTTGGCTGGGTCGAAGACGGGGAGCTTCCTTGGCAATGGAATTACCACCATGAGCAACTGTCGTGGGAGAACCTTTCGGACACTACCGCGCGGAAAATCCTGGAGACGCCGCTGCAGTTTCCCGCAAAGTTCATCTACTCGGCGGTGTCACAGTTGAGTCGCGCCACACCCACGCCTCGGGCGCTTGGTGAGATTGCGGCCAGTGAGAATTGGGCCGCAAGTTGAAGCCAAGGAGCTACGCTGAACAGGGCCTCTAGGGCCGAAGAGCCCTGCAGAACGTGGGGATGGAGAGACGCTGCGGCTCTTGTGGCCTCGCTTCGTATGCCGTCGCGCGTAACGAGCACGGCTATCCTAGCGCCGGCGACACGAAGAGGGGTTGCGGAAAACTGGAGCGGCTAAGGGTGGGCCTTAGCGCAACTCGACTCAGGCGCCGTCACGGCTCAGGGAGTCTCGCATCTAACAAGTGCTTCGGGATGAAGGGAATTGTACGTGTATGAACTGACGGCGGCTGGCTGGGATGATCCACCAATGCAGCTGTCTTCAGGGCCAGATCAGGATGAGCCTCGAGGCCCATGACGGTTGTGGCTGGCCTGGCCAACGCCGAAGACAGCAAGCCGACATCGCGAAGATGAAAGCCGCGACGACCAACGACTTGCAGCGCGTCCTCAATGCCCAGGTACGCTGTTACGCATCCTCAAGGCGCATCAGCAGCCCAGCATCATGAGTCGTAACGAAATCAAGGCCTTCACTGATCTCACGTCGCCGCGCATGCCGCTGTAAAACCATCTCTGCTCCCTGCAACAGGAGGGCAGACTTGGAGGTGTGTTCCTCCGCTGCCAACTTTTCCAGCCGACGATCAAGGTCCTCAGGAACGCTCCAATTCATTGCCATACAGCGACGGTACCAAATCGACACCTAGTCCATCCCTTGATAGCGGACGCAAGGCCCTAGTTGTTCCGGCCCCGGGCTGCCACGGCCCACTGCTCCACCAATGCACCATCGCGCACCACAGTAACTTCATCTACGAGGTTCATGGCCAGGCACACGTGGTTGGGGATGACCCTCAGCCGAGTGCCCAAAGGCGGCAGTTCCGAGGATTCCGGCCAGACAACTGTGGCGTGGTGCTCGGACAATGCGGTGACCCTGGCTTCGGGGTATTCGGGGAGCCGTGCGTATCCGGTGGCCCAATCCGGGCGGTCGCTGCCCAGGATCTTACTGCCGGCGTCCACCACCACCCGGCGCACGTTCCCACCCCGCGTTTCGTGCCTGCTGACGACGGTGGCTGCAACAGTCAACGCGATGTCGTCCCACGTGCACCGTTCAAGCTCCAGTTGCTGCGCATCGCCAAACACGTAGACGCCAGGGCGCAGCTCGGAGGCTGCGGAATCGCCGGAGATCAGGGCTGTCGGCGTAGATCCCCCGCTGATGGTGGTCACCTCAAAGCCCGCCGACGTCAGCGCCGTCGCGGCCAAGCCAAGTGCCTCATTTTCGTTGCTCGCCGCCCCCGTGGGCATTCCAGGCTTGTAGCTGTGGCCGGGGAACGTGAAAACGCCGGACACCAACAACCCAGCGGCAGCCGCTGCATGGGCAACGTCCACCACTTCGTCCGGTAGAACGCCGCTGCGGTGATGACCACTGTCCACTTCGATCAGCACCTCAA
This sequence comes from Arthrobacter sp. YN, assembly GCF_002224285.1. GTDB lineage: Bacteria > Actinomycetota > Actinomycetes > Actinomycetales > Micrococcaceae > Arthrobacter. Next base: position 259,164 of record NZ_CP022436.1, on the reverse strand, counting down.
TGCTTGCGGCGTCCGCGCCGAGTTGGCGACCCATCGCCGTCGCACTTTCAGCGGAATCCACGCCAACGGCGATGCGGGCCGTGGACGCCAAGTCCCGCAGGCGATCAGCGTGCGTGGCTTCAACCCAGAGTGGGTACGCGATGAAGATGTCCTTCACGCCGTCCGCTGCGAAGACTTCGGCCTCGCCGATCGTGGCAACGGTGATCCCGACGGCCCCGGCTGACAGCTGCTTTCGCGCGATCTCCAGGGTCTTGTGCGTCTTGACGTGCGGCCGGAGCTTGAGTCCCCTGCTGAGCATGCTTGCCGCCATGCGTTCGACGTTTCGGTCCAGGACATCGACGTCGATCAGGACGGCAGGGGTGACAACTTCAGCGGGGATCAGGTTCATTCCACAAACACTAACGGCCCGGGCATTGGTGCCCTACGGCGCGGACTGCCTGACCCGCAATTCGAACTTCGCTTCCGGCTGCTGGACAGTGGGCGCCGCGTTCTTGGCTTCAATCCGCTCGATGAGAAGTTCGACGGCGCGCTCCGCAATTTCCGCCCGCCCCGGCGCCAGAGTGGTCAGCGACGGCGAGGCAAACCTCGCCTCATCGATGTCATCAAAACCGGCAACCGCGATCTCCTCGGGGACCTTCCTGCCGCGGACCAGAAGTTCGTGCAGCGCACCCAGGGCCAGGGCATCGTTGAGCCCAAAGACGGCGTCGAACTCCACACCGCTGTCCAGCAGGCCGGCGATGGCGTCGGCACCGCCGTCGCGCCGCCAGTCGCAAGCGACCACCAAGGTGGGATCGTAAGCGACACCAGCGTCAGCGAGCGCAGTCTTGTACCCCTCAAGGCGCAGGCCATTGCTGCCGGTGGTGTCGCCGTCGTGCGCGCCCAGAACAGCTATACGACGGCGGCCTCCCGCCAGCAGGTGGGCGGTGACCGCAGCAGCGGCTCGGTGGTTTTGAATGAGGACCATGTCCAGCCGCGGATCCTGCACGAATTCACCCAGCAGGACCAACGGCTTCTTGCCCGCGGCAGCGATGATCTGCTCAGCGTCCAGGGCGAGTGGAATGAAGAGGAGGCCATCAGTGAGGGTGCGGAACTGGCCCTGGAGCGCCGCCTTTTCGTGCTCAGGCTCATTTCCGGACTGCTCCACGAGGACACGGTAGCCCCGTGCCCAGGCCGCCTTCATGATGTCCGAGGCCAGCTCGGCGTAATACGGGATGGAAAGGTCGGCGAGGACCAATCCGAGCATGCTGGTCTTGCCCGAGCGGAGGCTGCGGGCCGTCAGGTTGGCTTGGTAGCCCAGCTCATCGATGGCGTCCAGGACGCGCTGTTTGGTGGTGGGCCGGATGAACTCGTAGTTGTTGATCACGTTGGAAACCGTCTTCAACGAGACCCCGGCAACGCGCGCGACGTCGTTCATGGTGACGGCCATCAAGGTGCTCCTTTTGTCCTGTTGGCATACATCGTTGCAGATTAGACCGGCATGGAGTCAGTCCATGACTGCAGCGATGGCTTCGATCTCCACCAACTGGTGGTCGTAGCCGAGGACGGTGACGCCCATGAGCGTGCTCGGGACGTCATGATCGGCAAAGGCGGCACGCACCACGTTCCAAGCGGTGACGAGGTCGGCCTGCTGGGTCGAGGCAACCAGGACGCGGGTGGAAATGACGTCCTTTATCCCCGCTCCCGCGGCGTCCAAAGCCAGCAGCATGTTTTCGACCGACTTTTCCGCTTGGGCTTTGTAGTCCCCCATACCTGCTGTGGTGCCGTCCTCGTTCAGCGGGCAGGATCCCGCCAGGAAGATCAGTCGGGCTTCCGCGGGCGCAGTGGCCGCATAGGCGTACTGGGCTGCGGAGCTGAGTTGTTCAGAACGAATGAGGGTTACAGCGCTGGGCATTGGAGGTCCTTTGCTTGGATGATTTGGGTACATCCCATCATGTGCGCTGACCTCCTGTAGCCGTCACACGCCGCTCATTTCCATGCAACGCGCCTGCAACATACATGCGCAAAGCTGGAGTCAATCAGCGCACAGCTGACGGCAATCAGACAGCGACGCGAGCTGAGGGGAGCAGACATGAGCATTGCAAACAGGGATCTTTTCCAGGCGCTGAAGACGCAGGCCAGCCTCGCGCAGGCGTTCGGCAGCATGCCGGGAAGCAAGGAAGAACCGCATCCGTTGAGCCCTGGTGACTACATCGAGGCCTGGCATAACGGCCGCCTCTATCACCGGGGCAGCGTGGTGAAAACCGTAGCGGGCACCGACCTTTTCTGGCTGACGGACGATACCGGGAGCCGGCGGCTGCTGGATATGGAGTCCATGGAAATCGTGACAGTTGACCAGCCGGCCCCGGCACCCGCAACGCAGGCACCGGAGCCAACTCTGTCAGCCACGGTCACACCGATCTCCGCGTACCCCATGTTCCACGACGGCACGCAGCAGATCGCCTAGCTTTCAGTTGACCTGGTCCTCCAGCAACAGCCGGATCATGGTCCAGCTCACGGCCGGAAGCGCGGCGGTGAGGCGGCCGCCGTCGAGCTTCACACTGACGTTCTCGGACGGCAGGACCGACGTCGAATCGTCGGCAGTGGCCTGCCAGTACGGGTCCTTGTTCGAGTAGGTGACGGCCTCAATGACCTTGCCGGCGTTGAGGCTCCCGACGGCGGCATCCAACGTCAGCGCGTCAGTCGCCGAGCGGTTTACTGCGAACACCACGGCCTCCTTGGCTTCTGCATCAAAGGTCGCCACGGCTGACAGGGCGGTGAAGCCCGACGTCTTTTCGGTCTCCAGCAGCGGGGATTCGGCGGCGAGGTTCAGCACCGTACCCGAGGCATTCTGCGAAGTGAGCGCAAACGGGTGGAACGTGGTCTGCTTCCAGGCCCGGCCGCCCGGCTCGGTCATGATGGGTGCGATCACGTTGACCAGCTGAGCCAGGCTCGCGGAGTGGACGCGGTCCGTGTTGCGCAGCAGCGTGATGAGAAGGTCTCCCACCACCACGGCGTCGGCAACCGTGTACCGGTCCTCGAGGAGCACTGGCGCCACGGGCCAGTCGTCGCCTGTGGGCACCTTGGACTCGTCGCGGGACATGTGCCAGACGTTCCACTCATCGAACGAGATATTGACCTGCTTCCCGGACTTGTTGGCCGACCTCACATGGTCGATGTGCGAGACCAGGTCCTTGATGAACGCCTCCATCCGGTGTCCCGCCGAGAGGTGCTCCTGCAGATCCCCGAAGTCCTCAAAGTACTGGTGCGCCGAGATCAGGTCCACCAACTCGTACGTCTCATTGAGGACCACGCGCTCCCATTCGCCGAACGTGGGCATGGTTGGTCCCGAACTTCCACAAGCCACCAGTTCCAGGTCCGGGTTGACCATGCGCATCGCCCGCGCCGTCTCGGCGGCAACCCGCGCGTACTCGTCCGCCTTCTTGTGGCCGATCTGCCAGAAGCCGTCCATCTCGTTCCCGAGGCACCACATCGTGATGTTGTGAGGCTCGACGGCGCCATTCGCCTTGCGCTGTTCGGACAAGGCCGTTCCACCCTTGATGGTGGAGTACTCCAACAGGTCCAGAGCTTCCTGCGGGCCCCTGGTACCCAGGTTGACCGCCATCATCGGTTCAACGCCGGCCTTCTCCGACCACTTTGCGAACTCGTCCACGCCCACCAGGTTGGGATCGCTGGAGTGCCAGGCGAGGTCGAGCCTTGTTGGGCGGTCTTCCTTGGGTCCCACTCCGTCTTCCCAGCGGTACCCCGAGACGAAGTTTCCGCCCGGGTACCTGACCGTGGAGACGCCGAGTTCCCTGGTGAGGTCGAGGACATCGGTGCGGAAACCGTCGTCGTCGGCTTTCGGGTGCTCAGGCTCGAAAATGCCCGTGTAGACGCAGCGGCCGAGGTGCTCAACGAAGGCGCCGAAAGTCTTCCTCCTGACGGGGCCTACGACGAACGCGGGATCGATGGTGATTTTGGCCGTGGGGTTTTCTGGGTTTCCCAAAGGGTGGGTCCTTGTCTGCTGGTTCTACTTGTTCTGCTTGCCGATTTACAACGTTATAGAAACCATGCTGGCGTGGTGTGGGAGCGGGAGTCAAGAGATTTCTTGCCGGGCGTTCCGGCTCCTAGGCTGAGTTCCATGACGTCCGGAGTTGTGAGAGCCGCCTATTCAGCCCGTGCAGCCGAGTACACCTCGCTGTTCGGGTCCATTAGCAGCACGCATCCGGTCGATAGGGAGCTGGTGTTGTCGTGGGCCCGGGGATTGCCCGGGAAGGTTATCGACGCCGGCTGTGGGCCTGGGCAATGGACAGCCTTCCTGCACTCCGACGGGGTGGACGTCCAAGGCGTGGACTTGGTACCGGAGTTTATTGAGACAGCCAAGCAATTCTGCCCGGATGCTCAGTTCTCTGTCGGGTCACTTGAACGGCTGCCCACCCCGGATCACTCATTGGCGGGAATCCTCGCTTGGTACTCCCTGATCCACATCTCCCCTGCTGAAATCAGCCGTGTTCTGGAAGAGTTTGCTCGCTGCCTCACTCCCGGCGGGAGCCTCCTGCTCGGCTTCTTCGATGGCCCGGCGGGTGAACAGTTCCCGCATGCAGTGACGTCCGCCTATTTCTGGTCTGTGGAGGAGATGTCGGGACTGTTGCAGGAAGCCGGTTTCAGCATTGTCGGTACGCACTCGCGCGTCGACCCTGGAGTGCGTCCCCACGCGGCTATCGTCGCGAAGCGGCTGCTCACTCCGACCTTGGATGGCTAGACCCACCTACGCGCAGTGATTGCTGTGCACCGGCCCAGAGTCAACAAGGGGCCGGCGCTCTTCAGCTCTACTTGGCACTCGGTGAGGGACTGGCACTCGCTTCCTGCCTGTCCAATTCCTCGTAGATTTCGTGCTGATTCCCAGCGACGCAGGCGCTGTTCATCTCTAGGCTGAAGCCTTTAGTGGTAGCGGTGAAGGATACGAGATGTCCGCCGTTCTCATTGGCATAGAGACGGATGTTTCCTGGGTCCTTTGGGCTTGATTCGACGCGGGTGGTGAAGCCCTTGGATTCCCAAAACGTCTTGACAACGTTGACCGACGATTCCATGTCGAGGGTTTCAAGGGTCTGACTCATGACGCTGTAGTTCACGCCCTCTTCTCCCTTAGGGGTGCTGCAGTCCATGTTTCGGAGGCTTTTATCCGCCCACTTCTGGGACCCGACGGTGTTTTGGGTTTCGTTTTTGAAGGCGCGGAGATCCATGAGGGCTTGTTTTAGTTCTTCTACCTGGGCTTTGACGGTTGCGGGGTCGCTGGGATTGCTTGAGCCGTTCATGGGATTCTCCGTAGTGGTCGGCGTGCAGGCGCTCAGTGCAAGGGCCGCGCCGACCAACGTGGCGAGTAGGCGGCGGCCCGCGAGCCGGGCTTTGGGTTCAAAGGGCATGTGGTTCACTCTTCCTGAAACCGTTCCACAGGCCCCAAGCCAGCACGACGCGACATAGGCAGTTCCTTTGGCGCACCGAACTGCTTACTTCGCAGACGGAGAGGAGCTGGGGCTAGAAGGGGTCCCGTAAATTTCGGGATACAGCTCCTTGTAGATTGCGGTCTGGTCTCCGGCGATGCAGACAGTATCCATTTCCAGGCCGGAGCCTTTGACATTCGCGGTGAAGGATATGAGGTTTCCGCCGTTCTGATTGGCGTAGAGGCGGATGAGGCCAGGGTCCAACGGGTTGGTTTCGACGCGGGTGGTAAAGCCCTTCGATTCCCAGAACGTTTTGACCACGTCCGTTGAAGCTTCCAAGTCGAGGGTTTCCATGGTTTGGCTCATGACGCTGTAGTTCACGCCCTCCCTTCCATCACCTGCATTGCATGCGCTGTTTCGGGTGCCTTTATCGACCCATTTCTGGGGTCCGATGGCTTTTTGGGTTTCGGTTTTGAAGGCGTGGAGATCCTTCAGGGCTTGTTTTAGTTCTTCTACCTGTGCTTTGACAGTGGCGGGATCGCTGGGATTGCTTGAGCCGGTCATGGGGTTCTCCGTGGTGGGTGTGCAGGCGCTCAGTGCAAGGGCCGCGCCGACCAACGTGGCGAGTAGGCGGCGGCCCGCGAGCCGGGCTTTGGGTTCAAAGGGCATGCGGTTCACTCTTACTGAAGCCGTTCCACAGGCCACAAGCCAGCACGAGGCGACATAGGCAGCTCCTTTGGCGCACCAGACAGCCTAATTAGCAGACGGAGAGGAGCCGGGGCTAGAAGGGGTCCCGTAAATTTCGGGATACAGCTCCTTGTAGATTGCGGTCTGGTCTCCGGCGACGCAGGCGCTGTTCATCTCCAGGCCGGAGCCTTTGATGTTTGCGAAGTAGGACAAAAGGTGTCCGCCGTTCTCGTTGGCGTAGAGGCGGATGAGGCCCGGTTCCCTTGGGTTGGTTTCGGTACGGGTGGTGAAGCCCTTGGATTCCCAGAACGCTCTGACCACGCTTACTGATGCTTCCAGGTCCACGGGGTCAGGCGTTTGGGTCAGGATGCTGTAGTTCACGCCGCCTTGCCCGTCGAATGTTCTGCAATCCATGTTTCGAGTGCCCTTATCGACCCATTTCTGGGGTCCGATGGCCTTTTGGGTTTCGACTTTGAGGGCGTGGAGGTCCGCGAGGGCTTGCTTGAGTTCTTCTACCTGGGCTTTGACAGTTGCGGGATCGCTGGGATTGCTTGAGCCGGTCATAGGGTTCTCCATGGTGGGCGTGCAGGCGCTCAGTGCAAGGGCCGCGCAGAACAGTCCGGCGAGTATGCGGCTGGTCTTTATCCGGAAGGCGCGGGATTGTGACACAAATTCGCGCAGCTTTCCAGGATCAGCCGAGCTGGTTGTGCCCACCCCCGATCCGCCGGCGAACCGGGCCCGGGTCCTCGCCGAGAACACCGCTGAAATCGTCGGAGCAGCGACCGGCCCTTCCGCGGGCATCGGATCGCTCGCCACGCTCTGGAAAGTCTGAAAGTGTTGTTCACGGACATCGGCGCGTTGCTGCCAGGCAAGCCGGCCCCGGTCATCGGCCGGGACGGCCAAAGCGTTGGCGAACAGGGTCGCATAGCCGCCCTTGAAGTCCTCCATTGCATAACCCGCGGCGACACCCAGGAAGCTACCTTCGGAGCGCAGAATCTGATCCGCGGAATCAGCAGCGCTGATCAGAGCGTCGGCGGCGCCATCGTCGAACGCAATCTCCACCGCCGTATCAAAGATCCCCACGCCGAGCCCCCCTCACGTGAATAGTTAATCCATCGAATAGCATAACCGATGGAATCAGAGTGTGGGACGTGACCGGAAAAATAAAAACAGGCCGGAGACTCAAGGTCTCCGGCCTGTCTTGGAGGGTGGGCCCTGTGGGGATCGAACCCACGACCCACGGATTAAAAGTCCGATGCTCTACCAACTGAGCTAAAGGCCCCTCCAGCTGTAGAAACAGCCATGAATACTGTACCCCAACGTCACGGCAGACGAGGAACTCAAGGTGACGTGCGCCGTCGTCACCTTCTTTGGGCGAACGTTCGACGGCGGCGCGCGGCGGCAGCGGCGTGTCAGGCCCGGGACGGCGCCAAAGCAGGTGGTGAAGGCACACCCCCGGCAACGGCGCAGCCCCGGCAACCGTTACTCGACCCCACCAGAGCACAGGAGTACGGTGAACTCATGAGCGAACAGCCAGGACCACGCGCGTACGGCGGAGCAAACAGGCACCACAAGCCCAAGCCTTTTGCTCCGATCGATTTTGAACCGTTCGCCGGCGGGGCAGACCCCGCGCGGGTTTCCGAGGCCGCCCACCTTGCTGCGCAGGCCTTGGTCAGGCGTGGCCGCGACAGCGACGACCCCAAAGTCACCCGCCGCTTGGTGAAACTGGCCGACGAGCAGGGCTTGGAAGCCATCGCCGAGATGTGGGCAGAAAGCCCCGCCCGCAGCCTTCCCGGCGCGCTGTGGCGGCTCTACGCCCTCCGCGCCGCCACCATCCAGAACCCGAGAAGATCTCCGTCTACTTCCGGGCCGGACGCGATACCGCGCAGGTTTCCAACGTGGTGGCTGGCGCTGCGGAGCCGCCCGGAGCCGATGAAATGAAGACCATGGCTGACGCCATTTTGTCCGGCGCTTTCGACGGCGAGTTCGACGTCGCGCTGGAACGTTCTGCTGCTTTCTGCCGCGTGGTGGCACTCGGCCAAGCGACTCTTGCCGACGGCGCAGAGCACAGCAATGAAAGCCACGCGAGCAAGCTGACCCGCAACTCGCACCAGCTCGTCAAAACGGCCGAGGACCTTGAGCACGCCGCCAATGCATGGCGTCTGGGCGAGCTGGACTAGCCAGCAAGAGGGCGAAACGTACCCACGTCGGCCCGGACTGTCAATGTTGACTTAGCCCGCCGGACGGTGAAAACTAAAACTGGTGTCGAACCGCGAAACCCCCGGGCTTCAACTTATAGCCGCTTCGAGCGGCCTACCGCCGAGAGGCGTATCCGGTTCGGCACCATTTTTATGCCTGTACGCAGATTGCCCGGGCCAGCACTGAGGCGGGCCCGGGCAGCCGCGGGCGGTGAACTACTTCAGCGTGACAGTGGTTTTCGCTGTTTGCTTCTTGTCGTGATCCAGCTTTCCATCCGCAGCCGCGGGGTCATGGTCGCTGAGATTTCAGCTTCCTTGCCAGCGGTGTAGGCGAAGTTCTCCGCAATGTTGAAAGATTCACCCGGCTTCAGCACGAACGGGGCCTCTTCCTTGAGCTTGGTGCCGGTGCTGCTGAGCCCGTACTTCTTGTAGCCGTCGCTGCTGGAGTCCGACGCCATGCCGCCCAAGTACTTCCAGTCCGCGTACTTCGCCGAAGGAGTGATCAGCGAGTGGCCCAGGGAAATGTCGGCTGCAGTGGTGTTGGTGACCACATAGTTCACGTAAACGATCGGAGCGCCCTTCTTCAGCAGGCTCTCCCTGCTTTTACTTTCCACCAAAATACTGTCCTTGGACGCCACGTCGGTGGCCACCTGGTAGATGTCCACACTGAAGCTATCGCCCTTGAGAGTGCCGAGCTTGTCACCTGCATCTGAAATGGGGAGCGCCCAGGCCGCCACGGTGTAAGCACCGGACGAGGTCCCGGCTCCTTCGGAAGAGGCAGCGGACGGCGACGCCGGCGTTGACGCCGAAGCGGACGAAGAAGAAGACGAGGACGACGACGATTCGGCACCACCCGTCGTCGAGCCCGCCGTGGTGGTGCCGCAGGCACTGAGCGTGAGCATTCCAGCTGCCGCGAGGCTGGTGATTTTAACAACATTATTGAGACGCACAGTTCCCCCATTGAGTGGATTAATCCGGAGCTTGCCCAGTCTTTCACAGTGACGGAGGCGTTGCGATGGGGACTTCTTCCCTCCACGCCCCTGCCCTTCACTGGAGCACTCAACGGACCGGTAAAGTTGGGACCGAAATGGGCTGCGTCAAGTCAAGCCGCCCACGCCCATCCGTCCCCAGCCCGGAAAGCGATATGAAGCTGCGCCTTTTCCCCCAGGAACCTGCCGGGCTCGTCCTCCTCGCGCAGATGGCCAGTGTGATCGTGGCCGGCACCGGGACGCTCTCCGAGATTCTTGGAGCCCCCGCCAGCGAGCACGAGCGCCTCGCCGAAGAACTTCACGAGCACGAGTCCAAGTCGTTGGACCTGCACTTCGCCCTGCTGACCCACATGCGCACCAGCTTTGTGAACCCGCTCCCCCGCGAGGACATGTACACGCTGTCCCGCCACCTCACCGAGGCCATGGAGAAACTCGACGCCGCCGGTGACCTGGTAGCCATCTACAAGCTGGACCGACTTCCCAAACGGGCAGCCGACCAACTGGAGATCATCAGCCGGCAGGCCGAGCTCACCGTGGACGCCATGCGGAAACTCGAAGACCTGGACGAGCTTGAGGACTACTGGATCGAGATCCTCCGGCTGGCCAAGCGCGCAGAACGGACCCACCGGATCTGGGTGGCCGAGATGCTCAAGGACATGAAATCCACGCAATACGCGCGGCACCGGGACATCGCCAACCAGTTGGTGGAAGTTACCAAGGACATGCGGAAGGTCGCCACCCAGGTAGGCAGCATCATCGTCAAGGAATCATGACGTGACCATCGCCATCCTGGTCCTGGTAGTTGGCCTGGCTTCCGGTTTCGCATTCCTGAACGGCTTCCGCGACGTCTCCAACGCCGTCGCGCTTTCCACTCGGACCCGCGCACTCACTCCCTCAATTGCGGTGCTCCTGGCCGCCATCTTCAACTTTGTGGGTGCCATGCTCAGCGGCACTTTCATCCTTGCCTTCACCCAGTCCTGGATCACGCTGCCGAGTGGCACCAGCGGCCTGACCATCCTCGCCTCGGCCCTCACTGCAGCCATCCTGTGGGGAGTGTACGCGTGGTGGCGCGGCATCCCGCTGTCTTCCACCAACTCACTGGTGGGCGGCCTGATTGGTGCAGGTGCAGCAAGCGTCCTGGTGGGCGGCAACGCGGTAGGCGGCATGGACAACGTCCTGCTCACCCAAGTGGCGCTGCCGTTGGTCTTGTCGCCTGTCATCGCGTTCGTGGCGGCGTACCTGCTGGTATGGCCGGTGACGTGGGCTGCCCGCTATACGCAGCCGAACGTGGTCAACCGGCGGTTCCGCCGGGCGCAGGCCGTCTCCGCCGCCGCCGTCGCGTTCGGCCACGGGCTCCAGGACGGCCAGCGCACAGCTGCGGTCATTCTGCTGGCCATGGTGGCTGCGGGATTGTCCGGCGGCAATGATGTGCCGCTCTGGATCCTGTTGGTCACAGCCATCATGCTTACTGCGGGCACCATGTTCGGCGGCTGGCGGATCTCCCACACTCTTGGCCACAAGCTCATCAGGGTGGATCCGCTGCGAGGCTTCGTGTCGCAAACACTGACCTCCGTGATGCTGTTCATCGGAGCCATCGCCTTCCACCTGCCGCTCTCCACCACCCATACGCTGACGGCGTCCGTGCTGGGTGCGGGGGTCAATCAGCGCTTCCACACCGTCAACAGGCGCCTGGTGCGGAGGATCCTGCTGTTCTGGGTGGCCACGCCACTGGTCACAGCCGCAGCTGCCTTCATCCTGGAGCTGGCGTTCTCGCCCCTCGCGGACCTGTAAACCCAACTAAGTAGCAGCAAACGTCGCAATGAGCGCTCATTGCGACGTTTGCTGTCACCTACTTGGGTAAGAAAAAACGACGGCGACCGTACCCCCAAGGCGACGGTCGCCGTCGTTCTGTGCCGACTCCCCCCAAGAAGCCGGAACCTGCAAGAACCCTTATCCGAAGCGGCCGGAGACGTAGTCTTCCGTGGCCTTCTGGCCGGGGTTGTTGAAGATGCTGGTGGTGTCGGCGAACTCGATCAGCTTGCCCGGCTTGCCGGTGCCTGCGATGTTGAAGAACGCGGTCTTGTCCGACACACGCGCCGCCTGCTGCATGTTGTGGGTCACGATCACCACGGTGTACTGGTCCTTGAGCTCGTTGATGAGGTCCTCAACGGCCAAGGTGGAGATGGGGTCAAGGGCGGAGCAGGGCTCGTCCATGAGGATCACCTGGGGCTCAACCGCGATGGCGCGGGCGATGCACAGACGCTGCTGCTGACCACCGGAAAGGCCGGAGCCGGGCTTGTCCAGGCGGTCCTTGACCTCGTTCCACAGGTTGGCGCCCACCAAGGACTTCTCCACCAGGGCATCTGCAGCGCCCTTGGAGATCTTCTTGTTGTTCAGCTTCACGCCGGCCAGCACGTTGTCGCGGATGGACATCGTGGGGAACGGGTTGGGGCGCTGGAAGACCATGCCCACCTGGGTGCGGACGGTTACGGGGTCGACGCCGGGGCCGTAGAGGTTGTCGCCGTCCAGGAGGACCTCGCCCTCGACGCGTGCGCCGGGAAGGACCTCGTGCATGCGGTTAAGCGTGCGGAGGAAGGTGGACTTGCCGCAGCCGGACGGGCCGATGAAGGCTGTAACGGATTTGGCCTGGATGTTGATGTTGACGTCCTCGACGGCCAGGAAGTTGCCGTAGTAGACATTGAGGTCTTTGACGTCGATGCGCTTGGACATGGTGTTCCTTTGTTCCTTGGGGGTGTGGAAGTTTTGGATGAGGCCGCAGAAGGGCAGCCTACCGCCCCGTCTTGGGAGCGAACAGACGGGCGATGAGGCGGGCTCCGAGGTTCAGGAGCATCACCAGGATGATCAGCACCAACGCGGCGCCCCAGGCACGCTGGTCCGACGGCTCCGGGTTGGACGGCGACGTCGGGTTGAGGATCTGTGTGTAGATGAACGTAGGCAGCGAGGCCATCCAGCCACCGAACACGTTGTTGTTGATGGTGGTGGCGAATCCGGCGGTGACCAGGATCGGAGCGGTTTCACCGATAACGCGGGCGATCGCCAAGGTGACGCCGGACGCGATGCCGGAAATCGCCGTCGGGATGACCACCTTGGTGATGGTGCGCCACTTACGGACGCCCAGCGCGTAAGACGCCTCGCGGAGCTCGTTCGGGACGATCTTCAGCATTTCCTCGCTGGAGCGAACCACAACAGGGATCATCAGGACGGAAAGCGCGACGGCGGCTACCGCACCGGTCTTGGTGCCGGGGCCAACAATGGCGAAGAAGAACGCTGCCGCGAAGAGGCCGGCCACGATCGACGGGATGCCGGTCATGACGTCCACGAAGAACGTGATGGCGCGGGCCAGCGGACGGTCGTTGCCGTATTCCACCAGGTAAATGGAGGTGAGGAGGCCCACGGGAACGGAGATCACTGTGGCAAGGAGCGTGATCTGGAGGGTGCCCAGCAGTGCGTGGTAGATGCCGCCGAGGACCGGCGCGCCGTCCTCTACTGCCTTGTTGTCGAATGCGCCGGTAACGCCATTCATGGACGTGCCCAGGAAGCCGGGGGTGATGAGCCCGGGGATGCCGTTGACCAGCACTGTGACGATCACCGAGATCAGCGGCAGCAGCGCAATCAGGAAGGCACCGACCACCAAGCACGTGGCGAGCTTGTCCTTGGCTTTGCGGGCACCTTCAACAGCACCGCTCCATGAGACCAGGCCCACGGCGAACAGAATGGCGGAGACGATGCCCCAGCCCAAGGCGTTGAAGCCGATGAGCGCCATGATGGCCGCGCCCACAACGAGTGCGACGGCCAAGACAATGTAGGGCGCGAACTTGGGCAGCTGGCCCTTGGTGAGCGCTGAGCGCTTGCGGACTACTGTGGCGGACATTTAGTTGGCTCCCGAGAATTCTTTGTGCCGGGTGATGATCCAGCGGGCGATCATGTTCACGCCCAGGGTGATGACGAACAGCACCAGGCCGGCGGCGATCAACGTGTTGACCTTGAGGCCGCTGGCTTCGGGGAAGTTCAAGGCAATTTCCGCAGCGATGGTCTGGTTGCCGGACTGGATGAGGCTGGCCGTCAGGACACCGGAGGAGAGCACCAGGGCAACGGCCATGGTCTCGCCGAGGGCCCGGCCGAGGCCCAGCATGATGGCGCTGATAATGCCCGGGCGGCCGAAGGGCAGAACGGCCATCTTGATCATTTCCCAGCGGGTGGCTCCCAGTGCAAGCGCTGCTTCCTCGTGCAGCTTGGGGGTCTGCAGGAAGATTTCACGGGACAGGGAGGTGATGATGGGCAGGACCATGACGGAGAGGACAATGCCGGCGGTCAGGATGGTCTTGCCGGTAGCGGAGGCCGGGCCTTCGAAGATGGGGATCCATCCGAGGTAGGTGGCCAGCCAGTCGTAGGCCGGGGAGATTTCCTTGGCCAGGAAGGCAGCACCCCAGGCGCCGTAAACAACGGAGGGGATGGCAGCGAGCAGGTCCACTACGTAGCCGAGGCCCGATGCGAGCCGGCGGGGAGCGTAGTGCGAGATGAACAGTGCCACACCAATGGCCACGGGGGTGGCGATGACGAGTGCGATGATCGCGGCAATGAGGGTGCCCACCACGATTGGGGCGATGTAGGCGAAGAAGCCGTTCCCGCCCTGGATGTCTTCAGCAGGGGCGGTGAGCGCGGGGATTGCCTGCACCACAAGGAACAACGCGACTCCGAAGAGAACCGCGAGAATCAGGCACCCTGCGGCCATGGCGGCCCCGGAGAAAACCTTGTCCCCGGCGCGTCCTGCGCCTTGGGAGGTTGTCAGGGAGTTGGTGGTCACTTCACGTTCCTTCAGTCTGGAGTGAACTGGTCTTACATGGCTAAGTTCCCTGCCCCGGTCCGGTGCCGCGGTGGCCACCGGAGAGCGGGACAGGGAACTTCAGTGTTCAGCCGGGTTCAGCAAACCCGCCGGGAAACCTTAGGACTTGGCCTTGATGGTTTCGATAGCGGCCGTGGCCTTTTCCTGCAGCGTCTTGGACAGCGGCGCGGACTTGGCGGCGTCAGCAGCGGTCTTCTGTCCTTCGTCGGAAACGACGTAGCTTTCGAAGGCCTTGACCAGGTCAGCAACTTCCTTGGTCTCGTAGGTGGTGCAAACTACGTGGTACGAAACGAGGACTACGGGGTAGGCGCCCGATTCGGTGGTCTTGCGGTCCAGCTTGATGGCGACGTCGTTTGCGGCGCGGCCGTCAACGGGCTTGCCGGCTTCGACCGCCTTGGCAGCAGCTTCGGCCGAGATCTTGACGAATTCCTCGCCCACCTTGATGGAGGCGGTGCCCAGCTTGCCGGAAACGGCGGAGTCATCAGCGTAGGTCACGGCACCCGGGGTGTCGGTGACGGTCTTGACGACGCCGGAGGTGCCCTTGGCGTTTTCGCCGGCCAGGGTTGCGGGCCAGATGCCGGCAGCCTTGTCCGTCCAAACCTCGGGAGCAGCAGCTGCGAGGTAGTCGGTGAAGTTGGTGGTGGTGCCGGAGTCGTCAGAGCGGTTGACCGGGGTGACCTTGAGGTCCGGCAGGGTGACGCCTTCGTTGAGGGCGGCGATGGCGGGATCGTTCCAGTTGGCGATTTCGCCGCGGAAGATCTTGGCGACTGTGGCGGCGTCGAGCTTCAGTTCCTTGACGTCCGGAATGTTGAAGGCAACAGCGATCGGGGAGATGTACACCGGGATGTTGATGGCGCCGTCGGGGCCGCACTTGGCCTTGGAGCTCTCAAGCTCCTCGTCCTTCAGGTAGGCGTCCGAGCCGGCGAACTGTGCCGAGCCGTCGATGATGGCCTTGCGGCCTGCGCCGGAACCGTCCGGGGAGTACTGGACTGTGGCACCGGAGTTGGCGGTGGAGAAACCGGCCTTCCAAGCGTCCATGGCTGCGCCGGTGGAGGAGGCGCCGATGCCGGTCAGGGTGCCGGTGACCTTGGGGCCGGACGCTGCCGACTGGGTACCAGCAGGCGTGTTCGTTGCGTTGTCTGAACCGCAAGCAGTGAGCGCGAGAGCGCCGGCTGCGATGACCGCGATTGCCGCGTTGCGGCCGAAGTGAGTTGCCTTCACTTGGATGTGCCCCTTCCAGGGATTCTTCGATGCGGGCCGAACGGAGATTTCGGCGTGCGCGAGCTGAGGACCTTTTGTTCCTTTACTGAAGGTAAGGAGCGCAGGTAACGGGATCTGCAGTGAAAGGTGAACAGAAGGTGAACGACGGCGGACCATTGGGTTATGTGGCGCGCGCCACCTTGAGCGGCACCCGGGATGCGGTTTGCGCCTTCGTCGGAACCCGGGCCGGGCAAATAGACTGGACGACATGGCTGCCGCGAAAGGATTTTCTGCAAGCAAGAGGTTCCTGCGTGCCAGAGTCCGGACGGGTTTGGTCCGCAGCCGGAATTCGTTGACGCCGGCCATCCAGATGACCGTGTGCGCCGTAGGTGCCTACGCTTTCGCCGAATATGTGCTGGGCCACCAGGGCCCGCTGTTCGCGGCTACTTCTTCGTTGATTGCACTTGGCTTTTCCCGTGATCCGCGCCTGCGCCGGGTGATCGAGGTGGGCCTCGGCTGCACCCTGGGCATCGTTGTTGGTGACCTGCTGCTCCACTGGCTGGGCGCTGGGATCTGGCAGGCCGCCGTCGTGCTTCTTTTCTCCATCCTCCTTGCCAGGTTCCTGGACAGTGGAACCATTTTCACCACTCAACTGGGCCTGCAGTCCTTGCTGGTGGTGCTGCTGCCGGCACCGGCCGGTGGGCCCTTTACGCGCAGCCTGGACGCTGTAATCGGTGGCGTTTTTGCGCTGCTGGTGACCATCCTGGTACCGAAGGATCCGCGGCGGGAGCCCCGCAAAGATGTCCAGAAGATCCTGCATGAACTCGCCGAAGTGCTGCGCGAATGCGGCAAGGCCCTGACCGAAAGCGATTCCACCATCGCCTGGCACGCCCTGATCCGTGGCCGCAACTGCCAGCCTTTGGTGGACCGGATGCGGCAGACGCTGCGCGCCTCGGGCGAAGTGGCAACCCTGGCTCCCGCGCACCGGAGGCACCGCGACGAACTGGCCGGCCTGGAGCACTCCCTGGAGTACATCGACCTGGCTCTGCGTAACAGCCGGGTGTTTGCGCGGCGGCTCACCAGCGCCATCAACCATGCCGCGCTGTCCGATGAAGCGATCGACAGTATCTCCGAAGTCCTGCAGGAAACCGCCGCCGCGATCGACGAGATGACCATCGGATTGTCGGAGCAAAGCGAAGGGACGCGGCGGGTTCATCTGCGCCGCGCCCGGAACGACCTCTCGGATATCGCCGCGCGCCTGCACCCCAAGATGCTGGATGTCCAAAGGCTCGAAGGCGAAACCGTGGTCATGCTGTTCCGTCCCCTCATGGTGGACCTGCTGGAAGCGAGCGGCATGGAACCGGAAGAGGCCCGCGCGGTGCTTCCGGCACTGTAGCCTCAGAGAAGTCCCAGGCCCGTTTGGCAGAATGAACCGATGACCCCCGCCATTTCCACGCACTTCCGTGCTGCACCGGCGCTCAAGCTCCGGCAGCGGCCCTTGTTCCTGTGGGCAGGCATTTTGCTGGTGGCCGGGGACGCCATCTTCTGGCTCATGTTCGCCGCAGTGCTGTCCGAGACAGGACTCGCCACGGTAGACGGCGCGGTCCACAGCTTCATGGTTGATTCGCGCACCCCCTTGCTCACCGCCCTCCTTACGGCAGTCACCACCGTGACCTCACCCTTGTGGATCACCATCATTGGTGTGGCGGTGGCCGCGGTATGGACGGTATGGAAGAAGGAACTCTGGCGGCCGGCTGTCCTGTTGGGCGCCATGGCGTTTGCCGCCATCCTGTCCGTGGTGGTGAAACAGGATGTGGGGCGCTCCGGTCCGCCGTCGTCCGATGTTCTCCTGGGCCCCGACGACGCACTGTCATTCCCCTCCGGCCACACGCTCGGCGCCGGGATCTTCGCGCTTGTCCTCACTTACCTGCTCGTCTCGCGTTCCGGCTCACGTGCGACGGCGGTCCTCGCCTTCTGCGGTGCCGCTCTCTTGACGCTGTTGGTTGCCTGCAGCCGGATCTACCTTGGATACCACTGGCTCACGGACGTGGTCGCTTCTCTCGGGCTTGCGCTTGGCGTGACGGGCATTGCGGTGTTTGTGGACGCGGCCCGTCACGGCGGCCGGCGCGGCTAATACTGTCAGTCCCCGCCACTACGCTTGAACCCATGGCTTCCAAGACGTCCCGCGCATCAAAAACACCCGCCTACAAGTGTGCCGAATGCGGCTGGACCGCCATCAAATGGGTGGGCCGCTGCGGCGAGTGCCAGGCGTGGGGAACCGTTGAGGAGTACGGCGCCACGGTAGCGCGCACGACGGCGGCCGCTACAGTTTTGGCGCCGGCCCGCCGTATCGCTGAGGTGGATGGCACCACTGCGGCCTTCCTGCCCACGGGCGTGGATGAGCTGGACCGCGTCCTCGGAGGAGGGCTCGTGCCGGGTGCCGTCATCCTGCTCGCTGGGGAACCCGGCGTCGGGAAGTCCACGCTGCTGTTGGACGTGGCGGCGAAGTTCGCGCGCACTGGCCAGGACGTCCTCTACATCACCGGAGAAGAGTCTGCGGCACAGGTCAAGCTCCGTGCGGAGCGGATCGACGCCGTGGCCCATAGCCTTTATCTTTCTGCGGAAACTGACCTTGGCCAGGCCTTGGGACAGGTGGAGAAGCTTGAGCCCAAGCTGCTGATCGTGGACTCTGTGCAGACCTTGAGCAGTGCCGACGTGGAGGGCAGCGCCGGCGGAGTTTCGCAGGTGCGTGAAGTTGCTGCGTCGATCATTGCCGCAGCCAAGCGGCGCAACATGACCACGTTGTTGGTAGGCCACGTGACCAAGGAAGGCACCATCGCCGGGCCGCGGCTGCTGGAACACCTGGTGGACGTCGTGTGCCAATTCGAAGGCGAGCGCCATTCGCGCCTGCGCCTGCTCCGGGCTGTGAAGAACCGTTATGGCGCCACGGACGACGTCGGCTGCTTTGACCTGAACGAGGCCGGCATCGAGGGGCTGGCTGATCCCAGCGGGCTGTTCGTTTCGCGGACCCGGGAGCCCGTTTCAGGCACCTGTATTACGGTGACCATGGAGGGTCGCCGGCCGCTGCTGGCAGAGGTTCAATCCCTTCTTGCCGAGAGCGCCAATTCGCAGCCGCGCCGGGCAACCAGCGGGCTGGAAAGCTCCAGGGTGGCCATGCTGCTGGCAGTCCTTCAGCAGCGTGCCGGCTGCATGCTGCACAAAGATGATTCCTATGTGGCAACGGTGGGCGGTGTGAAGCTCACGGAACCGGCGACGGACCTGGCTGTTGCCCTGGCCGTAGCGTCGGCCAAGGCCCGGAAGGCTCTCCCCCAGCGCCTGATTGCCTTTGGCGAGGTGGGCCTGGCTGGTGAAGTCCGCCCTGTTCCCGGTATCAACCAGCGCATCCAGGAAGCACACCGGCTCGGGTTCACGCACGCTATTGTTCCGGCCAGCCCTGCGGGTGCCGGTGTGATTCCGGACGGCTTCTCAGTGCGGGAGGTTGGCCATCTTGCCGAGGCACTGGAATTGCTGATCACGTAGCTATTCCGGGGTGTCGGGGCCGTTCGGGGCACGTGGTCGGCAAGGATGGGAGGCATGACCAAACGGAATGTGCTTATCGGGGGACGCTTTTTCTTTGGGCTTTTGACGTTGGTGGCGGTGGGAACCCAGCTGACGGTACATCTGGGCATGGGCTATGACCTCTGGAACTTCTTCAGCTATTTCACCAACCTGTCCAACATCTTCGCCGCACTGGTGCTGCTGATCAGCGGATACCGGGTGCTGATCCGGAAGCGGCCTACAGAAGCTGACGATGTCACTCGCGGCACTGCCACCATCGCCATGGCCGTGGTGGGTCTGGTTTTTGGTGCTTTGCTGGCCGGCGAGGACCTCGGCTCGCTGTTGCCGTGGGTCAACTTTGTGGTCCATTACTTGATCCCTGTGGTGATGGTGGCTGATTGGCTCTTCCAGCCGCCCCGGGCAACGCTGCAGCTCAAACACGTTTGGTACTGGCTGCTCTACCCCATTGGCTACCTGGTCTACAGCCTGGTCCGTGGCGCCTTGGTGAACTGGTACCCCTACTGGTTCATCGACCCGGCCCGAGCCGGCGGTTGGGGCGGTGTGGTGGTGTTCGCACTCGCCATCTCCGTTGGCTTCCTGGTGGTGAGCCTGGCGATGCTATGGCTGGGTAACAAACTCAAACGCCAGGTGGATTACTAGGCACTTTTCGCTGCGAGCGCCGGCTCAGAGGCTTCTCCACGACGGTTTACCTCGCCATACCGGCTGATGAGTTCGCTGCTGGCATCCCTCACCGCCTGAATCTTTTGCCTGAGGCCGGCCAGGATCATCACCGTATCGGCCGTAGTGGACGCCGAGTCCTTTGCGATCAGCCCGTCCGCGCGGAGGTTGATCAGTGACTCGACCAGCCGAAAGGCGGTGTCGCCCAGGCCCGGGTCTGCGTCGGAGAGCGCCGTCAGCTCCCGTCCCAAGTCTCCGTAAATGGTCCGGAGTTCCTGTCGTGCTGCCATGAATGGTTGGAAAACTTCCGCCCTGGCCTCCGGCAGGTGGTAGAGCACCCCGAGGTTCCAGCGGGAAGTGCAGAGCTGCAAGCCGTCGAACAGGACCACTGCGTGCAGTCGTGCCGCGGGATCCAACTCCTGCCCGGCTTCTTCGGAACCGTCTTTCACAGCGCGGGCGAACGCCAGGCTGGTGGACACTGTCCCGCCGAGGAGTTCGCCAAGGATCTCGCCCTTGGTGGAGAAGTGGTGATACAGCGACGATTGCCGGATTCCGACGGCGTCGGCAATGGCCCGTGTGGACGTATTGGCGAATCCTTGGCTGGTAAAAAGTTCGGCTGCGGCATCCAGGATTTCGTCGCGTGCAGTGGCTCCCGGGCGTATCGCTTGCTGCTTGCGGGGGCGTCCCGGTCCGGTTGTAGTCACACCTCATTCTTGCATTGCGGCAACACCAAAGAGCCTGTTCACGGCGTGCTGCCGGGGTGGTGAGATTTCCTTTACACGCTTGAAACGAGCGGTAACCAAGGCTTTACATTGCCGAAACGCCATGGGGACACCCCGCTGGAAAACTATCAAGTGACCGATATTCCGGACAGGCAGTCAAAACCTCTCCGGGCTGGTTCCACATCCCGTTCCAGACACGGAGAAACCCGATGACTTCAACCCTTTCGACGGCGACCCACCGCACCGACGATGCAGACCTGACAGCACTTGGCTACCAGCCCACGCTGCACCGCAAGCTGGGTCGCTACGCGTCGTTCGCCGCAGGTTTTTCGTTCGTCTCCATCCTCACCACCATCTTCCAGCTCTTCGCCTTCGGCTACTCCTTTGCCGGCCCGGCCTTCTTTTGGACGTGGCCCGTGGTCCTGGTCGGCCAACTTCTGGTAGCCCTGAACTTCGCTGAACTCGCCGCCAGATACCCGTTGTCCGGTGCTGTCTACCAGTGGTCGCGCCGTATGGGCGGCGAAGTGGTGGGCTGGTTCGCTGGCTGGTTCATGTCCATCGCCCAGGTCATCACTGCTGCCGCAGCAGCCATTGCGCTCCAAGTGGTACTCCCCCAGCTGTGGGTCGGATTCCAGCTGGTGGGAGGCGACCCCATGCTGACATCTCCCACGGGCGCAGCCAACGCAGTAATCCTCGGTGCCGTCCTCCTGGTGATCACCACTGTGATTAACTGCCTTGGCGTGAAGCTCATGTCCCATGTGAACTCCATCGGCGTCACCTGTGAGATTGTGGGCGTCGCCGCAGTCATCCTTGCGCTGTTCTCAGCCGCGCAGCGCGGCCCGGAGGTGGTAGCGGACGTCAGTGTGGTCACTACCTCGGACCTTGGTGCCGTGGGTGCCTTCCTGGTCTCCGGTTTGATGGCCGCGTATGTGATGGTCGGCTTCAACTCCGCCGGCGAACTCTCGGAAGAAACCAAAAACCCCCGCAAGACCGCACCGCGCACCATCCTCTCGGCGCTGATCATCTCAGGCATTGGCGGCGGACTCATGATTATCGCGGCACTGATGGCAGCGCCAAGCCTCGACGACGGCAGGCTCGCCACCGAGGGACTCCCCTACGTGCTGACAGCCGTGTTGGGTACGTTCTGGGGCAAGGTGCTGCTGGTGGACGTGGCAATCGCCATCTTTGTCTGCACCCTGGCCATCCAAACGGCCGGTTCACGCCTGGTGTTCTCCATGGCCCGCGACGGCAAGCTGCCAGCCTCGGCCCGGCTCTCGAAGGTCCACCCCAAGCGCGGGACCCCCATGTGGCCTTCCATCGCGATCGGCGCCCTCGCTGTGGGCATCCTCGCCATCAACATCGGCAACTCCGCGCTCTTCACCACCCTCTGCAGCGTGTGCATCGTGATGGTGTACCTGGCGTACCTGATGGTCACTGTCCCGCAACTGCTCAGCCGCTTCCGTGGCGACTGGGACCGGGTGGGCCAGACCATGCCGGCCGGACTCTTCTCGCTGGGCCGGTGGGGCTTGCCCGTCAACATCCTGGCCGTGCTCTACGGCGCCCTGATGGTCATCAACCTCTCCTGGCCCCGCGCCGAGGTGTACGACCCCTCCGGCGAACACGGGATCCTGCTCTTCTCCGCACCCATCATGGTGGGCGCCGTCCTGCTCCTGGGCCTCTGGGTCCGCAGGAACATCCGCGTCCGGGACACCAAAGCCGCAATGGCAGAAGACTCCGCCAACGCCGCCTGACCCCGCCAGCACCAGACCGTCCAGAACCAGCACCAGTACAGAAATGACTGCCATGACCCAGACTCTTGAAACACACACCTCTGAAAACGGCACAGCCACAACTGCCGGCGCCAAACTGCACGCACGGGCCCAGCACGGGCGCACGGCCGAGACCATGATCCACGTCCCGCCGGCTTCGGCCCCGTCACGTTTGATCGGAGGCCTCCCGGCCGAGGCACAGGACTCCCTGACGTGGGCGGAGACACTTGCCTTCGGCCGCTACACCCACCTGGAACTGGCCCGCGGGACGCGCATCAGAATCACGGACCTCGACGGCGATGCTTGCGTTCACGCTGTCCTTATCCGAAGCGGCGCCCAGCATGAGCGGCTCAACGTTGCGGATACCGTCAAAGTGCCGTGGCAGGCCTACATCACCACAGGCCACCCGCTCCTCTCCGACGCCGGCCGCCTCATGGCATCCGTGGTGGCCGATTCCTCCGGCCAGCACGATGCCCTCACCGGCACCACCCACTTAGCCGGAAACACCGCCAAGTACGGTGCCGGATCAGCCCACAGCCCGTCACCGGCCGGTCGTGAACTGCTGACCCTGGGCGGCATGAAGCATGGCATCAGCCAGAAAGAACTCCCTCCGTCGGTGTCGTTCTTCAAGGGCGTCACCGTGGAGCGGGACGGCAGCATCACGTTCGCCGGCAGCGCCGGTGCCGGAGCCGCCGTCGAACTTCTCCTCCACATGGACGCAGTGCTGGTACTGGCCAATACCGCCCACCCGCTGGACCCGCGTCCGGAATTCACGGGAAGCGCCGTGGACATCGTGGCTTGGCAGGCTCCGCAGGACCTTGAAGCTCTCAAAAACGGAACCCTCACCGTAGATCTGGGCCCAGAGGGACGTCTTGCCCTCCACAACACCGAACTCGACTACAACGCAAGGACCTCGGCATGAGCGCCATCGCAGAAATCAGCCCCGCACTGGTCCCTGGCCGCGTCGTACTGGACGATCTGGTGGAAGCCCGTGGTCCCTGGTCCGCCGTGATTGCTGCCGGCGACGTGCTCACCATTGTGGACCTCAACGGCAACCAAGCCGTTGACTGCATTCTCTACGCGGCACAGGACACCAGTACGCGTTACTCCGCCGCCGTGACCATCGCGAGCCAGGGCTCGATCTTCCTCACCACTGGCTCAGTTCTCCGCGCCGACAGCGGCCAGGAACTTATGACGGTGGTGGCGGACGAGGTTGGCGTCCACGACACCATCGGCGGCGCCTGCTCCCAGGAATCCAACACACTCCGCTACGGCCAACACACCCATGAACAGCATGCGTGCGTGGAGAACTTCCTCATTGAAGGTGCCAAGTGGGACCTCGGCAAGAAGGACCTCGTGTCCAACATCAACTGGTTCATGAACGTGCCGGTGGATCCCGACGGCGCCCTGGGCATCGTGGACGGGCTGTCCGCAGCCGGAAAGCGTGTGGCCCTCCGCGCCGAGGTGGACACGCTGGTGCTGGTGTCCAACTGCCCCCAAATCAATAACCCCTGCAACGGCTTCAACCCCACGCCGGTGCGCATGATCGTCACACGTCCGGAGGACCGCGCATGAACCGCTTCGACACCCTGCTCATTGCCAACCGTGGCGAGATCGCGTGCCGGATCATCGAATCCGCCCGCAAGGCCGGGCTACGCACGGTCGCCGTCTTCTCCGAAGCCGACCGCGGCGCCAAGCATGTGAAGCTCGCTGACGAGGCTGTCCTGCTGGGACCTGCACCCGCCAAGGAGTCGTATCTCAAGGTTGACGCCATCCTCAAGGCAGCGGCTGCCACCGGGGCCGGCGCCATTCATCCCGGCTACGGATTCCTGTCCGAGGACGCGGCCTTCGCCGAAGCCGTGGAGGCAGCCGGTTTGGTCTTTGTGGGTCCCACCCCCGAACAGCTCCGGATCTTCGGCACCAAGCACACCGCCCGCGATGCCGCCCAACGCGCCGGCGTTCCCATGATCGCAGGATCCGGCCTCTTGGAGGACCTGGACGAAGCCGTCGCAGCAGCGGAGATCATCGGCTACCCACTCATGCTCAAGGCAACCGGGGGTGGCGGTGGCATCGGCATGGCCGTCTGCCGCGACGAAGCCGAACTCCGCGACAACTACTCCCGGGTTGCGCGCCTGGCCAGCTCCAGCTTTGGAACGGCAGGCGTCTTTGCCGAACGCTACATCGAACACGCCCGCCACGTTGAAGTCCAGGTGTTCGGCGACGGTGAGGGCCGCGTGGTGAGCCTTGGAGACCGTGACTGCTCGCTGCAGCGCCGCCACCAGAAAGTGCTTGAAGAAGCCCCCGCACCGGACCTCCCGGAAGCTTTGCGGGAGGAACTGCACCGAAGCTCCCGCGCACTCTGCGCCTCCGTGGGCTATCGCTCTGCAGGCACAGTGGAATTCGTCTACGATCCCGTCCGCCGGGAAGCCTCCTTCCTGGAAGTCAACGCGCGGCTACAAGTGGAACACCCCGTCACCGAAGCCATCACCGGCGTGGACCTGGTGCAGTGGATGCTGGACCTCGCACAGCAGAAACCAGTGCTTGATGGCGTGCCGGACAGCCTGCCCGTCTCAGGACACGCTGTAGAAGCCCGTATCTACGCAGAAGACCCGGCCCGCAACTTCCAGCCCAGCGCCGGAACGGTCACCAACGCGCAGTACCCGGCCTCCGACGTCGTGCGCATTGACGCCTGGGTGGAGACCGGCAGCGAAGTCTCCACCAGTTACGATCCCCTGCTGGGCAAGGTCATCACGTCCAGTACAACCCGCGACGCCGCTTTCGAGGCCCTGGCTGCCGCGTTGGCGGAAACCCGCATTGATGGCATCGAGACCAACTTGGGCATGCTGCGCGCCGTGGCCGGGATGGACGTGGTCCGTGCTGCGGAGCATTCCACCGGAACCCTGAACACAGTGGGCGATCCTGAACCGCGAATCACCGTTGAACGGCCGGGCCTCCAGACCAGCGTGCAGGATTGGCCGGGCAGGACCGGGCTCTGGCAGATCGGAGTGCCGCCGAGTGGACCCATGGATGATTTGTCGTTCCGGCTGGGCAACACCGCGCTGGGCAATCCGGAGGGCGCACCCGGCCTGGAATTCACCATGGCCGGGCCAGCGCTCCGTTTCACCCACGCCACGACAGTGTGCGTCACCGGCGCGGACGTCACAGTGACAGTCGACGGCAGGCCGGCCGCTGCATGGGAGCCCATCACTGTCCCGGACAACGGCCTCCTGGACGTCGGATCGGCCGACGGATCCGGGCTGAGGGGATACATCCTGTTCGAAGGTGGTCTTGATGTTCCCCAATACCTGGGCAGTGCATCAACCTTCACTTTGGGCCAGTTCGGCGGCCATGGCGGCCGCGTCCTGCGGGCCGGCGATGTGCTCCGCACCGTCACCGGGCACCTCCCCGAGACCGTCCCCGGCCCGGTTCCCGTGGAGAGCCGCCCGGCCCTCACCACGAAGTGGCAGCTGAAAGTGGTGGAGGGGCCACACGGTGCACCGGAATTCTTCCAACGCGAAGACATCGAGGAACTGTACGCCGCCGAATACGAGGTCCACTTCAACTCCGCCCGCACGGGCGTCCGCCTGATCGGCCCGAAGCCGCGCTGGGCACGCAACGATGGCGGAGAGGCCGGACTGCACCCTTCCAACATCCACGACACCGCCTATTCGGTAGGGGCCTTGGACTTCACCGGCGACACCCCCATTCTCCTGGGCCCTGATGGTCCCAGCCTGGGCGGTTTCGTCTGCCCCGTCACCGTGGTGACCGGCGAGCGCTGGAAGCTGGGCCAACTCCGTCCGGGCGATAAGGTCCGCTTTGTGCCCATCCGCTCGGTTGAGGCGCCTTCCGTCAAAGAACTCGGTGCTGCGAGGCAGCTGATTCTGCCAGGTAGCACCGGTTTCACCACGGGCACCGGCACGGCTTCCGGCACCGCCGGGCTGCTTCGCGGAGACGGCGACGACGGCGTGCTGGGCCGGGTGCCCGAAGGCGACGGACGGCCTGCTGTCACCTACCGCCGCTCCGGTGACGACAACCTTTTGGTGGAGTACGGAGACATGGTGCTGGACCTTGGCCTCCGCGCCCGTGTCCACGCCCTGCACCAGGAACTCGAGCGCCTCGGAGTCGGGGGCATCGTGGATCTGACGCCAGGTATCCGTTCCCTGCAGATCAAAGCCGATCCCTCCGTCCTTCCCACCTCAAAGCTGTTGGGCCTGGTGCAGGAAATAGAGGCCGCACTCCCTGCAAGCTCGGAGCTGGTGGTGCCCAGCCGCAGCGTTCGCCTGCCCTTGTCCTGGGACGATCCCGCTACCCGTGAGGCAATCGAGCGCTACATGGCCGGTGTCCGCGACGACGCCCCCTGGTGCCCGTGGAACATCGAGTTCATCCGGCGCATCAACGGTTTGGACTCCGTCAACGATGTCTTCGATACGGTGTTCAACGCGGAGTACCTCGTCCTGGGACTGGGTGATGTGTACCTAGGAGCACCGGTGGCAACACCGTTGGATCCGCGGCACAGGCTGGTGACCACCAAGTACAACCCTGCCCGCACTTGGACGCCGGAGAACGCCGTGGGCATCGGCGGAGCCTACATGTGCATTTACGGCATGGAAGGTCCCGGTGGATACCAGTTCGTTGGCCGCACCACCCAGGTTTGGTCGCGCTACGCGGATTCGGCGCCGTTTGAGCCGGGTTCGCCTTGGCTGCTCCGGTTCTTCGACCGTATTTCCTGGTACCCCGTCAGTCCCGAGGAACTGTTGGACCTCCGCGCCGACATGGCTGCTGGCCGTGGCCATGGTGTGGAGATCCAGGACGGCACATTCTCACTTGCAGAACATGAGGAATTCCTGGACCGCAACAGCGTCTCCATTGCGGAATTCCGCGAGATCCAGTCGGCGGCTTTCGCCGTGGAGCGTCAGGTCTGGGAGGAAGCCGGCGAGTTCGATCGTGCCGAGCAGGCCGTTTCGCTGGCCCCGCCGGCCGACGACGTTGTTGTTCCCGACGGCGGCACCCTGGTGACGTCGCCGTTCGCGGCAAGCGTCTGGAAAGTGGACGTGGAACCCGGAGACCTGGTGGTGGCCGGCCAATCGCTGGTTTCCCTTGAGGCGATGAAGATGGAGACGGTCATCCAGGCTCCGGTGAATGGCCTGGTCCAACAGGTCCTGCCCGCTGCCGGTGCTCAAGTGGTGGCTGGTGAGGCGCTGGTGGTCCTGGAACCAGTGGACGTCCGGGAACACGCACTCGTCTTGGAGGGAAGCGCATCATGACCAGTCCCACCGGAACCACAGTTGCTCGGGTACTTTCGGCGCTCGAGGCGATTGACGCCGTCGACCGTCCCGAAATCTGGATCCACCTGCGCGGGCGGGACGAACTGCTCGCGGAGGCGGCCGGAATTGATGCCGCCGCGGTGGCCGGTGGGAACCTGCCGCTTGCCGGTCTCCTGCTCGCCGTGAAGAACAACGTGGATGTTGCCGGTATAACCACGACGGCGGCCTGCCCCGGCTTTGGTGACGTACCCGCCCGGGATGCGGTGCCGGTCGCCCGGCTGCGCGCTGCGGGCGCTCTGGTGCTCGGGGCCACCAATCTGGACCAGTTCGCCACGGGCCTGGTGGGTACCCGCAGCCCGTATGGTGCTGTCCGTGATTCGAGGCGTCCCGAGAGGATCTCGGGAGGCTCCAGTTCGGGATCTGCCGTGGCGGTGGCGTTGGGCCTTGTGGACCTTGCCATCGGCACGGACACCGCGGGTTCGGGCAGGATCCCCGCCGCGCTGCAGGGAATCGTGGGGATCAAACCGACCTTGGGCGTTGTGTCCACCGAAGGTGTGGTCCCGGCATGCCGTTCCTGGGATACCGCCACGATCTTCGCCCGCGATCTCGCCACTGCCGAGCTCGCCATGGGCATCATGGCCGGACAGGGCCGCACCTGGCCCACCGACGTGAAAGTTGCGGCACCGTCCACCCCTCGGGTGGCCTATCCCGCTGCTCTACCGGCGCTCCCGGCAGCGTGGGCGTCGGAATTCCAGGCGCAGGTTGAGCGGCTGCGGTCCACAGGAGTGGTAGCGGAACCCATCGACCTGGACGTCTTCCTCCAGGCAGCCCGGCTGCTGTACGACGGCGGATTGGTGGCCGAACGCTACGCCGCCGTCGGCAGCTTCATTGATTCGGCGACGTTGGGCGGGGTAGGTGCTTCGGACGGGGCAGGCCAGTCCGGCGGCGTGCCCGCGACGCTGGACCCCACCGTCGCCGGCATCATCAGCGCCGCGGGCAAAGTCACGGCGCACCGGTACGTCACGGACACGGCGGCGTTGGAGCAACTCAAGCGCCAGGCCATGGAGCGCCTGGACGGATTCGACGCCTTGGTTGTCCCCACGGCACCGTTCCATCCGACGTTGGCAGAGGTTGCGGCCGATCCGGTGGGGGTCAACTCCCGAATGGGCACCTATACCAACTTCTGCAACCTCTTCGATCTCAGCGCTGTTGCCGTACCGGCGGGCACCGTCACCGAAACAGACGGCGTTGAAACAGGCAGTACCTCCCAGTTCGGCCTGACGGTGGTTGCCCGGACCTTCGAGGACGGGGTGGCTGCGGATATCGCGCGTCGGATCGAGCTCACCCCGGAGCTGCCAGAACTGTTCGCGGCGGGAGTCGCGGCTGGAGCGCCGACAGGTGCAACGACAGGGCCCGCACCAGCTCAGTCTCCCGCGCCCAAGGTCCCCTGGCCGGTTGCTGCGGGAGCCGCCGTCGTTCCCCTCGTAGTGGTGGGGGCGCACCGGAAGGGGCAGCCGCTGGCGGCGGAGCTCGAAGGGCGTGGAGCCTTCTGGGACGGCCCGGTGACCACAGCGGCGCAGTACCGGATGGTGGCTTTGGAGACCACGCCGCCCAAGCCCGGAGTGGTTCGTTCGGCGCGCGGAGCCGGGCTCGTTGCTGAGAGATGGCTGCTGTCCGAGGCTGCGCTCGGGTCCTTCCTGGCCGAACTGCCCGAACCCATGCTGCTGGGGTCCATCACGCTGGACGATGGCAGCAGAGCGGTGGGTTTTGCCTGCGACGCTGT
This sequence comes from Arthrobacter sp. YN, assembly GCF_002224285.1. Lineage (GTDB taxonomy): Bacteria > Actinomycetota > Actinomycetes > Actinomycetales > Micrococcaceae > Arthrobacter. The sequence goes on along the minus strand of NZ_CP022436.1, from coordinate 230,035 downwards.
GGCCGCGGCAGAGGGACGGGACATTACCGAGTACCGCGATTGGATTAAATACCTGAAGGAAAACGCTGCTGGACCGGGAGGCCACAGCTTGTGGCGCGAGGCCGGTGGAGCTTTGCTGACCGGGCTCGGGCGGGGCCAGCACTAGCTGGCAGGCGGCTGATTGAGGGAAATAGGGTTTCCGTCATTCAGCCGCCAAACCACTTTGCGGGCATCGTCGAACATCACGAAATGACCCACTTTGGGGCTTGCTGGTGCGGTTAACGGTGCCCGGAAGCCCTATCATTGTGCTTGTCGTCATTGGGGCATTTTTTGTGAGTGCCCACTGACGCCGGATTCAGCTTGTCTGTGAGCCGAGGCTTGCACCTTCGAAGGGAAACCCTATGGCCCGGAGCCCGGAAGAGTCGCTTAAGGCGACCCTGGCCAGAGTCGCACCCGGAACCCCGTTGCGCGATGGCCTGGAACGCATCCTCCGCGGACGGACCGGTGCCCTGATTGTGTTGGGCTACGACCGCACCATCGACTCCATCTGTTCCGGCGGATTCGATATCGGCATCGATTTCTCCCCTACCCGCCTGCGTGAGCTGGCCAAGATGGACGGCGCCATCATCTGTGACAAGGACGCCAGCAACATTGTCCGCGCTGCAGTCCAACTGGTCCCGGATTCAAGCATCGAAACCCAGGAATCGGGCACCAGGCACCGCACCGCCGAGCGCGTGGCCATCCAGACCGGCGTTCCCGTGATCTCCGTCAGCCAGTCCATGCAGATCATCGCGCTCTACGTGAACGGTTTGCGCCACGTGCTGGAGGGCTCCGAGAAGGTCCTCGCCCGCGCCAACCAGGCCCTGGCAACGCTGGAACGGTACAGCGCCAGGCTGGACCAGGTCACCAGTTCCCTTTCCGCCCTGGAGATCGAGGCCCTGGTCACCGTCAGGGACGTTGCTGTCACCCTGCAGCGGCAGGAAATGGTGCGCCGCATCTCGGAGGAAATCGCCCAGTACGTTCTGGAACTTGGCGAAGACGGCCGCCTGCTGTCCCTCCAGGTGGAGGAACTGACCATGGGCCGCGGCCCGGGCAGCGACGTCATCATCCGCGACTACTCGGATCCCGACGCCACGCCTGAGGAGATCGAGGAAGCCGTCCAGGCACTCCTCAACCTGGGCCCCACCGAACTGATCGACCTCAGCCGCATCGCGCACATCATCGGTTTCGCCGGCGGGGTTGAGCAGTTGGACGCAGTGGTCCAGCCGCGCGGCTACCGCCTGCTGTCCGGCCTGAAGTCGGTACCCAAGGCCGTCGCCGACCGCCTGGTGGACTACTTCGGCGGGCTCCAGAACCTGATGGCCGCCACCATCGATGACCTGATGACCGTGGACGGCATCGGCGACCAGCGCGCCCGGACGGTGCGCGAGGGCCTGAGCCGCATGGCCGAGGCCAGCTTGCTGGACCGGTTCCTCTAAGCCGGCTGCCGCCGTCGAACGCGGGCTCAGCCGAAACTCTAGTTCAGCTGGAAGACAGCCTTTGGGCTTGCCTTGTTTCCCAGCCGCGCCTCGAACGTGTAGTACGCCCCGCCGCCACCCGGCTTGGCGTTGATCGCGGCGCAGCCCTCCAGTGTCCGGTTGCGCTGCCACGGGAAGTTCGCGGTTTCGCTCTTGCCGGGCTGGATGGTTTTGATGAGGTCTTCGCCGCCGGTCTGGCAGTCCTTGGACGAGAAGATGCGGTCCGCGCCGCTCATCACCAGGTATTCCATTTGGGATGTTCCCACGTTGACCTCGCACGGGGCGGTGCCGCCGTTGGTGATGGTCATGGTGAGCAGCGGCTTGTCTTCCCCACCGTAGGCGGGCTTGTCGGTCTTGGCCGCGACGGTCATGAGGTTGAAGTCGCACACAGGCGTCGGCGAAGCAGACGGCGACGGTGTCCCTGACGACGCGCTTCCCTGCGTCGGCGCCTGTGACGCTTCCGGGGTGCTGACGGCCTGGGGCTCATTCTTTCCGGCGAGCGCACCCGTAAGGGCCACCGCGCCTCCCACCAGCAAGGCGATCACCAGCAGCAGGGCGCCAAAAACAACCTGACGACGACGGCGGTACACGGCAGGGCTTGGTCGCCGCCTCTTCGTCGGGGTACCGCGGCCTGTTGTCCCGCTCCGGGATGAGCCACGGGCAGCACCCTTCGCCGGCGCTGAAGAGCGCGCGGTCGACTGCTGCTTACCGTTGGTGGCCATGGTTCTAGGCTAGGCTCGTGTCCCTCGGGGCCCTAACCTACACGCCGCAGGCCCCTAATCCGGGACTGTGTGACGTCGGCCATGGCCCGGGGTTCCATTACAGTGGAGGGCAGTATGACTCTTCCCGATGCCCACCAACTGACCGCGCTCCACAGCGCCTTGGATCAGTGGTTTGCCGACGCCGCCCGGGATCTTCCGTGGCGCGAGCCGGACTGCAGCGCCTGGGGAATCCTGGTCAGCGAAGTCATGCTCCAGCAAACTCCCGTGGTCCGGGTGCTGCCCGTGTGGCGGGACTGGATGGACCGCTGGCCTACCCCGGGCCATCTTGCCGACGAGCCGTCGGGCGAAGCTGTCCGCCATTGGGGCCGCCTCGGATACCCACGCCGCGCCCTGCGACTGCACGCGGCCGCCGTCGCCATCCGTGAGCAGCACGGCGGCAACGTTCCTGACACGTACGCAGAACTTTTGGGTTTGCCTGGCGTGGGGAGTTACACGGCTGCCGCCGTCGCCGCCTTCGCTTTTGGTCGACGCGAAACCGTGGTGGACACCAACATCAGGCGGGTCCACGCCCGGCTCATTTCCGGGAACGCACTTCCTGCGCCGGCGCTGACCGCAGGCGAAATGCGGTTGGCCGAGGCCCTCCTTCCCGTCGAACAGGAACTGTCCGTGCGCTGGAACGCGTCCGTCATGGAACTCGGAGCCATGGTGTGCACGGCCCGCAGCCCCAAGTGCGCCGACTGTCCTGTCCTCTCAAGCTGCGCCTGGCTCGCCGCGGGTGAGCCGCCGCCGTCGTACACGCCCAAAGGCCAGTCCTGGCACGGCACCGACCGCCAGGTCCGCGGTGCCGTGATGGCCGTCCTCCGCGAGGCCGCCACCCCCGTCCCGCGCCAGATGTTCGAGCAGGCGCCGGCGGATCTCGGATTCGCGCCGTCGGGCATCGGGATCCCCCTCGCCGCTCTGCACCGGCTCAACTCGGCGCCGGAGCAACTTGAGCGGGCACTGGATGGACTGTTGGTGGACGGCTTGGCAGAGATACACGACGGCGGGTTGCGGCTTCCGGCCTAGCGTTCGGCAGGCGCGGTATCGGTTCGGCAACGGGAACGGGTGAGCCGTAACAATGCAGGTGCCTCTTTGGGACGCACTGGAGACGCCGGCCCCACGCGGTCCTACCCTGAAGCATGGGCAAAATCGGAGTGGCATTGACCCTTGCCGGAACCGCAGCTTTGCTTCCGGGCTGCTATCCCGAAGCCGTAGCCTGCCCGGCCATTGGGCACATTGCAGGCGTGTCCCTGAGTGTTGCAGCGAGCTACGCAGACCAGGTGGGGACGCTGCGGCTCAAGGCCTGCCAGGACGGCACCTGCACCGAAAAGGACCTGGACCTGCACCCGGGCGCTGTGGCCGTGGACCAAGGCTGCACGCCGGATGGCGTGTGCTCCGCGACATCGTCCCCTGACGGGACATTTGTGGGATTCCTTGAGCTTCCCGCCCTCAGCGAAGGCCCTCTGGAGGCGACCGTAAGCGGCACCTCTCCCTCCGGCACAGCGCTGCCCACGCGGACATTGACCTTCACGCCCAAGGGCGATTATCCGTACGGCGAGCAATGCGGCCGCGTCATTTCCGCCGCGGTGAGCTTGGATGAAGACGGGCTTAAACAACGTTAGTGGTGGTGTGGATGTCCGCCGCAATGCTTAGACTTTCCACATCGTGAAAATCTTGTTCCGATATTAAACACAACAGGCTTCAGGAATTAGCAATTCGGAAACAAGGCCCTCATAGCGTCTTGTGTGATCCCAGCCGCGACCGCAGCGCGGCCCTCGCACAGACAGGCACCCCCTTGAAAATTCCCACACCCACGGCTTCCGTGACTCCAGCAGCGAAGAAGCCACTGTACAAATCCTTGTTCTTCCAGATTCTGGTGGCCGTGGTGCTGGGGATCGCCATAGGGTACCTATGGCCAAACGCAGGTTCTGCCCTTCGCCCACTGGGCGACGGCTTCATTCAGCTCATCAAAATGATCATCGCTCCACTGATTTTTCTGGTCATCGTCACGGGGATCTCTGCCGTGGGGGACGTCAAGTCCGTAGGCCGCGTAGGTGTTAAGGCACTGATCTATTTCACCGGCGCCACACTCTTCGCCCTGGCATTTGGGTTGGTGGTTGCCAATCTTGTGCAGCCGGGCGCGGGCCTGAACATTGACCCGGCATCTTTGTCCGAGGATGCAGTAAGCGCCAAGACCACTACCGCCCCGCCCAAAGACGCGGGACAGTTCCTGCTGGGCGTCATCCCCACCAGCGTCGTAGGAGCCTTTGCGTCCAACTCGCTGCTGCAGGTCCTGTGCTTCGCGATCTTCTTTGGCGCAGCAATCGTGGTGGTGGGACGCGAAAAGTGCAAGCCGGTCATCGACCTCATGGAGACGACACTGGAGCTCTTCTTCAAAATCATGTCCTGGGTCATGCGGGTTGCCCCCATTGGAGCCTTCGGCGCCATGGCCTTCATCATCGGCCAGTACGGGCTCAGTTCGCTGAGTACCTACGCCCTCCTGATTGCGGCATGCTACGGCTCAGCGCTGGTCTTCATCGGCCTGCTGTTTGTGGTGGCCTGGGTCTACCCCCGGGTTCCCCTGTGGCAGTTCATCAAGTACTCCCGCGAAGAATTCATGCTTGCCCTGGGCACGGCCTCCACTGAATCCGTCCTCCCCCGCATCATGACCAAGCTGACCAATGCCGGTTGTTCCCGGGCAACCACAGGCCTGGTGGTGCCCACGGGATACTCCTTCAATCTGGACGGAGCCGCGCTTTACCTTTCCATCTCCCTTCTTTTCCTTGCCCAGGCCTTTGGCCACAACCTGGACCTGGGTCAGCAACTGGCAGCGCTCGGCATCCTGATGCTCACCTCCAAGGGCATGGCCGGCGTTCCCGGTTCCGCCTTCCTCGCCCTCTCCGCGACGGCCGGGGCGCTCGGAATCTTCCCGGTAGCCGGAGTTGCCCTCCTGCTGGGAGCAGACCGTTTGATGGACTCCATGCGCGTAGTGGTCAACCTGCTGGGCAACTGCGTCGCCACGTTCGTGGTGTCCAAATGGGAAGGTCAATTCGACCGCGAGGCAATGCTGGCAGCTTTCCGCGGGGAGGACACGACGCCGGAGGACACGACGCAGCGTCCGAGCCTTCGGCGCTCAAGACTCCCCAGCTGACCTCCGGTACGTACTCGGCGTGAAGCCCAGATACTTTTGGAAGTCGTTTGTCAGGTGCGCGTGATCGGCATAGCCAAGTTCGACGGCGATCGCCGCAAGGTCCGCTGTTGGATCGGACCGGGTACGCTCTGCGGCATCCTGGAGCCTCCGGCGACGTATGAGTGCTGCGGGGCTGAGTCCTATGTACTTCCTGGCCAACCTCTGAAGCTTTCGCGGTGAGACATACAACCGAGTGGACGCATCCTCAAGCAAGAGCACCTCAGGATCGGAAGTGATGACATCCATCATCCGGTTCGCGAGCAGCGCTTCCTCCGAGAGCACTACGTCGAGTGAAGCCAGCCACGCAACAAAGGCCTCCACTGCCTGCCTGCGGTGAGTGCCGTCGTCGTGCGGGGTCATTGCCCTGAAGACGGCCGAATGCAGTTCTTCCAGCGCCAGAACGACCTCCTGGTCGCGGAGGGCCCCGGATTGTCGGTAAACAACGGCACGGCCGCCGGGCGGAGCAGCGCACCCACGGCCCAGCCAGAGCCGGTCAGGTCGCGGTGTGCGGCGCGGGTGGTGGGTCCGGAAAAGACGACATCCGCAGGCTGCACCACCAGGTTGGACGCAGGGTAGGCGATGAGGTGCTGCCGGGAGGTCCGGCCGGGTTCGATGTCCCACTCGGGGATCCAGAACCACTGCACCAGCCCGGCTACCGATGCCGGCGCGGGAACGCGGTTGAAGGTGGGTAGTCGCGCGGGGTACAGAATGCCCTTGAAGGAACCCTCCATAAGCCCCTCCCGGGTCGGCGTGAACCTGTCGCGAATCTCCAAGCGCCCGGCACCCGGAGGCACGTAGCGTCGTATCCATGACAGATACTACAAGCACAGAATCAACCACGGCCGCCCACGGGGAGCACACCACCCACGGCATACCGAACGGTCTCACCAGCCTCACGCCGTTCCTCTCGGTGCCGAACGCCAAGGCGGCCATCGCCTTTTACCGGGACGTGTTCGGGGCCCGCGTGGTGGGCGAAACTGAGATGGGCGGGATAGTGGTCCATGCCGAACTGGACTTCGGAAACGGCCACCTCCAGCTGGGTGAGCCCAACCCTGAATATCATTTGGTCCAGGCACCGTCCGGCGAGGACGACTGCTATTCCCTGGGACTCTACTGCTCCGACGCGGACAGCCTTGTCCGTGAAGCAGAGCAAGCCGGCGCCGCCATCCGGGAGCCGTTGACCACCTTCGTTTCAGGTGACCGCTATGCGAGCATCCGCGATCCGTTCGGCGTCCGCTGGTCCATCATGACGCGTGTCGAGGACCTCTCCGAGCAAGAGAGCAACCGCCGCGTCGAGGAATGGGCGGCACAGCAGGGCTAAGGACCGGGAGCCGCCACAGGGTTCAGGCCCTGCGGCGGCCAAGCCCTAGCTAAGGCAGAGACAAAACGGGTGCCCGGCCGGATCAAGGAACACCCGGAACGTCTCACCGGGCTGGTGGTCGGCCTTGGTGGCCCCCAGCGAGAGCGCAACTTCTTCGCCCTTGTCCAGGTCTTCCACCACCATGTCCAAGTGCATTTGCTGCGGAATGGTCTGCCCGGGCCACACCGGCGCCTGGTACACCTCCACCTGCTGGAAGGAGATGCAGTTACTGCCGTCGCTGGGGCGGATATCGAACCAGTCGCCCTTGTCCTCGACGTCCCAGCCGAAGAGCTCGCCATAGAAGGCAGCCAAGACAGCCGCGTCGGGACAATCGATGACGACACTTGGGAACTTAGCTATAGCCATGCTGTTAGACCTCGTCTGCCGTCTTCTTCATGCGGGCCAGGGCGCTCTTGGTGCCCCGCTGGGTAAGAACGTGAACCACGGCGGCGACGGCGGCCGAGACAACCGCGAAGACCAGCACTCCCGGAAGTGAGTCATTGAGGTCTGTGCTGTCCTTGGGGGCGGGCTTGCCGGTCTTCTTCTCCCAGAGGCCCTCCAGCGTCTTGTTTGCCAGCGCGCCGGCGCCAAGACCAATTGCCAGGCCGAAAATTTTCACCAGTATGTTCACGTAGATCCTCCATCAGGTTTGGCGCCGACGGACGACGCCCCACACAACAATCGCCTCACAAAACAAGGCAGGGCCACTGCAACCGCAGCGGCCCTGTCCGGATACCTAGTCTTTCTTGAAGGCGTCCTTCAGCTTCTCGCCGGCGCCCTTGAGGTCGGCCTTCGTCTGGTCGCCCTTGCCTTCTGCTTCAAGACGCTCGTTGTCCGTCAACTTTCCGGCAGCTTCCTTGGCCTTGCCACCAAGCTTCTCGCCAGCGTTCTCCATTTTGTCGTCAGCACCCATGATTCGCACCTCTTCCTTGTAGTGAACCTGTACCTCTACAACATCACTAATCAGCATACTTAGCAATATTTGACAGCAAATCCGTCCGAACTAGAGCTCCCCGAACCCTTCTTCCACCAACCGTCGAACGTAGTCAACAGCTCTCTGCGCGTCCTTGCCGCGGGCTTCGACACTAAGCGTGGAACCCTGGCCGGCGGCGAGCGCCATGAGCGCCATGATGGACATGCCATCGACGCCGTTGACGGTCACCTCGGCGTCCAACCCGGACAGGCCGCCTGCGATCTTCGCCGCGGGCCTGGCGTGCATACCCAAGGGGTTGATGAGCTTGAAGTCGCCGCTGGCATCCGGCTCGATGATGCCGGCTGGTTCCGCGGGCTCCGCGGGCCGGTAACCCGCGGATTCCGCAGCCTTGCGGACATCCGCGACGCCGGAACCTCCTTGGGCCGCCACGGCTGCGGCCACCAGCCCCTCAACCAAGGGCGCATCCGCAAGGAGCACGGCGTCAGGGTCGCTCGCAAACTCCATGGCAGACTCGGCCGTCATCACCGCCGAGCCCAGATCGGTCATGACCACCACGCCGTCACCACCGGAATCAACCAGGGACTGCTCGACGGCGGCCAGCACCTTCTCCAGGCTGGTTCCGATCCGATCGTCGTCGGTGCCCCCGGCGGCGACCAATTCGACGTCGGGCGCCATCTGCGCGGCGAGTTCCACCGCCCCCTCGGCAATCTTGCTGCTGTGCGAAACCACCACGATCCCAACCGTCATACGGCGTCGGTTCCTGTCTCGGTAGTGGAGCCGGCAGCAGCCGCGGCGGCCGCACGGAGGAGCAGCGCCGTTGAGGCCGCCCCGGGGTCGCGGTGCCCGGCACTGCGCTCCCCCAGGTAGCTGGCCCGTCCTTTGCGCGCCACCAAGGGATCCGTTGCCATCGCCCCGGTCTCAGCTGCTTCGGCAGCCGCTTCCAGTACGCCCACCGGATCTGCGCCGCCCGCCGCGGCTTTTTGGGCAGCTTCCACTGCGGGTGTCCACGCGTCGATCATGGTCTTGTCCCCAAGCTCCGCTTTGCCGCGCGCCACCACGCCATCACGTGCTGCAGCGAGAGCAGCCGCCAGAGTTTCGGCCTCGATCTCGACGGCATCGCCCAGCGCAGTAGCGGCCCGCAGAAAGGCCGTCCCATACAGCGGCCCGGCAGCGCCGCCCACCTTGGACATGAGGGCCATCGCGGCGGCCTTGAGCGCGGCTCCGGGAGTTGCGGGTGGCGCCTCCTCGAGTTTCTGGAGGACGGCCTGGAACCCGCGGTCCATGTTTTCGCCGTGGTCCGAGTCGCCGATCGCCCGATCAAGTTCGATCAGTTCCACGCGGTGCTCTTCCATGGCTTTGGCGGAAAGTTTCAACCAGTCCGTGGCCCAGTCAACGGTCAACCCCATATTCAGGCTCCCCACCGCAATGCTGCAGTATGGACGGGAGCATCCCATAGCCGGGTCATCTCGTCATCAAGGCGCAGGACCGAGACCGAGCAGCCCTGCATCTCCAGGGACGTCACGTAATTGCCCACCAGCGAGCGCTCCACGGTGGCACCACGTTCGGCCAGGACCTGGGCTGCACGCCGGTAGACAATGTAGAGCTCGCTTTGCGGGGTTCCGCCCATGCCGTTCACGAACAGCAGCACCTTGTCCCCGGATGCCAGGGCAAGATCCTCCAGCACAGGCTCCAGCAGGCGGTCGGTGATGGCATCGGCTGGCTCCATGGCGATCTTGTGCCGGCCCGGTTCGCCGTGAATGCCTATACCGATCTCGATCTCGTTGTCTTCCAGCTCGAAGCTCGGCGTGCCTGCGTGCGGCACGGTGCAGCCGGACAGTGCCACGCCCATGGTCCGCACGTTGGCCACCACCCGTTCGGCAATGGCCGTGACGGTGTCAAGATCGTCACCACGCTGAGCCGAAGCCCCTGCGATCTTTTCCACCAGGACCGTTCCGCCTACCCCGCGCCGGCCTGCCGTGTACAGCGAATCTTCCACCGCAACGTCGTCGTTCACCAGAACCGAACGCACGTGCACGCCTTCGGCCTGCGCCATCTCGGCGGCGGTTTCAAAGTTCAGGACGTCGCCGGTGTAGTTCTTCACGATATGAACGACGCCGGCGCCAGAGTCCACCGCGACGGTCGCCGGAATAATCTGGTCAGGGGTTGGCGAGGTGAAGACGGCGCCGGGCACAGCGGCGTCGAGCATGCCGAATCCCACGAAACCTGCGTGCAAGGGCTCGTGACCGCTGCCACCGCCGGAGACCAAGGCAACCTTGCCCGCCACCGGAGCACCCTTTCGGATGACGTATTTGGGCTCAGGATGGACGTCCACAATGTCGGCATGGGCCATGCCGAACCCTTCGACGGACTCGTCCACCACTGCGCGTGGATCATTTATGAGCTTTTTCATGGGATGCTCCTGGGCGTGCTGCGGCTGGTGCTCTGACCCTACTACCGGCGGCCCGGCCCACGGTAGGCCTTGGGTACCCTTGGTGCGGAGTTATCCCGCTCGGGGCTTTTCAGCGCGAGGCCCCGGCCACTGCCGAACTCCCCAGATCGCTCCCCTCCAGGGCGTTGCCCGCGTTCAAGGCATCCACCCAGGCGTCAGTGCTGCTGACGGCCGCCCAGTTCGAGTTCAGCAAAGCCATCAGGGTGGTGTGGACTGTTTCCGCATCAGCGAATCCTGCGTCGTTGGCCAGATTGACGGCACCGGTCGCATCGGAGAGGACTTCGGTGCTGAAACCAATAAATTCGGCTTCCACAGCTGAGGCCAGGATGCAGTTGTTGGTCATGTACCCCACCAAGGTGACAGTGTCGACGCCGCGCTCCCGCAGCCACTCGGTCAGGTCCGTCCCGGCGTAGACCGAGCCGTACTCCTTGACGACACCCTTCCAGGAGTCCTTCCGGCGGGCCTCGACGTCAGGGTGGAGGTTGTACTCCGCGGTTCCCGGGGCGAAAACCGGCGCGCCTTCTCCAGCGCTGTGCTGGATGGCGGCAACCGGGATGCCTGCGGCCATTGCGGCGTCTATGGCCTTGCCGATCATCCCGATGGATTCCTGGTGTGGCGGGAATTGGATCTCGAGGGGCCCGCTGAAGTACTGCTGCTGGACGTCTACCAGGACTAGGGCGCGGCGGGGAGTGCTCATGATGCTCTCTTTCCGTGAGGTGGAAGGCAGTGGCCGGCTTGCGGCACCATTCCATCTTCGGCGCCGTCGGAACCGGCCACCAGTGGCATGAATGCCCTTGTACGATTGATTCAGGCCAATCCCAAGGAGGATCCGTGCGCATCGCCGTATATGCCTTCCACGACGTCACGATGTTCCACCTCGCTGTCCCCCAAATGGTCTTCGACGAGGTCGCGCGCCAAGGACTCGCTGAGTGGACCACCCTGCTTTTTGCGGACCAGGCGGGCCGCATCCGCACCGCGGAAGGCTATCAGTTGGGAGAAATCCTGGGCCCCGAAGCGGCGGACGAAGCCGACGTCATTGTGGTGCCCTCGTGGTTTGATGATGGCCGCGAGCCCGGCGAGCATCTCCGCAACGTACTTCAGCAGGCGCATCAGCGTGGCGTCACCATCCTTGGCCTCTGCCTGGGCACCATCCCTGTTGCCGACGCCGGCCTCCTGGACGGACGGTCCGCCGTCACCCATTGGGAGGCCTTCAGTTCGCTCTCGGCACGCCACCCGGATGTCTTCCTGGATCAGACGGTGCTGTACATCGATCACGGCGACGTGTTGACGTCTGCCGGCACCGCCTCCGGGCTGGACGCCTGCCTGCATTTGGTCAGGACCCGCCTGGGATCCGCGGCAGCCAACCAGGTGGCACGCAGCCTGGTCATCGCTCCGCACCGCGAGGGCGGACAGGCGCAGTACATTGAGCATCCCCTGCCGCCACGTTCCTCGGACGACCCCATGGCACGCCTGCTTGAGTGGGCATTGGGGCATCTGGGCGAAGATCTGACCATCGAGACGCTCGCCAACCAGGCCCACATGAGTCGGCGAACGTTCATTCGCGCCTTCAGGTCCTCTACCGGCGCTACGCCCTCGGCGTGGGTGCGTTCCCAGCGGCTGGATGCAGCCAGGCACCTCCTGGAAAGCACCAGCTTGTCCATTGACCAGGTGGCAGTCGAATGCGGGTTCGGCAGCGCCGTGACCCTCCGGCAAAACTTTGCCCGGGCCTTTTCCACCACGCCCACTGACTATCGACGCCGCTTCGACGCCCAACCAGGCGCGGCACTGCCCGGCGCCCCGCGGCAGTGAGGGTTTCGCATGGCGGAAGGGACAGCTCCCGGGAACTGCCCCTTCCGCCCTGCCCCGGCTCCGCGGGCCCGCTTTGTGCCTGCTACTCCTCAGCCTGCGGTGCCGTCACCGCCTCGGATTCCTGCCCGACGTGAAACTCGGGCCAGAAGGCCGAGTACAGGTCCGGGTCGGAGTGCCTATCCCCGGACCATGACGCTTCGTGCGGCCATAATCCGTGCGGAATGTCGATCTGGAAGGCGGAGAAGTCGGGGAACGTGACGCGGTTGTTCATCGCCCTCAGCCCCTAGTTGTTCAGCACGGCGTCGCCGCCGGCGGTCACAACGTCTTCAAGCAACACGGTCTGGTCAATGACCGGGAGCCCCACTACATGCCCGAAGCTGAACATGTTCTGCGGGTCCAACTCAGCCTTTGCCTGGCGGAGCCGTTCCAACGCCGTTGCCCGCCAGGGCCGTTCCCTGTCTTCGGCATCCACGAAGTGGCCGTGCAGGTTCACGAAGGTTCCGGCATTGGCGGCCGGCCGAAGGTCGTCATGGACTGCATTGAAAACCGCGGGCAACATCGCAACCACCGGCGGGACGGCAATGGCACCCATGAAGAAGCTGAACGCAGCATCGCGACCACCCACAATGTCATCGCCGTCTGCGCTCCTGGCCAAGGCACCCCCGAGCAGTCGGAGCTCGGCCAACAGCACGGGACTTTCGACGCCGGGGCCAAAGTGCCGCAGAAGCGTTTCGGCTTCCGGCGCATCCAGCCTGTTCAGGAGGAACCCGTGTTCCATCACGGGAACAGGCTGGTCCGGGTCCTGGTGGATGGAGTCGAAGGCAGTGGCGTCAAGGGGACCGGTGGCATCCATCATGAACGGTGCACTCCGGCGCATCGGCTCCAGGAGTTCTGCCGCCGCCGCCAGATCACCCTGGTAGGCATAACGGAGGTGGATCACGAACTTTCCGCGCAGGGGTTCCGGCACCATCTCCATATCCGGCAGCCGCAGGAAGGCAAGTGACGCCGAGGCCTCTACAGGCAGGGCAGGCGCCCAACCCCTGAACGCCTGCAGGACTTCAGGGGCATGCTCACCGTCAAAGTAGATTCCGCCGGCGTAGAGGTCGGAGCCAGGGAACAGATGGAATTCCATGGCCGTGACGATTCCCAGATTGCCCTTGCCGCCACGCAGGAGGAAGAACAGCTCCGAATCCTCGTCCTTGGTTACCCTGCGCAGGGTTCCGTCCGCCGTGACGATTTCAAACGCAATCACGTGGTCGGAAGCGAATCCGTATTTGCGACCCAGGATCGGCAGCCCACCACCCAGCGTGTAACCCACCACGCCAACATCAGTGGTTGAACCGCAGAGCCCCATGAGGCCGAAGGTCCCGGCGAGATCCACCACGGCCTTCCATCGGACACCCGCACCCACGCGGGCTGTCTTCTCCAAGGGATCAATACTGAGCTCGAGCATTCGTCGGGTGCTGATCAGCAGGCCACCCTCGATCGCGTTGGTGGCACCGTGCCCGGTTGACTGGACGGACACGGGCACACCGCGTTCCGCTGCCCAGTGTATCGCCGCCGAGACATCCTCTGCGTCGAGGGCTCCGAAGGCAAGATCGGGCTGGTGCTGTGTGGATAAATTGAAGGCCGCTACTTCAGCGGCGAAGCCGGGATCGGCAGGCGTGAACACTGGACCGCGCACGCTGAGTTGGAGTTTTGAAACATCTGAAAGGGACGCGTGGGACTGCATGATCTTCTCTCAATTGACCGATGTGGTGGAAGCTTCCCCAGCAAGCCTCAATCAGTTTATCCATCAATTTTAGATAAGAAAAGGGGATTAAATCACTCATAATCTGGCACGCTTGAAAGACGCGCCATTTTCCTTCAGGATCTCGACGCGCGGAAGGGGAAGGCAGGCCTAGAGCTGCTTGATCATGCGGGTATTGCCTAAGGTGTTCGGCTTCACCCGGGCCAGGTCCAGGAACTCCGCCACACCTTCGTCATGTGAGCGCAGCAGCTCGGAGTACACCTGGGGATCCACGGCCGACTGGTCAGCCATGACTTCAAACCCGTGGCGCTTGAAGAAATCCACCTCGAACGTCAGGCAGAAGACCCGGCTCACGCCAAGGGCACGCGCTTCCTCAAGGAGATCCTCCACCAGGACATGCCCCACACCCCGCCCCCGCCAGGAATCAGCAGCCGCAAGAGTGCGGATCTCGGCCAGGTCCTCCCACATCACGTGGAGAGCGCCGCAGCCAATGACTTCCCCGCCGTCGGACTCGGCGATCCGGAATTCCTGCAGGCTCTCGTAATAAGCCACAGTCTCCTTGGCCATGAGGATCCGCTCCTCCGCCAAGGGCGCCACAAGCCTCTTGATCGCAGCCACATCGCTGGTGCGGGCAGGGCGGAGGCTGAAGGTCGAATTCACTCCCCCATCCTAGCGAGGAGTAGATGCGCAGCCCATTGACTCCACCCGCAGGCGGAGCTTCCCAACATTTCAGGGCCCATCTGTTGGTAGTACAGCCTCCGGCCCACGGTTCGGCGATAGTTCAGATGGGATGGATCGGACACTTACCAACACTTATTCGACTAAGTGTTGGTAAAGTTATCGCATGCCAACACCTGCCAACGTGCGCATCCCGGTCGACCCGGTCTCATTCGAGACCTTCGACTGGCAGCCGCGCGCGCCGGAGATGTATTCGCGTGCCGAAGTGGCGCGTCAGACCGGCCCCTACGAGGCGGCCGTCACGGCGTCGATCGCGGGCTGGGCTCCCCACATCTCCGGCGAGGATTCCGCCGACGTCGAAGATGCCACCCGTCAGTTGGTCGAATTCGACAAGCACGCCCAGCGCACACTTGGCACAAACAATCCTGCCCTCGGACCGATGACAGCTATCCTGCTTCGCACTGAGTCGGCCTCCAGCTCGCAAATCGAACAACTGACAACATCCGCGAAGCAACTAGCCCTCGCCGAGATCGGCGAGGGCGACAAAGCCAATGCACTCACCGTCATAGGCAACGTCCGCGCCGTGGAGGCGGCCCTCCGGCTCGCTGACGACATCAGCGAGAGGTCCATTCTCGCGATGCACAAGGCGCTCATGCTCCAACAGCCTGGCTTCCACCCAGCCGAAGCTGGCCATTTCCGCGTCGGGCAGGTGTGGGTGGGCCCCGGCGAGGCCGGCCCGAGGACTGCCGACTTCGTTGCCCCGCACCATGACCGCATCCACGGAGCGATCGATGACCTGGTCAAATTCGTCAGCCGCCAGGATGTTTCGGTGCTGGTCCAAGTCGCTGTCAGCCACGCCCAGTTCGAAACGATCCACCCATTTCCCGACGGGAATGGCGTGACTGGGCGCGCGCTGGCACAATCGATCCTCCGTAACAAGGGACTCGTTGGCTCGACTGCGGTGCCGATCTCTGCGGGTCTTCTCGTCGACACCCAGCGCTACTTCGCAGCGCTGGGCTCGTTCCGTGATGGCGATGCGGGCCCGATCGTCCGAGAGTTCGCCCGGGCCAGCCGGATCGCCGCGACCACCGGAACAAAGCTCGTCGATGACCTCGTTGTGCAACTCGAGTCGTCCCGCGTCAAGATGTCACGCTTGCGCGCGGACGCCGCCGCGTGGAAGGTGCTGCCGGCTCTCATCGGCCAGCCCGCGATGAACACGAGATACCTCACGACCGAGCTTGGGCTGGGTGAGATGGCGGCGCTTCGTGCACTGGACTCTCTCACAGACCTTGGCGTACTCATCGAGGCGTCAGGCCGCGGCCGTCATCGGGTATGGCAGCACCGGGGCATCTTCGACGTCCTCGACGCCTACGCCGCCGAGATCCGCCGGATGTCCGCCGGCTGACGACCGCCTAGACCCCCAGCTCCTCCGGCAAGGCAACGTCCTCGCCCAGCACCTGTTTTGCCAGGAAGTGCTCCACCACTCCGTACCAGATCTTCGCGTGCTGCGGCTGAAGCACCCAGTGGTTTTCGTCGGGGAAGTAGAGGAAGCGGTGTGGGCTCTGGCCGTTGTCGTCGGCGGGCAATTGCGACGAGGACAAGAGTTCGTACCAAAGACGCAGACCCTCGCCGATCGGAACCCGGTAGTCCTTGTCGCCGTGGATTACCAGCATGGGCGTCTTGATGTTGCCGACGTTCAGGTGCGGCGAGTTCTCCATGGCCATTTCCACTGTCATTTCCTTCAGCCAGTACTGGGCGGCGTCCGTGGTGGGGCCGAACTGGTCCAGCGCCCACAAACTGGCGTGGGTAACAATCGCTTTGAACCGGTCGGTTTGGCCGGCAACCCAATTGGCCATGTAGCCGCCGAACGATCCCCCCATTGCAGCTGTCCGCGACTCGTCAATGTCCGGGCGCCCCACCACCGCGTCGGTGATGGCCATGAGGTCGGTGAAGGGCTTCTTGCCCCACTCACCCCAGCCGCGCTGGATGAACTCCTGGCCGTAGCCTGTGGAGAGCGCGGGATCGGGCAGCAGCACGGCGTAGCCCTTGGCGACGAGCAGCCAGGGGTTCCAGCGCCACGTCCAGGCGTTCCACGAACCCAGCGGTCCGCCGTGGATCCACAGCAGGAGCGGTGCAGGCTTACCGGCCGATGCCCCTTCAGGGAGCGCAAGGTAGGCGGGCACTCGTGAACCGTCGTCCGCCGTCGCTTCCACGCGCTCCAGATGACCCTTGTAAACGGGCCGCTCAGCGGGTGCTTGCAGCCTGGTCACTTCTCCGGTGGCGAGGTCTATCCTGACCGCTTCGGCAGGGAATTCGTACGAGCTCCGCAGGGCGTACGCCGCCGTCCCGTCGGGAGAAATTACGACGTCGGAATAGGCGGAAGCGTCCTGCGTCACCCGGGTGACTTCACCGTCAGCGACGCTGATCCGGAAAACCGGCGACGCGCCGTCGTCGTCCGCTTTGGCCAGGACGGCACTGCCATCCGGAAGCCAGGCAAGGACGGTGGCCCACCGATCCCAGTGGTGCGCCAGCGGTTCGAGGTTCGTGGTTTCGCCGCCGGCAACGTTGAGCAGGTGCAGCTTCACCTGGGGCGCCTGCGTGGGTGTGGTGTCGCTTTCGCTTTCCACCACGAGCGTGCCGTTGTCCGGGCTGACCGGCCCCGGGAAGTAGCTCATGCCTTCGTGGTCCAGCAGCACCTTGACGTTCCCGGTGGCGACGTCGACGGCGGCCAGCACCTCGCGGCTGTCCGCCTTGGCGAGCGCCTTGGTCATGCTGGTGTAAATGGTCTTCCCGTCCGGGCTCACCACCGTTTTCGACTCACGCAGCGAACCGCCGACGCCGGCCGTCAGGTTGCGGAGCTTGAGCGGAGCCGCGGCGTCCACCGTTGACGGTTTGCCGGGTTCCCGCTCGTGACCCTGCTCGACGGCAAAGATCCGCGGCTCTGCGGGGCCGAGGTCGGCATCCCAATAGCGGACCGGGTAACCACTGTGCAGGATGGCGGAGACCTTGTTGTCCTTGCGGGTCTTTCGGCGCTCGTCGTCGTTGTCCTCGTCGGCGGATCCCGCCAGGACCTCGGCGCTGACGAACGTGGCATCCGCGTCCTTCGCAGCCATGACGGAACTGATGCCGCCCGAGCGCGAGTGCACCACGCGGGCTTCTCCACCGTCGGCGGGGAGGAGCCACAGGGCGTTTACCGGGTCAGCGTCAGGGCTGTCCGGGTCCGGGCGCGCCGAGGTGAAGTAGAGGTCGCCGTTTGCTGCGAACACCGCGCCGGCCTCGCCCTTGGAACTGCGGGTGATGCGGCGTGCGTGCTTTTGGCCGGTGGGGTCAATCTCCCAGAGGGCCGAAGCGAACTCGGTTCCCTTGCCGTTCAGCGTCGAAACGGTGGTGACCAGGCGCTTGCCATCGGGGCTGAGGGTGAGGCCGCTGACCCGCGGGATGGCGAGATAGTGGTCCATGCGGTGGAAGGGAGTTTCGGGCTGCTCGCCCGGGGTCAGAGTGTCAGCAGAGTCCATGATCCGATTCAACACGCATTGTGCTCCCGATCACAGGGTGGTTCACTCACAGTGAAACAGTACTTTCACATATCCCGAACCCAACTAAGTCGCAGCACAGCGCGTCACGAGCGCTCTCAACGCGCTGTGCTGCTACTTGGATGGAAGGGCCCGAAGGGCTTCGACCACCGGCTCAGTCCCGTCTTCCTTCGCAATGGCGGCCGCCAGGATCTGCGCTTGCTGCGCGTACGACGGCGTTCTTACGGCTTCGGCGATCGCGTCACCAAGGCGCTCCGGAGTCAGCTTCTTGTACGGAAGCGGTTGGGGACCGGCGCCCAGGTTTGCGATCCGCGAGGCCCAGAGCGGCTGGTCCGTATACACGGGAACACCTACTGACGGCACGCCCGCGCGAAGGCCGGCAGCAGTGGTTCCAGCGCCGGCATGGTGAACAACAGCAGCCATTCGGGGAACAGCCACTCGTGCGGGACACTCCCGACGCCCATGGCATCATCGCCCAACGCGCCCTCCGCGCCCTGCACAACAGCCCGAACTCCGGCACGACGCGTGGCCTCGAGGACGAAGTCGGGGTCAAGGTCCGCGCTGCTGCCGAAACCAATGAAGACGGGTGCTGGACCGCCTGCGAGAAAGTCCACCAGGTCCGCGGAGGGCTCCCAGCCTGAATGCTCCGGAGGCCACCAATATCCGGCCATCACCAATCCCGCATGCCAATCGGCGGGTCGCGGCAGGACGGTGGGACTGATGCCGTGAAGAATGGTTGCCCGGGCCTTCCTCCGACGACGTTCGCCCGCTGCCCGGCTTTCCTTGCGCAGGCCGAGCTGCTTGCGAAGGCGGGCACTGGGAGCATCGTAGGGTGCCGGCCCCGCAGCTGCCCGCTCGCCAATGATCCTGTTCCCCAGCGCACCGAGGCTTCGAGCCGAATTCATCAGCACAGGCGGGTAGGCCGCACTCGGTTCGGTTGGCTGCAAATGCGCCCCCATGGCCGGGATGCCGAAGGCCTCGGCAATGTCATAGGCATAGGGTGCCACCGAGTTGGCCATGATGACATCGGCTCCGGCCTCGGCAGCAGCCAAGGTTCCCGTTGCCGCGTTGTCCATGTACTCGCCAAGCTTCCGCCAGAACGTCAGCACGCTGCCGGGTGCTGCCTTGGCGCCAGGGGCTGGCTGCTTGATGAGTTCCGCCAGGTCCCCCGGCAGCGGCCTGAACTCGCATCCTGACTCAACAACCAGAGGGGCGTAGGCGGGATTGGCCGCAATGGCAACCTCGTAACCCTGCACCTGCAGACGGGCTCCGAGCCCGGCCATGGGCGCCACATCCCCACGCGTCCCGGGAGCCACCATAAGTACCCGCATTCGATCCCCGTTCCGGTTCGTGAAGTTTTTGTACAGACAACGCCCTCTAGAGGCCACCTTAAGGGCTCTACCTGTACAAAAACTCGGGCCCAACGCAGAAGCCCCACCAACTCCTTGCGGAGCAGGTGGGGCTTCCGGGATGAAGCGTTGGCCTTACGCGGTCGGAGCGATCTCCGGGATGCGCGGTTTGGCGTTGCCTTCGAACGTGAACTTGGCGTCGTCACCTTCGCCGTCAACGTCCACCACAACGATGTCGCCGGAGTGGATCTCGCCGAACAGGATCTTCTCGGACAGCTGGTCCTCGATCTCGCGCTGGATGGTGCGGCGCAGCGGCCGGGCACCCATAGCGGGATCGTAACCACGCGTGGCCAGGAGAACCTTGGCAGCGGGGGTGAGTTCGATGCCCATGTCCTTGTCCTTGAGGCGGCGCTCCAGGCGGTTCACGAACAGGTCCACGATCTCGATGATCTCGTCCTGCGTCAGCTGCGGGAACACCACGACGTCGTCAACACGGTTGAGGAACTCGGGGCGGAAGTGCTGCTTGAGCTCTTCGGTAACCCGGGCCCGCATCCGGTTGTAGCCGGTCTGGGTGTCCGTGCCGGACTGGAAGCCCGTCGCCACGCTCTTGGAGATATCGCGGGTACCAAGGTTGGTGGTCATGATGATGACGGTGTTCTTGAAGTCCACCACGCGGCCCTGGGAGTCGGTCAGGCGGCCGTCTTCCAGAATCTGCAGCAGTGAGTTGAAGAGATCGGCGTGGGCCTTCTCCACTTCGTCGAACAGAACCACGGAGAACGGACGACGACGGACCTTCTCCGTCAGCTGGCCGCCTTCTTCGTAGCCGACGTAGCCCGGAGGTGCACCGAAGAGACGCGAAACAGTGTGCTTCTCGGAGTACTCGGACATGTCCAGCGTGATGAGGGCGTCCTCTTCACCGAACAGGAACTCGGCAAGTGCCTTGGCGAGCTCGGTCTTACCGACGCCCGTGGGGCCGGCAAAGATGAACGAGCCACCGGGACGCTTGGGGTCCTTCAGGCCTGCACGGGTGCGGCGGATGGCCTGGGACAGTGCCTTGATGGCCTCGTCCTGACCGACGACGCGCTTGTGCAGTTCGTCTTCCATCTTTAGCAGGCGGGAGGACTCTTCCTCGGTGAGCTTGAAGACCGGGATGCCCGTGGAGTTCGCCAGAACTTCCGCGATCAGGTCCTCGTCAACCTCGGAGATGTCATCCATGCCGCCGGACTTCCAGGTGCGCTCCTTCTCCGCGCGTTCGGCAATGAGCTTCTGCTCCTTGTCGCGCAGCGAGGCAGCACCCTCAAAGTCCTGGGCGTCGATGGCGGATTCCTTCTCCATCTTCACGTCGGCAATGCGCTCGTCCATGGCCTTGAGCTCCGGCGGAGCGGTCATGCGGCGGATGCGCAGGCGTGCGCCGGCTTCATCGATGAGGTCGATCGCCTTGTCCGGCAGGAAGCGGTCCGAGATGTAGCGTTCGGCCAGCTGCGCAGCTGAGGCAAGGGCGCCGTCGGTAATCGTGACGCGGTGGTGTGCCTCGTAACGGTCGCGGAGTCCCTTGAGGATCTCGATCGCGTGCGCAACCGAGGGTTCCTTGACCTGGATCGGCTGGAAGCGGCGCTCAAGCGCGGCATCCTTTTCGATGTGCTTGCGGTACTCGTCAAGAGTGGTGGCACCGATGGTCTGGAGTTCACCACGGGCGAGCATCGGCTTCAGGATGGACGCAGCATCAATGGCGCCTTCGGCAGCACCTGCACCAACGAGGGTGTGGATCTCGTCAATGAAGAGGATGATGTCGCCGCGGGTGCGGATTTCCTTGAGGACCTTCTTCAGGCGCTCTTCGAAGTCACCGCGGTAACGGGAGCCGGCAACCAGGGAACCCAGGTCAAGCGTGTACAGCTGCTTGTCCTTGATGGTCTCCGGGACATCGCCGCGGACAATCGCCTGGGCGAGGCCTTCGACGACGGCAGTCTTACCGACGCCGGGCTCACCGATCAGCACCGGGTTGTTCTTGGTACGGCGGGAGAGGACCTGCATGACGCGTTCCATCTCCTGCTCGCGGCCGATCACAGGATCGAGCTTGTTTTCGCGGGCAGCCTGGGTCAGGTTGCGTCCGAACTGGTCAAGCACCACCGAACCGGCAGGGGTACCTTCCGGCTGGCCCTGGCCGGAGCCGCTGCCTGCGGTCTCCTTGCCCTGGTACCCGGAGAGCAGCTGGATGACCTGCTGGCGGACCCGGTTCAGGTCTGCGCCAAGCTTCACCAGCACCTGTGCGGCCACGCCTTCGCCTTCGCGAATGAGGCCGAGCAGGATGTGCTCAGTACCGATGTAGTTGTGGCCGAGCTGCAGTGCTTCACGAAGGGAAAGCTCAAGCACCTTCTTGGCACGCGGCGTAAAGGGGATGTGACCGGACGGGGCTTGCTGGCCCTGGCCGATGATCTCCTGTACTTGCTCGCGAACGCCATCGAGCGAAATGCTCAGGGACTCGAGCGCCTTGGCAGCAACGCCTTCACCCTCGTGGATCAGACCCAAGAGGATGTGCTCGGTACCGATGTAATTGTGGTTGAGCATCCGTGCCTCTTCTTGGGCAAGGACGACCACGCGACGGGCACGGTCCGTAAATCTCTCAAACATTTCGCCACACTCCTAGCTACGACGTACTTTGATGCTACGTGCCGGAGCAACACTTTTGGAGCGTGTTCGCCACAGGGGAAACATGACGCCGCTGAGGAATAAAACGGGAACTTCCCCTTGACCGCGGCAGGCGACGGTGACATCCTGCCAGCCGGCCCCGGCAGCCTGCCGTCTGGGCACCCCGGGCGTATTCCACGGCGGAGTAATCGGGACGCTTTGCCGCTCCCCCAATAGCACCGGTAAACGGGCCGTCCAGCACCGGGCAGATTCACGGATTATTCCACCGGCAGGCCACGGTGGAGCCCAACAAACCCGGCTCGTTAAACAACCAATGCCCCGGCAGTGACTGCCGGGGCATTGAAGTGGTGAATCAGGAATTGGCCTTTTGGTAGGCTTCCTGAATTTCAGCCTGAATACGTCCGCGGCTGTTGACCGTGTAACCGTTATCCCGGGCCCACTGACGGATCTGTGCGGAATCCTGGTTGCGGGCCGGTGTAGCGCGACCCCGCGCCCCGCGGCCGGAAGAGGTCTTCCGGGCCTTTGCGACAAACGGTTCCAGGGCCTTCCGCAGCGACGCTGCGTTTGCTGTGGACAGGTCCATTTCGTAGCTCACACCGTCCAGGCCGAAGCGGACAGTTTCGTCCGCAGCCCCTTCATCCAGGTCATCGACGAGGATGATTTTTACTTTCTGTGCCATGAGTTGCCTCTCTTTTGGAGGGATGGATAATCAGAAATTCCCCGGGTTCCTTTGTCGATTATCGTTCACGGCAAGCACGCACGTCAAAGCACAAATGGATTCACGTGAAAGTGGAACCCATTTAGGAGCCTATTTAGCGGCTGGACCTTCGGACGCCGGGCCGGCATTTTTTGAATTCGCTTCGGCCTGGGCGCGGGCTTCTGCCTGACGCTCGGATTTGTCTGCATTGAAGATTGACTTCATGGCAAACCAGAAGATCAAACCTACAACTATGGACGGCGCAAGGACTGCTATGTACTCCACGGTCAGTGTCCTTCAGGCTTCAGCAAGGGGAACAGAATGGTTTCGCGAATGCCGGCCCCGGTGAACAGCATGACCAAACGGTCAATGCCGAGCCCGATGCCGCCCATGGGCGGCGCACCGTATTCGAGGGCGCGGAGGAAGTCCTCGTCCAGTTGCATGGCTTCCTCATCACCAGCTGCGGAGCGGCGTGACTGCTCCGTGAGGCGTTCGCGCTGGATGACGGGGTCAATGAGTTCCGAGAAGGCTGTACCGCGCTCCATGCCGCCGATGATCAGGTCCCAGGCCTCGATGAGGCGCCCGTCTTCACGGTGTGGTCGGGCCAGCGGCTGTGCCGACGGCGGGTAGTCGTAAACGAACGTCGGGTTCAGCAGGGTGGGTTCCACGATCTCGCCAAACAGCTCAACCACAATCTTCTCGGCGTCCCACTTGGGGTCCACCTTGACTTCGTGCTTGGCCGCAATTGCCAGCAGTTCCTCCACCGTGGTGTCCGGAGTAATTTCCACACCCACGGCTTCGGAAATACCCGGGTAAACCGAAACCCAGGCCCATTCGCCGTCGAGGTTGATTTCGCCGGCATCCGTCTGGATGGTGCGTGTCCCAACGACGTCCGCCACATTCAGGATGATTTCCTTCATGCGCTCGGCCATGACGAACTGGTCCGCCCAGGCTTCGTAGCATTCCAGGGTGGTGAATTCGGGGCTGTGCGTGGAGTCCACGCCTTCATTGCGGAAAACACGGCCCATATCGTAAACGCGGTCGATGCCACCCACAACGGCGCGCTTGAGGAAGAGCTCGGTAGCGATGCGCAGTGTCATCTTCTGGTCGAACGCGTTCATGTGCGTTTCGAACGGGCGCGCCGTAGCGCCGCCGTGGACCAGCTGCAGGATGGGGGTTTCCACCTCCACGTAGCCATGGCGGTCCAGGGTGTCGCGTACCGAACGGGTGATTGCTGCGCGCTTGTAGACCATCTCGCGGGCTTCGTCGCGGACCATGAGGTCCACGTAGCGCTGGCGGACGCGGGTTTCCTCGTTGAGTTCTGCGTGCAGTACCGGGAGGGGGCGCAGGGCCTTGGACGCCATGGACCAGGAGTCGGCCATGACGGACAGCTCGCCGCGGCGGGAGGAGATGACCTCGCCCTTGATGAAGACGTGGTCGCCCAGGTCAACCAGGGCCTTCCATTCGGCGAGCGCTTCCTCGCCAACGTTGGCAAGGCTCAGCATGGCCTGCAACCGGACGCCCTTGCCGTCCACGCCGCCCTCCTGGAGGGTGGCGAAGCACAGCTTGCCGGTGTTGCGCACGAACACGACGCGCCCGGTGACACCAACGGTGTCGCCGGTGGTTTCATCGGCTTCCAGGTGCGCGTACTTCTCCCGGATTTCGCCGAGGGAATGGGTCCGTTCAACACCCACCGGATAGGCCTCCGTGCCGCGCTCGATCAGCTTGGCGCGCTTTTCCATACGGATGCGCATCTGCTCGCTGGCGTCGATGGGCTCTGCGGAGGTGTTCAGGGCTGGGGTGTTTGCGGAAGTCACAGTCCTTAAGTTTACCGGTCATTACGGACCTTCACTTCCGGGCCCCAAGATCAGGCAAACGCATAGACTCGAGGCTGTGGAGACATGGACAGTTGAAACGGTCGACGGCGGCGGGCAGCTTGAGGTGCACACCTTCCGGCCCGCGTCAGCAGCGTCAATTCCCGGCTCGAAGGCACCCGCCGAACCCGCCGGCGTCGTGCTTGTTCATGGCACTTTGGTGACGGACTCGCTGTACTGGCCTTTCGCGCGGACCCTGAGCGTCATGCTGGGGCGCCCGGTTCACAGCTATAACCGGCGCGGCCGGGGGCGGTCCGCGCCGCAGCCGTCGGGCTATTCGGTGGAAACCGAGATCGCGGACCTCCTCGCGGTGATGGAGAAGACCGGCTCCACGGACGTTGTGGCGCACAGCTATGGCGGCTTCGTGGCGCTGCAGGCCGCGAGGCGGGCCCGCATCAACAAACTGGTCACTTACGACGCCGCAGTGTCGCTGTCAGGCAATCTCAGCAGCCGGTGGCGGCCCGAGCTTGAGGAAGCGGTCACTGCCGGTCAGCTGGATCACGCGTGGGCGCATCTGGTGCAGGGCTTGGGAACCGCCGGGCCAATTTCCTATCTGCCCATGGGGGCGCTGCGCACGCTCAGTGTCCTGTCGGCCCGGACCCGCCTGGGCCTGGAGATGCGCTCCCTGCTGCCCACGGCAGTCACCGAAATGCGTGCAGTCCTGGACGCCGATGCCCACCTTCACGACTTCATGGAACTCTCCACGCCCACGTTGATGCTCAGCGGCGGTTGGAGTCCGTCGTACTTCGCAGAGACCGGCCGCACCCTGGCCGGGGCCGTGCCGGTAATCGACTTTGCTGTGGTGCCGTTGCAGTTCCACGAAGGGCCGTTGCGGCCGGGCAAGCGGCTCGCGGCCCGCATAGCGCGGTTCCTTTCCGGGACCCGGTTCCATGGCGAACTTCCGGATGCCACCTAGGATGTTCCGGTGAGGGAACGCGATATTCAGACGCACGACGGCGGACGGCTCGCCTTGTACAGCTACGGCACCGAAGACGCACCCGGGGAGCGCCGGGTGGTCCTGATCGGCGGCGCGTTCCTCACGGCACTCATTTATCGGCCCTTCTCCGTCGCTTTGGCCAAAGGCCTCGGTGCTGGCTGGGCTGTGGACGTGTACGACCGCCGTGGCCGGGGTAAATCCACCGAGCAGCCGCACTACTACTCCATGGCTACGGAGATCGCCGATGTCCGCACCATCATGGACGCCACCGGCGCCCGGAACATCTTTGGCCACAGCCTGGGTGGGTCTGTGGCTTTGAATGCCGCCCAGGCTTTCGCCGGCACGCACCACCAGCCGGACAAGCTCGCTGTTTACGACGCCGCGGTGAACATCGATGGCAGCATGGACACCGGTTGGCTGGCTGGCTTCGCGGATTCGGTCGACAAGGGCGATGTTGGCCGGGCGCTGGCCCGGATGAAGCGCGGAATGCAGCCGGGAACTGCCCTTGCCCGGGTTCCTGAGCCCATTCTGGCGGGACTCATGGCTGTGGTGTCGGGGACCAAAGTGAACAGGCTTTTCCGCGAGCTCATGCCTTCAGGTGTTGGTGAGCTGAAGGCAGCCTTCGAAGCCGCAGATACTCCGACCGATTTTTCCATCCTGCCGTCCAGCACGCACTTCATGGTGGGCAAGAAGAGCCCCCAGTTCTACAAGGTCACCGCTGCCCGGCTGAACAGGGCTGTTCCCGGCAGCACGTTGGAAGTTTCGCCCAAGGGATTCCATGGGTCCATTCCTGCAGCAGTGAACGAACTCGTCTCGGATATCTCGGACTATTTCAAACGCTGACTGCTTTTCCACACTGACTGCTTTTCCACATAAGGGCCGGCATGCTGCCTGCATTCAGGTCGCTCGGTTAGGCTCAAGTCATGACGCGCGACATCATCATGACCCACGACGGCGGACACCTCGAAGTACTCACCACAGGCGGTGGGCTGGCAGCGGCGGGTTCCGGCGTCGTCGTCGTTCCTGCCTCCATGGTGACGGCTGCCGATTACTCGCGTTTCGCGCAAAAACTCAGCGAAGCGCTGGGCCGGCCCGTTCATACATTCAACCGACGTGGACGCGGCGATTCATCCCCGCAGGCCGAGGACTACACGCTCGAGGCCGACATCCGGGATCTGGACGCCGTCATGAAGCACACGTCCAGCACCGACGTCTTTGGACACAGCTTTGGCGGCGCCGTCGCGCTGCACGCTGCGCGGACCCTGCCCGTGGAGCGGCTAGCCGTCTACGATCCCGCCGTATCGGTCAACCACAGCGTCAAGGCCGACTGGACACCGGATTATGAACGCGCGACGGCGGCGGGAGACTATGACCGCGCCCTCGCCGTCCTGATCAAGGGCGTGGAGACCGGCGGCGCCTTCGCACGCATGCCACTGTCCATGCTGACCCTGGCCAACAAGCTGGCCGCCGGTACGCCCTTGGGCAAGCAGATGCGCGAACTGATGACCTGCGGTGTCCGGGAAATTAAGGCCGTCATCGCCGCCGATATGCCAGCCGAGCCGTTCCTTGCCCTTCCGCTGGAGACGCTGATCGTGGTGGGCGAAAAGAGCCCCGCCTACTTTGGTGTTGCGTGCGGCCAGATCCATGACGTCCTCTCCGGATCCAGCTACAGCATCCTCCCTGGCTCGGGACACGACGGTCCCATTAAGGCTCCGGACAAGCTGATCTCGGAGTTGTCGGAGTTCTTCTCGGGCTAGCCGAGCTGGATGGCGGCGATGCCGGCCACCGCTATGGCCGTCAAGCCCAACCGGAGCCGGCTGAACTTTTCATTGAAGAACACCGCGCCGATGACTCCAGCCAACAGGACGCTGGTCTCGCGCAGCGCCGACACCACGGCAAGCGGGGCCAGGCTCTGTGCCCAGACCACAATTCCGTAGGCCAGCATGGACACCAGTCCTCCGATGAATCCGGGCTTCCAGTACCGCGCCACTCGTTGCGGGAAAGAACGGCTCTCGGAGGCCATGCGCCAGCAGATCAAGGGAATCACCATGCCCTGCAGCAGGAAAAGCCACGAGACATAAGCCATCGGTTGCCCGGAAACCCGGACTCCTACACCGTCCACCACGGTATAGGCCGCGATGGCTGCCCCCGTGAGCACAGCGAAGAAAGTGCCCTTGCGGTTCCTGCCGGCGCTGGCCGTTGCACCGTGTTTTGTGAGGGCCAGGCTCAGCAAAGAACCAGCGACGACCGCCACTCCCGCCAGCTGCCAGAAACTCAATTTCTCTGCCAGGAAAGTGGTGGCGACCCCCGCGACCAAGAGGACAGCGAGGCCCCGTGCCAGCGGATAAACCTGGGCGAAATCGCCGTGCTTGTAGGACGTCGTCAGCAGGATGAGATAGCAGCTCTGCAAGGCCGCCGACGCTACAACATAGGGCCACGACTGCTGTGGGGGAACTCCGAAGACCGCTGCCCCCACCAGGCCGGACGCCAAATAGGCCAAGGCAATCATGGTGGACGAGGCAAGCCGGTCCGGAATCGCCTTGGCCAAGGCATTCCACACGCTGTGCAGGACCGCCGCGAGAAGGACTGCCGCCGTCACTGCAAGGGTCAACGGAGAACTGTCGTCGTTGCGGGTTGCTCCTGCAGGTCACGCCGGGCACCGAAGTCGAGCCCGTCCGTGTCTCCTGCAGCAACACCAAATGTAGCCAGTACTTGGGAAAAGATATCGGCGTGGTCCACGGCCATGACGTCCAGGGGCACGCTTTCGCCGCAGGCAGCGATCCAGGCTGTGCGCTCGGCATCGGTCTCACCCCCATGACCACCGGCATCGACGTGCCCGTGGTCAGTCACTACTATGACAGTCCAGTGTTCGTCACCACGACGAGGCCTCGACTCAATGGCTTCCAACAGGCTTTTGAGGCGGGAGTCGCAGCGCTGAATGGCTGAAAGGTAGCCGGTACCCGTGCCGTTGTTATGGGCTTCAACGTCGGCCTCGCCAAAGTACACAAAGGATGCCGCCAGGTCCTCGCGCTCCAACCGTCCGGCCGCATAATCTGCAACGGAGTCGTCGGCACTTACCCAGCTGCCGGCGTCGTTCGCTTCTTCAGGATCGTCCTCCGGCACCCAGCCACGGGAAGAGAAGAGGGGCCCGCACGCTGTGGGTGCCGCCACAGGAAACCAGCTCGCGGCAATCATAGTGCGCGACTCCGGACGGGCCGCACGAAGAACGGCGGTGAAGTCCTGATAGGCAGCGAGCTCCGGCGGATGGTCACTGTTCCCGGTGACCTTGTGCCGGTCTGCATAAACCCCGGTGGCCACTGTGGCCCAGACTGGACCGGAAATCGTGGCATTCTTCCTGTGAACGCGGACGGGGAGCAGGAAGCCGTTTCGGGCAATCTGGTCTAAGGCGGGTGTGGTCGCGGACATGAGGGAGTCGTAACGGACGCCGTCGATTCCGACTACCAGGACGTGGGATTCATTCTTCACAGCCACGACGGTACGTGGCTTTGACGGCAACCCATAGGAGCAGCCGCTCTCATCTATAGGAGACTTAGGCCATGCCTATGAATCTCACCCACCTGCGGGCGTTCCACCTCGTTGCCACCCACGGCAGTTACGTCGCGGCGGCTGCAGCCGCAAAAGTGAGCCAACCTACCCTGTCCGAACAGGTCCGCCTTTTGGAGCGGCACCACGGGATCCAGCTCCTGCAACGAGCTGGACGGTCCGTAGAGCTGACGCCTTTGGGAGGCAAGCTCCTGGCAGTCACAGCCAGGCTATTCGCCGCCGAGCTCGAAGCCGAGACCGTCCTGGCCAGGGCGCGCAACGTCATGCAAGGAGAGCTGCGGTTCGGCACCGACGCTCCCATCAACGCCGTGGGCGTGCTCAGCACGTTCCGCCAGCTGAACCCGGGAGTCAGCATCCAACTCGTCAGCGGAAACTCCGCTGAGGTACGCAGACGGGTCCTGGCCGGAACTGTGGACGTCGGCATCATCGCCGACGAGACACCACATCCGGACTTGATTGCACGCCGGCTCGGAACGCAGGACCTGGTGGCGTTCGTTCGGCAGGACCACCCGTTGGCCGGCAGCAAGGTGATCCGGCTCCGGGACCTTGTTGACCACCCGCTGATCATCAGGGAGATCGGGTCCGTCACCCGTAGGTCCATTGAGACAGCGCTCTCCGCAGCCCAACTGCAACCAGCGGAAGTCCTCGAGACTGACAGCCGGGAAGCAGTCCACGCGGCGGTGATCGCCGGCCTAGGCATTGGGGTCATCGCAGAGGATGAATTCAACGACGATCCCCGGTTGGTGTTGCTTGATTTTGTTGATTCGATTCCGCCGATAACGGAGTACCTGGTGTATCGACGGGATAAGCAGCGGAGCCATGTGGTGGACGCGGTGTTGGGGTGTGTGGGTGGTTAATGCGTGTTGGGTGGTTAAAGGGGAAGAGCCCCGACCTGTGGTCGGGGCTCTTGCCTTAATGGTTGTCCGGCGGTGTCCTACTCTCCCACACCCTCCCGGGTGCAGTACCATCGGCGCTGTGGGTCTTAGCTTCCGGGTTCGGAATGGGACCGGGCGTTTCCCCCACGCTATGACCGCCGTAACTCTGTTACCCGTCCCGGCCCCTTGTGGTGTTTGCCTCGGGGGTGGGTGGGAAATCTTTTGGTTACAACTGTGGTGTTGTTATTTAGTTGTTGGTTCCGGCAACCCTTGGTGCGGGTTGTTGTTCGGGAACCACATAGTGGACGCGTGCAGTGTGTTGTGTGTGGTGTAAGTTGTTGGCCTATTAGTACCGGTCAGCTTCACGAGTCTTTAGTCCTCGCTTCCACATCCGGCCTATCAACCCAGTGGTCTGGCTGGGGGCCTCTCACACATAATGTGTATGGAAATCTCATCTTGAAGCGAGCTTCCCGCTTAGATGCTTTCAGCGGTTATCCCATCCGAACGTAGCTAATCAGCGATGCACTTGGCAGTACAACTGACACACCAGAGGTTCGTCCGTCCCGGTCCTCTCGTACTAAGGACAGCCCTTCTCAAATTTCCTGCGCGCGCAGCGGATAGGGACCGAACTGTCTCACGACGTTCTAAACCCAGCTCGCGTACCGCTTTAATGGGCGAACAGCCCAACCCTTGGGACCTACTCCAGCCCCAGGATGCGACGAGCCGACATCGAGGTGCCAAACCATGCCGTCGATATGGACTCTTGGGCAAGATCAGCCTGTTATCCCCGAGGTACCTTTTATCCGTTGAGCGACGGCCATTCCACAATGTACCGCCGGATCACTAGTCCCGACTTTCGTCCCTGCTTGAGATGTCTCTCTCACAGTCAAGCTCCCTTGTGCACTTACACTCGACACCTGATTGCCAACCAGGCTGAGGGAACCTTTGGGCGCCTCCGTTACTTTTTAGGAGGCAACCGCCCCAGTTAAACTACCCATCAGGCACTGTCCCTGACCCGGATCACGGGCCGAAGTTAGATGTCCAAAGTGACCAGAGTGGTATTTCAACGATGACTCCACCCGAACTGGCGTCCGGGTTTCAACGTCTCCCACCTATCCTACACAAGCCACTCCGAACACCAATACCAAACTATAGTAAAGGTCTCGGGGTCTTTCCGTCCTGCTGCGCGTAACGAGCATCTTTACTCGTACTGCAATTTCGCCGAGTTTATGGTTGAGACAGCGGGGAAGTCGTTACTCCATTCGTGCAGGTCGGAACTTACCCGACAAGGAATTTCGCTACCTTAGGATGGTTATAGTTACCACCGCCGTTTACTGGGGCTTAAATTCTCAGCTTCGCCCACAAGGGGCTAACCGGTCCTCTTAACCTTCCAGCACCGGGCAGGAGTCAGTCCGTATACATCGTCTTGCGACTTCGCACGGACCTGTGTTTTTAGTAAACAGTCGCTTCCCCCTGGTCTCTGCGGCCCACACCCGCTCACGGAGAGCAAGTCTCCATCACGGGGCAGGCCCCCCTTCTCCCGAAGTTACGGGGGCATTTTGCCGAGTTCCTTAACCATAATTCTCTCGATCGCCTTGGTATTCTCTACCTGATCACCTGTGTCGGTTTGGGGTACGGGCGGCTAAAACCTCGCGTCGATGCTTTTCTTGGCAGCATAGGATCACCGGATCCCCCCATACGGGAGTCCCATCAGATCTCAGGAACGTGCTCGAAGCACACAGGAACGGATTTGCCTATCCCTGACCCTACATCCTTAGACCGGGGCAACCATCGCCCGGCCCGGCTACCTTCCTGCGTCACACCTGTTAATACGCTTACCTCCCAGGATCAGGTCCCGCGCTCGGCCAAAACCCACAACACCACAAGGGTGAGCGGGCAGGCTCCGGGCGGTTAGTATCCCCCGCTTGGCATGGACGGTTTTTCGCCGGTACGGGAATATCAACCCGTTGTCCATCGACTACGCCTGTCGGCCTCGCCTTAGGTCCCGACTTACCCAGGGCAGATTAGCTTGACCCTGGAACCCTTGATCATTCGGCGGACGGGTTTCTCACCCGTCTTTCGCTACTCATGCCTGCATTCTCACTCGTGTAGGCTCCACCGCTGGTTTCCACCGCGACTTCACTGCCCACACGACGCTCCCCTACCACTCCACACCCCTGAACCACGAAGGCTAGGGCAATGTGTGAAATCCACAACTTCGGCGGTGTACTTGAGCCCCGCTACATTGTCGGCGCGGAATCACTTGACCAGTGAGCTATTACGCACTCTTTCAAGGATGGCTGCTTCTAAGCCAACCTCCTGGTTGTCTTCGCAACTCCACATCCTTTCCCACTTAGCACACGCTTAGGGGCCTTAGTTGGTGGTCTGGGCTGTTTCCCTCTCGACTATGAAGCTTATCCCCCACAGTCTCACTGCTGCGCTCTCACTTACCGGCATTCGGAGTTTGGCTGACGTCAGTAACCTTGTAGGGCCCATCGGCCATCCAGTAGCTCTACCTCCGGCAAGAAACACGCAACGCTGCACCTAAATGCATTTCGGGGAGAACCAGCTATCACGGAGTTTGATTGGCCTTTCACCCCTACCCACAGCTCATCCCCTCCATTTTCAACTGAAGTGGGTTCGGTCCTCCACGACGTCTTACCGTCGCTTCAACCTGGCCATGGGTAGATCACTCCGCTTCGGGTCTAGATCACGCCACTACACTCGCCCTGTTCAGACTCGCTTTCGCTACGGCTACCCCACACGGGTTAACCTCGCGACGTAACACTAACTCGCAGGCTCATTCTTCAAAAGGCACGCCGTCACAACTACTATGCGATCACTCGCGGTTGCTCCGACGGATTGTAAGCACACGGTTTCAGGTACTGTTTCACTCCCCTCCCGGGGTACTTTTCACCTTTCCCTCACGGTACTGGTCCGCTATCGGTCATTAGGAAGTATTTAGGCTTATCAGGTGGTCCTGACAGATTCGCACGGGATTTCTCGGGCCCCGTGCTACTTGGGATACTCTCCAGGCTGCACACAACATTACGGTTACGGGGCTCCCACCCTCTCTGGCCGGCCTTTCAAGACCGTTCACCTATGCCTGCACATCACCCCAACGGTCCGGCAGAACCATCACGGAAAGTCCCACAACCCCGCCCATGCAACGCCCGCCGGCTATCACACATGGAAACGGTTTAGCCTGATCCGCGTTCGCTCGCCACTACTAACGGAATCACTATTGTTTTCTCTTCCTGCGGGTACTGAGATGTTTCACTTCCCCGCGTTCCCCCCACGCACCCTATGTGTTCAGATGCGGGTCACACAATCACCTTGCAGCGTTGTGCGGGGTTTCCCCATTCGGACATCCTGGGATCAACGCTCGGTTATCAACTCCCCCAGGCTTATCGCAGATTCCTACGTCCTTCTTCGGCTCCTAATGCCAAGGCATCCACCGTGTGCCCTTAAAAACTTGACCACACAAAGATCAAAAACTTACTCGAGAGAACCATGACCACAAGGGCCAGGTTCATTCATAAGAAATTGCTGTAGAAACACACCCACCAACCCCCGAAGAGGCCAGCCACAAGTGTGTCTCAGATGCTCGCGTCCACTATGTAGTTCTCAAACAACAACCCCATCAACCAGACCACCACCACCCCACAAACGGGGACAGCGGCAGAACCGGAAGCAGGAACAAAAGAAACACCAGAACGATGCCCTCTGCATTGCTGCAAAAAGGTCCTGTTGCCTCAGGACCCAACAGTGCGCCAAACACAACCCCCACAAACCATGCACCCCGGCAGCGTTCCCAACAACACCCACCCCCCACAAAAGGAGAGCACATGCTGCCGTACTGGCACCAGGACACAACCGGTAAAGGCCATGCCAAACAAGTTTGATTCGTTGATATTCCACCCATGAGCACCCACCGCAGAACAGACGCCTGCGCAATGGGCAACACTGACAACCACCACCACACCCATGCGGGCACAGCAACCAGCTGTTAGCAGCTCCTTAGAAAGGAGGTGATCCAGCCGCACCTTCCGGTACGGCTACCTTGTTACGACTTAGTCCCAATCGCCGGTCCCACCTTCGACGGCTCCCCCCACAAGGGTTAGGCCACCGGCTTCGGGTGTTACCAACTTTCGTGACTTGACGGGCGGTGTGTACAAGGCCCGGGAACGTATTCACCGCAGCGTTGCTGATCTGCGATTACTAGCGACTCCGACTTCATGGGGTCGAGTTGCAGACCCCAATCCGAACTGAGACCGGCTTTTTGGGATTAGCTCCACCTCACAGTATCGCAACCCTTTGTACCGGCCATTGTAGCATGCGTGAAGCCCAAGACATAAGGGGCATGATGATTTGACGTCGTCCCCACCTTCCTCCGAGTTGACCCCGGCAGTCTCCTATGAGTCCCCGCCATAACGCGCTGGCAACATAGAACGAGGGTTGCGCTCGTTGCGGGACTTAACCCAACATCTCACGACACGAGCTGACGACAACCATGCACCACCTGTAAACCGACCGCAAGCGGGGCACCTGTTTCCAGGTATTACCGGTTCATGTCAAGCCTTGGTAAGGTTCTTCGCGTTGCATCGAATTAATCCGCATGCTCCGCCGCTTGTGCGGGCCCCCGTCAATTCCTTTGAGTTTTAGCCTTGCGGCCGTACTCCCCAGGCGGGGCACTTAATGCGTTAGCTACGGCGCGGAAAACGTGGAATGTCCCCCACACCTAGTGCCCAACGTTTACGGCATGGACTACCAGGGTATCTAATCCTGTTCGCTCCCCATGCTTTCGCTCCTCAGCGTCAGTTAATGCCCAGAGACCTGCCTTCGCCATCGGTGTTCCTCCTGATATCTGCGCATTTCACCGCTACACCAGGAATTCCAGTCTCCCCTACATCACTCTAGTCTGCCCGTACCCACTGCAGAACCGGAGTTGAGCCCCGGTCTTTCACAGCAGACGCGACAAACCGCCTACGAGCTCTTTACGCCCAATAATTCCGGATAACGCTTGCGCCCTACGTATTACCGCGGCTGCTGGCACGTAGTTAGCCGGCGCTTCTTCTGCAGGTACCGTCACTTTCGCTTCTTCCCTACTGAAAGAGGTTTACAACCCGAAGGCCGTCATCCCTCACGCGGCGTCGCTGCATCAGGCTTGCGCCCATTGTGCAATATTCCCCACTGCTGCCTCCCGTAGGAGTCTGGGCCGTGTCTCAGTCCCAGTGTGGCCGGTCACCCTCTCAGGCCGGCTACCCGTCGTCGCCTTGGTAGGCCATTACCCCACCAACAAGCTGATAGGCCGCGAGTCCATCCAAAACCACAAAAGCTTTCCACCACCTGACATGCGTCAGGAGGTCATATCCGGTATTAGACCCAGTTTCCCAGGCTTATCCCAGAGTCAAGGGCAGGTTACTCACGTGTTACTCACCCGTTCGCCACTAATCCCCCAGCAAGCTGGGATCATCGTTCGACTTGCATGTGTTAAGCACGCCGCCAGCGTTCATCCTGAGCCATGATCAAACTCTCCGTTGAAGTAAAACAAATCAAACAGACACAACCACACCCACCGGAAATAACGGTAGAACACGGCTGCACAAAATTCGAAACCAGCTGAAAACCAGACCACCACACACGGGGGTGCGCAATGATCCAGCCATAATTTCAACCAATTGATAAAACAATCGGTATCAACAAACTTGGCACACTATTGAGTTCTCAAACAACAGACCCCCCAAAACATCACCCACAGCACACCACACAAAGCAGCGCACCCAACAGGGCCATTGGAAAAGAAGAGTTATTTTTGGCCGCCTACCGAACCGTACACACCTTCCGGCTTTCCGTTTCGCACCCGGCGACTCAGAAAACAATACACGCCCCCAACCCCCAACGCAAATCCACCCCAACACCCCACCCCACCCACACCAAACCCACCCCCAAAACCCCACCAACCGCCGTCGAACTCGCCACCGGACGTCAGGCCATCAACTGCCGTACGGCAGGCATAAGACGCGGCGTGGCCGCAGCGGGCTGCACACTTATGGGTCGCAATCAGCGGGCCAATGACGTTGACGCCGCCTGGTGGGAGGATGGAACGCATGGAACTGCACATCACGGGAGATGCCGCCGCCGACAGACTGCTCAGTGACGACGCCTTTGCGTTGCTCACGGGTATGTTGCTCGATCAACAGGTCACCATGGAATCGGCATTTGCTGGACCAGAGAAGATTCGTACCCGCCTAGGGTCCTTGGACCCATCCGCCATTGCCGATCACGATCCCGCCGGCTTCATCGAAGTCTTCAAGGAGAGGCCGGCCGTCCATCGCTTTCCCGGTTCCATGGCCGGCAGGGTCCAAGCCCTGGCGGAAACGGTCCACAGCGACTGGAATGGTGATGCTGCCTCGATCTGGACCCGCGGAAACCCTGACGGTCCTGAGGTACTGCGCCGGCTCAAAGCGTTGCCGGGCTTCGGCGAGCAGAAGGCGAAAATCTTCCTGGCCCTGCTGGGCAAGCAATGCGGCCTTCAAGCCGAAGGTTGGCGGGAGACCGCCGGCCACTACGGCGAAGAAGGATCGTACCTGTCCGTTGCCGACATCGTGGATCCAGAGTCCTTGGTCAAGGTACGTGCCAGCAAACAGGCAGCAAAGGCAGCGGCGAAGGCCGCGAAGTCGTCCAACGCCTAGTTCGCGCCGACCTTACCTATCGCCGTTTGGGGCAGGGCCCTCCGGATTCCCACCGTTGTGGGACACTTCCTTCTCGAACTCGGCAGATCGTCGCGTTTTCCACATAACTGCGTTCCGTCCTTACTGTGGCCCCCTCCCCGCTGGAAGAGTGGGCGCATGGAGCGGATTCGGGAAAGGTCAGCGAGCGACGCTGTAATCGCGCGTTTTCCTGTGCCACGGGTCGCGTCCCGCGATGAAACCCCTGCGTCATGGCAAGCAGAACCAGGCCACCCCCGATTCAAGGGCTTGGTGAAGGATCTGGTCACCACCGTGGCCTCCCTCCTACCCGCCTCAGACAGTGTCGGATTGATCGACCAGATACGTGATCTTGAGGAGATGAAGTCGGCTATTGCTGGTGCACAGGCGCAGATTGCTGTGGCGTTTGATCTGGCGCAGCGGGCCGAGCAGGCCGAGGCTGGGGTTCCTGCGGCGGAGCGTGGCAAGGGTGTGGGTGCGCAGGTGGCGTTGGCCCGCCGCGAGTCTCCGAACCGGGGCTCGAGGTTGTTGGGGCTGGCCAAGGCTCTGGTGACGGAGATGCCGCGGACGTTGGCGGCGTTGAACAAGGGCCAGCTGAATGAGTGGCGGGCGACGCTGCTGGTGAAGGAGACCGCGTGTTTGTCGGTGGAGGACCGGGCCGCGGTGGATGCCGAGCTCGCCCCCGACACCGGGACTTTCGACGGTTTCGGTGACCGGGCCCTGGTCGCTGCCGTTAAATCGGCCGCGTACCGCCGTGATCCACGGTCCGTGGCGCAACGGGCCAGCCACGCCGCGACGGAACGGACGGTGAGTCTGCGTCCGGCACCGGACACCATGACCTACCTGACTGCGCTGCTCCCGGTGGCCCAGGGTGTGGCAGTGTATGCGGCGCTGTCCCGGACCGCTGATGCTGCCCGTTCCAGTGGTGATCCCCGGGGCCGTGGCCAGGTCATGGCCGACACCCTGACCGAACACATCACCGGCACCCCGGGCGGGGTCGCCGGGGTTGAACTCCAGCTCGTCATGACCGACCGGACCCTCTTCCAGGGCGATTCCGAACCGGCCCGGCTCCACGGCTACGGCATCGTCCCGGCCGACTGGGCGAGGACTCTGGTTGGTGGACGCGACGAGGCACTACCTGAACGGCGGACCGTTGCTTGGCTGGAAACCGGGTCCGGGCAAGCTTCCGCAGGTGGGATGGAACCGGCGAAGGGCGAGGATCCAGGTCCAGCGCAGGATCACGACTTCGCGGTCTGGGTCCGGCGGCTCTACACCGCACCCGGGAGCGGGGAACTAGTGTCCATGGACTCCAAAGCCAGGCTCTTCCCCCACCGGCACCGGCGATTCATCCAAGCCCGCGACCACACCTGCCGCACCCCGTACTGCGACGCGCCGATCCGGCACATTGACCACATCGTGCCCTGGCACGCCGGCGGAACCACCACCCTGGACAACGCCGCAGGGCTCTGCGAAGCCTGCAACCACACCAAAGAAAACCCCGGCTGGACCGCCACACCCCTACCCGCAGAAACCCACACCCTGCACATCAGCACACCCACCGGACACACCTACCAATCCAAAGCCCCACCGTTGCCGGGGCGTTGGGTGGCAAACTAGTCCGTAATCCGCATCCTCATCAGGAATCAGCCAGATGCAAGGCTGACGGAACAGGCTGGACGCCCTGAAAATCGAGGCAGACTCCCCAGGGGTTAACAAAGAAAAAGGCCTCCACTCAGTGGAGGACAGGGACCCTGCACCATGAGATGGAAACCCTTGCCCAACGCGTTCGCCGGTCGGTTCGAAAGAACCATCAACCAATGAAAACGCAGGAGCCCACACACCGTTTATCGGACAGTCTCGTTGGTGTTGCTTGATTTTGTTGATTCGATTCCGCCGATAACGGAGTACCTGGTGTATCGACGGGATAAGCAGCGGAGCCATGTGGTGGACGCGGTGTTGGGGTGTGTGGGTGGTTAATGTGTGTTGGGTGGTTAAAGGGGAAGAGCCCCGACCTGTGGTCGGGGCTCTTGCCTTAATGGTTGTCCGGCGGTGTCCTACTCTCCCACACCCTCCCGGGTGCAGTACCATCGGCGCTGTGGGTCTTAGCTTCCGGGTTCGGAATGGGACCGGGCGTTTCCCCCACGCTATGACCGCCGTAACTCTGTTACCCGTCCCGGCCCCTTGTGGTGTTTGCCTCGGGGGTGGGTGGGAAATCTTTTGGTTACAACTGTGGTGTTGTTTATTTTGTTGTGTTGGTTCCGGCAACCCTTGGTGCGGGTTGTTGTTCGGGAACCACATAGTGGACGCGTGCAGTGTGTTGTGTGTGGTGTAAGTTGTTGGCCTATTAGTACCGGTCAGCTTCACGAGTCTTTAGTCCTCGCTTCCACATCCGGCCTATCAACCCAGTGGTCTGGCTGGGGGCCTCTCACACATAATGTGTATGGAAATCTCATCTTGAAGCGAGCTTCCCGCTTAGATGCTTTCAGCGGTTATCCCATCCGAACGTAGCTAATCAGCGATGCACTTGGCAGTACAACTGACACACCAGAGGTTCGTCCGTCCCGGTCCTCTCGTACTAAGGACAGCCCTTCTCAAATTTCCTGCGCGCGCAGCGGATAGGGACCGAACTGTCTCACGACGTTCTAAACCCAGCTCGCGTACCGCTTTAATGGGCGAACAGCCCAACCCTTGGGACCTACTCCAGCCCCAGGATGCGACGAGCCGACATCGAGGTGCCAAACCATGCCGTCGATATGGACTCTTGGGCAAGATCAGCCTGTTATCCCCGAGGTACCTTTTATCCGTTGAGCGACGGCCATTCCACAATGTACCGCCGGATCACTAGTCCCGACTTTCGTCCCTGCTTGAGATGTCTCTCTCACAGTCAAGCTCCCTTGTGCACTTACACTCGACACCTGATTGCCAACCAGGCTGAGGGAACCTTTGGGCGCCTCCGTTACTTTTTAGGAGGCAACCGCCCCAGTTAAACTACCCATCAGGCACTGTCCCTGACCCGGATCACGGGCCGAAGTTAGATGTCCAAAGTGACCAGAGTGGTATTTCAACGATGACTCCACCCGAACTGGCGTCCGGGTTTCAACGTCTCCCACCTATCCTACACAAGCCACTCCGAACACCAATACCAAACTATAGTAAAGGTCTCGGGGTCTTTCCGTCCTGCTGCGCGTAACGAGCATCTTTACTCGTACTGCAATTTCGCCGAGTTTATGGTTGAGACAGCGGGGAAGTCGTTACTCCATTCGTGCAGGTCGGAACTTACCCGACAAGGAATTTCGCTACCTTAGGATGGTTATAGTTACCACCGCCGTTTACTGGGGCTTAAATTCTCAGCTTCGCCCACAAGGGGCTAACCGGTCCTCTTAACCTTCCAGCACCGGGCAGGAGTCAGTCCGTATACATCGTCTTGCGACTTCGCACGGACCTGTGTTTTTAGTAAACAGTCGCTTCCCCCTGGTCTCTGCGGCCCACACCCGCTCACGGAGAGCAAGTCTCCATCACGGGGCAGGCCCCCCTTCTCCCGAAGTTACGGGGGCATTTTGCCGAGTTCCTTAACCATAATTCTCTCGATCGCCTTGGTATTCTCTACCTGATCACCTGTGTCGGTTTGGGGTACGGGCGGCTAAAACCTCGCGTCGATGCTTTTCTTGGCAGCATAGGATCACCGGATCCCCCCATACGGGAGTCCCATCAGATCTCAGGAACGTGCTCGAAGCACACAGGAACGGATTTGCCTATCCCTGACCCTACATCCTTAGACCGGGGCAACCATCGCCCGGCCCGGCTACCTTCCTGCGTCACACCTGTTAATACGC
Source organism: Arthrobacter sp. YN (assembly GCF_002224285.1). Lineage (GTDB taxonomy): Bacteria > Actinomycetota > Actinomycetes > Actinomycetales > Micrococcaceae > Arthrobacter. The sequence goes on along the minus strand of NZ_CP022436.1, from coordinate 189,590 downwards.
TTACCTCCCAGGATCAGGTCCCGCGCTCGGCCAAAACCCACAACACCACAAGGGTGAGCGGGCAGGCTCCGGGCGGTTAGTATCCCCCGCTTGGCATGGACGGTTTTTCGCCGGTACGGGAATATCAACCCGTTGTCCATCGACTACGCCTGTCGGCCTCGCCTTAGGTCCCGACTTACCCAGGGCAGATTAGCTTGACCCTGGAACCCTTGATCATTCGGCGGACGGGTTTCTCACCCGTCTTTCGCTACTCATGCCTGCATTCTCACTCGTGTAGGCTCCACCGCTGGTTTCCACCGCGACTTCACTGCCCACACGACGCTCCCCTACCACTCCACACCCCTGAACCACGAAGGCTAGGGCAATGTGTGAAATCCACAACTTCGGCGGTGTACTTGAGCCCCGCTACATTGTCGGCGCGGAATCACTTGACCAGTGAGCTATTACGCACTCTTTCAAGGATGGCTGCTTCTAAGCCAACCTCCTGGTTGTCTTCGCAACTCCACATCCTTTCCCACTTAGCACACGCTTAGGGGCCTTAGTTGGTGGTCTGGGCTGTTTCCCTCTCGACTATGAAGCTTATCCCCCACAGTCTCACTGCTGCGCTCTCACTTACCGGCATTCGGAGTTTGGCTGACGTCAGTAACCTTGTAGGGCCCATCGGCCATCCAGTAGCTCTACCTCCGGCAAGAAACACGCAACGCTGCACCTAAATGCATTTCGGGGAGAACCAGCTATCACGGAGTTTGATTGGCCTTTCACCCCTACCCACAGCTCATCCCCTCCATTTTCAACTGAAGTGGGTTCGGTCCTCCACGACGTCTTACCGTCGCTTCAACCTGGCCATGGGTAGATCACTCCGCTTCGGGTCTAGATCACGCCACTACACTCGCCCTGTTCAGACTCGCTTTCGCTACGGCTACCCCACACGGGTTAACCTCGCGACGTAACACTAACTCGCAGGCTCATTCTTCAAAAGGCACGCCGTCACAACTACTATGCGATCACTCGCGGTTGCTCCGACGGATTGTAAGCACACGGTTTCAGGTACTGTTTCACTCCCCTCCCGGGGTACTTTTCACCTTTCCCTCACGGTACTGGTCCGCTATCGGTCATTAGGAAGTATTTAGGCTTATCAGGTGGTCCTGACAGATTCGCACGGGATTTCTCGGGCCCCGTGCTACTTGGGATACTCTCCAGGCTGCACACAACATTACGGTTACGGGGCTCCCACCCTCTCTGGCCGGCCTTTCAAGACCGTTCACCTATGCCTGCACATCACCCCAACGGTCCGGCAGAACCATCACGGAAAGTCCCACAACCCCGCCCATGCAACGCCCGCCGGCTATCACACATGGAACGGTTTAGCCTGATCCGCGTTCGCTCGCCACTACTAACGGAATCACTATTGTTTTCTCTTCCTGCGGGTACTGAGATGTTTCACTTCCCCGCGTTCCCCCCACGCACCCTATGTGTTCAGATGCGGGTCACACAATCACCTTGCAGCGTTGTGCGGGGTTTCCCCATTCGGACATCCTGGGATCAACGCTCGGTTATCAACTCCCCCAGGCTTATCGCAGATTCCTACGTCCTTCTTCGGCTCCTAATGCCAAGGCATCCACCGTGTGCCCTTAAAAACTTGACCACACACAAACCAACAAACCCCAAAAGGGCCTGCCGGTCTACGATGCATCATTCATATCGAGAGAACCATGACCACAAGGGCCAGGTTCATTCATAAGAAATTGCTGTAGAAACACATACCAAAGGCATGTGTTTCAGATGCTCGCGTCCACTATGTAGTTCTCAAACAACAACCCCATCAACCAGACCACCACCACCCCACAAACGGGAACAGCGGCAGAACCGGAAGCAGGAACAAAAGAAACACCAGAACGATGCCCTCTGCATTGCTGCAAAAAGGTCCTGTTGCCTCAGGACCCAACAGTGCGCCAAACACAACCCCCACAAACCATGCACCCCGGCAGCGTTCCCAACAACACCCACCCCCACAAAAGGAGAGCACATGCTGCCGTACTGGCACCAGGACACAACCGGTAAAGGCCATGCCAAACAAGTTTGATTCGTTGATATTCCACCCATGAGCACCCACCGCAGAACAGACGCCTGCGCAATGGGCAACACTGACAACCACCACCACACCCATGCGGGCACAGCAACCAGCTGTTAGCAGCTCCTTAGAAAGGAGGTGATCCAGCCGCACCTTCCGGTACGGCTACCTTGTTACGACTTAGTCCCAATCGCCGGTCCCACCTTCGACGGCTCCCCCCACAAGGGTTAGGCCACCGGCTTCGGGTGTTACCAACTTTCGTGACTTGACGGGCGGTGTGTACAAGGCCCGGGAACGTATTCACCGCAGCGTTGCTGATCTGCGATTACTAGCGACTCCGACTTCATGGGGTCGAGTTGCAGACCCCAATCCGAACTGAGACCGGCTTTTTGGGATTAGCTCCACCTCACAGTATCGCAACCCTTTGTACCGGCCATTGTAGCATGCGTGAAGCCCAAGACATAAGGGGCATGATGATTTGACGTCGTCCCCACCTTCCTCCGAGTTGACCCCGGCAGTCTCCTATGAGTCCCCGCCATAACGCGCTGGCAACATAGAACGAGGGTTGCGCTCGTTGCGGGACTTAACCCAACATCTCACGACACGAGCTGACGACAACCATGCACCACCTGTAAACCGACCGCAAGCGGGGCACCTGTTTCCAGGTATTACCGGTTCATGTCAAGCCTTGGTAAGGTTCTTCGCGTTGCATCGAATTAATCCGCATGCTCCGCCGCTTGTGCGGGCCCCCGTCAATTCCTTTGAGTTTTAGCCTTGCGGCCGTACTCCCCAGGCGGGGCACTTAATGCGTTAGCTACGGCGCGGAAAACGTGGAATGTCCCCCACACCTAGTGCCCAACGTTTACGGCATGGACTACCAGGGTATCTAATCCTGTTCGCTCCCCATGCTTTCGCTCCTCAGCGTCAGTTAATGCCCAGAGACCTGCCTTCGCCATCGGTGTTCCTCCTGATATCTGCGCATTTCACCGCTACACCAGGAATTCCAGTCTCCCCTACATCACTCTAGTCTGCCCGTACCCACTGCAGAACCGGAGTTGAGCCCCGGTCTTTCACAGCAGACGCGACAAACCGCCTACGAGCTCTTTACGCCCAATAATTCCGGATAACGCTTGCGCCCTACGTATTACCGCGGCTGCTGGCACGTAGTTAGCCGGCGCTTCTTCTGCAGGTACCGTCACTTTCGCTTCTTCCCTACTGAAAGAGGTTTACAACCCGAAGGCCGTCATCCCTCACGCGGCGTCGCTGCATCAGGCTTGCGCCCATTGTGCAATATTCCCCACTGCTGCCTCCCGTAGGAGTCTGGGCCGTGTCTCAGTCCCAGTGTGGCCGGTCACCCTCTCAGGCCGGCTACCCGTCGTCGCCTTGGTAGGCCATTACCCCACCAACAAGCTGATAGGCCGCGAGTCCATCCAAAACCACAAAAGCTTTCCACCACCTGACATGCGTCAGACGGTCATATCCGGTATTAGACCCAGTTTCCCAGGCTTATCCCAGAGTCAAGGGCAGGTTACTCACGTGTTACTCACCCGTTCGCCACTAATCCCCCAGCAAGCTGGGATCATCGTTCGACTTGCATGTGTTAAGCACGCCGCCAGCGTTCATCCTGAGCCAGGATCAAACTCTCCGTTGAAGTAAAACAAATCAAACAGACACAACCACACCCACCGGAAATAACGGTAGAACACGGCTGCACAAAATTCGAAACCAGCTGAAAACCAGACCACCACACACGGGGGTGCGCAATGATCCAGCCATAATTTCAACCAATTGATAAAACAATCGGTATCAACAAACTTGGCACACTATTGAGTTCTCAAACAACAGACACTACCGGCACCACCCACACCCACAAGGGTCCAGGATCGCTCCGGAGCAACTTTTCAAACTTACCCGAACCAGCCGCACAAAGCAAACCAGAACCCGGGCCTCCCACACCAACCAGCGGCACACAAAAGCACCACCGAAACCGGCAATTTGAAGGGAGTCGGTCGCCATCTTTCCGCATCAGCGGCGGCGACTCGAATAACTTTACACGCGCCCCACCCCCACACCAAATCCACCCCAACACCACCCAAAAACCCCGCAAACACAAGGAAAACAACCCCAAAACCGCCCCAACACACCCCAAACCAACCCAAGTGAAGCCCGTCACACAACCCCACCCCACAACAACCACCGACACCACACCACCCCACCACCGCCGTCGAACCCCCAACCAAACCCAAAAGACATAAGCGAGCAACCGCCCCAAACCCGAGGGACCTGCGAGAGCCACCGTCCCAAACCCGCGGGATGTGAGCGAGCAACGACCCCAAACCCGAGGGATATGAGAGAGCGACCGCCCCAAACCCGCGGGATGTGAGCGAGCGTCGGAAGGTGGACGCTGCACGACCGACTGTCGCCACCCACTAACCAAGGGCGCCGCTCCCTAACCAAGGGCGCCACCCCCTACCAACGGCGCCACCCCGTTAACCAACAAAGCTCCCCCACCACCGTGGGAGAGCTTTGCGGGAAACCGTTAGTAGCAACCGCGGGTCAGTGACCCCCGTGTCCTCCGGCTCCGTCGGTCTTGCGCATCATGGCGCCAAGCACTACAGCAGCAACGGCGATAACAGTAGCGGCCATGAACGCAGCCTGCATGCCGGCAACCTGGTTGGAAGATGCAGAGACCACCGCATAGATGGAGACCAGCAGCGCCGTCCCGGCTGCTCCGGAAACCTGCTGTGCGGTGCTGATGATCGCCGATCCGTGCGAGTAGAGGTGCGGCGGCAGCGGGTTCAGGCCGGTGGTGAACGCCGGCGTAAAGAGCAGGGCAAGGCCAAGGCTCAGGGTGACGTGCAGGGCAATGACCCAGCCAAGCGAGCTCCCCTCGTCCAGGCGGGAGAACTGCCACAGCGTCAGGACCATGAGCACAGAACCGGAGACGGTGAGCGGCAGGGGGCCAACCTTGTCGAAAATCCGTCCAATGACCGGACCCAGCAGGCCCATGGCCAAACCGCCCGGCAGCAGTGCGAGTCCAGTCTCCAACGGCTGCAGGTGCAGGGTGTTCTGAAGGTACAGCGGCAACAGAATCACACCACCGAACAGGGCCATCATGGCTACCACCATCAGCAGCGTGGACACCGTGAACATGCGGAACTTGAAGGCACGAAGATCCAGCAGCGGGGCGTCGGACTTTTGGAGCTTGAGCTGCCGGAAAACAAACAGTGCCAGGCAGAGGACACCAATCACCAGCGCGATGACGGGAACAACGCCGGCCTCGGCGCCACCAATCTGGCTCAGACCGTAAACCAGTCCACCAAACGCGGGAACAGTGAGGATGACAGAAGGCACGTCCAGCGAGGTCTTCTCGCGCTCCCCCACATTGGTGAGGTACTTGGCGCCGATCGCGAACGCCGCCAAGGCGACCGGCAGCACGAACACGAACATGAAGCGCCAGGAGAAGTTGTCCAGGATGATGCCGGAAACGGTGGGGCCCATGGCCGGAGCAACCGAGATGGCAATGCTGACGTTGCCCATGACGGCACCGCGTTTGGACATGGGTACCAGCGTCAGGATGGTGGTCATCAGCAGCGGCAGCATGATGGCGGTGCCGCCGGCTTGAACGATGCGCGCCAGCAAAAGTACCAGGAAGCCCGGCGCCAAGGCGGCCAGCAAAGTACCACCGCTGAAGAGTCCCATGGCCAGCATGAACGCCCCTCGGGTGCTCATCCGTTGCAGGATGAAGCCGGTGGTGGGAATGACCACTGCCATGGTCAGCATGAAGCCGGTGGCCAGCCACTGCACAGTAGACGCACTCACCTGGAGATCGATCATGAGCCGCTGGAGGGCGACGTTCATGATGGTCTCGTTGAGGATCACCACGAAGGTTGCCACCAGAAGGGTGACAATCACCGTCACGGATTCACGTGACATCTTCCCGGACACCGGCGCCTGCGACGCCGGAATCTGCGGGGCCTGGTAAGGCGCTGCCTCTGCAGAGGCGACCGAACCGGACGCTCCGGATTCAGGCTTGCCGTTGGCGTCGGACGTGACGTCGGTAGACATGAGGGTTCCCCAAGGGTTGGATTTGGTGTCCGGCGATCGATGCCGGTGAAGACTAGAACAGTCTAAGGGCCTATCCAATTCCCGTCAGTAGAAAAATTCCTAACGCTAGGAGAACAACGGGGCGTTGTCGATGAGCCGCACCGGCCCCACCTTGGCCGCGATGATCGCCAGCCCTTCCCCGCGGAACGGCGTCTCCTTGCAGTTCTCGGCGAGCGGCTCCAGCGTAATGGGGTCTACGACGTCGAAATAGTCCAGTTCCACCAGCGGTTGGGATTCAACAAGCGCGACGGCGGAGTCCAGGTCCAGTGGTTCGTGCGCGTTCGCGCGGGACTCAATAAGGCGCAAAGCCCGCGACAGCACAAGGGCGGCCTCTCGTTCCTCATCGGAAAGGAACCTGTTTCGGCTTGAAAGCGCCAGGCCGTCCTCACTGCGAACGATGGGCACAGGAACGATCTCCACCGGGAAGTTCAGGTCCGAGACCATCCGCTTCACCAAAGCCAGCTGCTGCGCGTCCTTCTGGCCAAAGTAAGCCCGGTAGGCCGCCGTCGTGCCGTCAACGGCAGCACCTCCGGGAAGTCCGTAGTGCAGCAGCTTGGCCACGACAGTGAGGGCGCCGTCAAAGTGGCCGGGGCGCGAGGCGCCCTCCCACTTTTCGCCCAGCGGTCCGGAGGTTACCCGCACCAGGGGCTGGCCGCCGGGATACACCTCGTCAACGGACGGAGCGAACACCAAGTCAACGCCTTCGGCATCCAGCAGGGCCATGTCGGCGTCGAGCGTGCGTGGGTAGCGGTCCAGGTCCACGGCGTCACCGAACTGCAGCGGGTTGACGAAGATGGTGGCCACCACGACGTCGTTCTCGGCCGCGGCGGTCCGTGCCAGTGCCGCGTGGCCTGAGTGCAGGGCACCCATGGTGGGGACCAATCCCTGCGAATTGCCGCCCTTCGATGCCAGCAAGCGTGCGCTTTCGGCACGCAGTTCCGCCGCGGTGGTCACGAGTTTGATGGCCATGCTGTTCAGTGTCCTTCCGGCGACTTGGGGTCGGCACCCAAGGCATCGTCGATCTCATTCAGTTGTTCGGGCCGCAGGAGCCCGCGGTTTTCCGCCCGGCGCGCGGTGGCCCGCGCCATGGCCTGGTAGGCCGCGAGAACATCGCCGCCCGCACCGCCGTCGTACTCTTTCAGTGCCTGGGCGTGCGCCGAAACGGTACCCACATCCCCACGCGCCACGGGACCGGTCAGCGCGGATTCGCCGGAGGCAAGGGCGTTCTCCAGCGTGGCGCGCAACAGCGGACCGAGCATGGACTCCGGATTTTCGACGCCGATCTCCCGCAGCATCTGGGATGCCTGGGCCACCAGCGTGACCATATGGTTCGAGCTATGCGCGAGGGACGCGTGGTAGAGGGTGCGGTCGGCTTCGGCAATGGCCACCGGCTCGGCACCCATCTCCACCACGAGGGCCTGCGCGATCGGCAGCATGGCCGCATCCGCGGTAACACCAAAAGTGCAATCCATGAGCCGGGTCAGGTCCAGGCTCATGCCTGTGAACGTCATGGCCGGGTGCAGCGCCAGCGGGATCGCGCCCACCGCACGGACAGGGTTGAGGATTCCCACGCCGAACCGGCCGGACGTATGTGCCACCAGTTGGCCAGGCTGCCAGGCGCCCAGCTTGGCGAGCCCCGCCACCAACTCGCCGAGGGCATCGTCCGGAACAGCCAACAGCACAAGTTCCGAGCGCTCCACAATGTCCTGGATCTCCAGGACCGGAACACCGGGCAGCAGGTTTTCGGCCCGCTCACGGCTCGCCTCCGACACAGCAGAAACCCCGACGACGGCGTGCTCGGCCGCGCGCAAAGCGGCACCCAACACGGCACCCACCTTGCCGGCGCCGATAATTCCGACTCCGAGTCGTCCTGGCCTAGCCATCGTGGCGGTCCTCCTGTTGTGGTGAAGTGTGGGGGTGTTCCTGCTGGATTGGCCGGGCCGGCTGCGCGGATTGTGCCGGCTGGGGCGGCTGTTCCGCTGTGGCTGGGACCTCCGCTGCGGCTGCAACCTCCGGAGCCTGCGGTGCCACCTGCGCCAGCCACTGCTCGCTCGTCTGCCGTTTCCGGGCTTCGCGGGCGCGGGCAGCCTGTTGGTCGAAGAGCTCCACGGCCTGCGCGGCATCAGCTTGGAACACTCGGGGAGAAACAGGTCCGGCGGTGGTGTGGAGGACAAGGTCGGCCACTCCGAAGCGGCGGGCCAGCGGCCCCTGATGGAGCGCCATGGACTGCGTCCGCTGATGCGGCACAATAACCAGCGTGTGCCACCAACGGCCGGATCGGATCAACAGCGCCGTGCGCGTGGCAAGGAATCCGTTGCGGCGCCGGCCAAGCGGAGCCAGCAGCCGTGCGCGGCGGGGTGTGGTGACAAAATCATCGGTCGGGGCGGCATCGGGCCCGGCCGGAGCCAGCCCATCCAGTCCGGCCGTGAAGACGCCCTCCGGGTCCTCGACTCCCGGATCCGGCAGCACCAAAGACATCATCCGCAGGACATCGGGCTTCATTCCGACGGGCAGCAGCATGGTGCGGGCGGCACCCTCGGTACTGCCCGACACCCCATAACCCGCCACATTGACGTGCATCCGGTACCAGCCGAAGATCCTCCAGAGAGGCGGCTGCGTCACCATGACTGCCTGGATGCGTCCGGGAGGCAGGGTCTGCGCCTGGGTATCCAGAAGACCGTATCGAAGGCGGATACCGTCCGGCGAAATGGCTGCCGTGAAGTTATAGCCCTTGTTGAAGGAGTTCCAGTACGCGGCACCGATGCCCAGGATGCCGGGGATGAGCGCCAGGAACAGCGTCTGGTTCTCCGTGAAAACGGAGACAGCCACCACCACGGCGGCACCGATCAGGATGCCGACGGTTTGCTCGCTCAGCACCAACGACCCGATGAGCCGTGCCGGGGGCACAGACAGCACCACATGCTCGGGCGCCTCAGGAATTTCCTCCTCCTTACCAGGCTCGCTGACAACGCCCGCGGCCCGCGCAAGGATGGTGGCGCGCAGTTGCTTCGCCTGGGCGAGCGGAAGGTAAGCGAGCCGCACCGCCGACTCGCCGGCGTCGGCCACTTCAAACTTGAGTTCAGCGAGGCCAAAGATCCGCGCCAAAAGCGGCTGAACAATGTCGATGGCCTGGACACGGTCCAATCTGGCCTGCCGCTGTTGCTTGAACAGGAAACCGGTGTTGACTCGCACGTACCCTTCGGCCACCTGGTAACGCGTGAAGTACCAGCTCAGGATGAAGCTGCCCACCGTCAGCAGCAGCACCACGGCGCCGCCGGCCAAAAGCCACGGCACCCGGCCGTTCAGGTTCGGATCCAGAAAATCCCTGCCCTGCAACATGCGTTCGAAAGCGTCACGGCCAAAGAAGAACCCGACGGCGGCCAGCGCCACCCAGCCGCGAACGAAAGGTGACGCCGGGTGGACGCGGTTCCAGTCGCCGTCGACCTTTGCTTCCGGTTGATCCGGCAGGCTCACCGCCGCGCTGTCTTCCGGGCTCACAGCCCGGCCAGCCTGGCTTCTCCGCGTGCCGAAAGCTGTTCGCGCAACCGTGCGCCTTCCTCAGCGGGAAGACCCGGCAGGTGCGCGTTGGTTCCGGTCGATGCCGTGTGGAGTTTGAGCGTGCACAGTCCCAAGCTGCGTTCAACCGGTCCAACCGCAACGTCCACATACTGCATCCGGCCGTAGGGAACCACCATGGTGCGCTGGAAGAAAATGCCGCGGCGGATGAGGAGGTCGTCGTCGCGTTCTGCGTAGCCGATGGCGCGCACTTGGCGGGGAATCAACACCAGCCGCCACAGCGCCAGGACGAACATCACCGCAGGAACAGTAATGGCGAGCCACAACGGAGGCCAGCGCCACCAACCCAGCAGAACGAAAATGAGCGGCAGGCTGAGGACCGCCAACATCAGCACGTTGCCGATGGCCCATTCCACCAAGCGCACGGTGACGTACTTCGGCGAAACCCGAAGCCACTGGACGTCGGGAGGATCAATCGCCTCGGTATGCATACTCGCCTTCGCCCTTGGTTTCGCCGCGACGGGTCCCCGGTCCGGCAGTGCCACTTTCAAGATCCTCGGGTGGAATCCGGCAGAAACGCTCCACCACGAGCCCAACCACCACCATCACCACGCCACCGCCGCCCATCAGCAGCGCGTTCCACAGTATTCCTTCGCCGCCGCGCAAGCTGCCGATGCGGAGGAGGTCCATCGAAATTCCGGCATGCCAGCCAAGGAGCAAGGTTCCCGCATAGGCGCAGGCCTGGGCAAGGATCAACGTCCTGGCCGCCAGAATCGGATTGAGCAGGTTCTTCTTTTTGCCGTTGCGCCAGCGCAGCACGCGAATGCCCATGATCAGGGTGAGGCCGGCGATAACGGCCATGGTCACCAGCGCGGATACCGGCAGGACCGGGGTAGGCATGCTGAAGCGGTTCGTGGTGGCAGTTGCCAACCAGCCAATGACCGCAGCGATGACGGCGATGAGCACCAGAACCACCGGGCGCATTGCTTTCATGGCTGTTCCACCGCTCCCGTCGCAGGCACGCCGGCGACGTCGCCATAACCATCGAAACGCCGGATATCCGGCATATCAGCGGCGACGGCGGCCAACTCAGCAACACTGCGCCCGTTCAACTGTGCGTGCGGTTCCAACAACGACCACGGATAGAGCACGAAAGCGCGCTCAGCTGCCCGGGGATGGGGAATGGTCAGAACCGGATCATCGCTGGTGACGTCACCGAACACGATCACGTCCACATCCAGCGTCCTGGGACCCCAGCGAACCTCGCGCGTACGGTGGTGCTGCTGTTCGACGTCGTGGCAATGCTTCAAGAGTTCCAGCGGGGTCAGTGTGGTTTCCACGGCCATGACCATGTTCAAGAAGTCCGGCTGCCCTTCCGGGCCGCCGACTGCCTTGGTCTGCACCACCGGGGAAACTCCAAGGAGCCGCACCTCCGGCGGATCCACCAAGGCCGCAACCGCAGTGGAAAGGGTGTCGTTGCGCTCCCCCAAGTTGCTGCCGAGGGCCAGGATGGCCTTGGTGTAGCCGGATGTCATGATCGCTCCCGGTGCACACTGACAGTAACGTCGTCAAACGGCACCTCAATGGGGGCCTTGGGCTTGTGGACGGTGACGTCGACGGCGGCCACGCTGTAGTTCGCGAGGATGCCCTCCGCAATCCTGACGGCCAGGCCCTCAATCAGGTTCAAGGGCTCGCCCTCGATGTGCCGGGTGATCAGCTCGGCAACTTCACCGTAGTGCGCTGTGTACTGCAGGTCATCTGTCTCCGCGGCCTTGGTGAAATCCGTGTGGAGCACGGCATCCACCACGAAAGGCTGGCCGTCACGGCGCTCGAAATCGAACACTCCGTGATAACCGACGGCGGTGACGCCGGTCAGCGTGATCCTGTCCACAGCGTTTCCTATCAGCGTGCGATGCGGGCGGCGACCTTGACGGCGTCAAGGCTGGGGCCGACGTCGTGGACGCGGACAGCCCAAGCGCCCTTGGTGGCGCTCAAAGCGGTGATTGCAGCGGTGGCAGCATCGCGTTCCAGCGGAGCAGCCGATTTGCCCGCAACCGTGAGCAGCGAACCGAGGAACCGCTTGCGGGAAGCAGCCACCATCACCTTGTGGCCCAGCCCGAAGAGCTGATCAAGGTTCTTGAGGATTTCCCAGTTCTGGTCCTCGTTCTTGGAGAAACCGACTCCGGGATCAATGATGATCTGTTCCGGGGCAACGCCCGCTGCGTACAACTTGTCGCGGACGCCGCTGAGTTCAGCCACCACGTCCTGGGTCACGTTGTTGTAGTCCGTCAGACTGTCCATGGTCATGGCGTCGCCGCGGCGGTGCGTGAGGATGTACGGAACCTTGGTCCGGGCCACCAGCTCAGGCATACCGGGCTCGATGGTCAGGCCGGAAACATCGTTGATGATGGCCGCACCAGCCTCCACGGCTGCGGCGGCCGTGGACGTGTGCATCGTGTCGATGCTGACCAGCGCGCCAGCCTTGACCAACGCCTGGATCACCGGAATGACACGGCGCTGTTCTTCTTCCGGGGAAACCGGTTCGGCGCCGGAGCGCGTGGACTCGCCACCGACGTCGATGATGTCCGCGCCGGCGTAGAACATGCGCAAGCCGAGCGCGATGGCCGTGTCCGGTGTCCGGTGGGTGCCGCCGTCGCTAAAGGAATCCGGGGTGACATTGAGGATTCCCATGACGAGCGTGCGGTCCGTTGGCAGGTCCTCGAACCTGGCCGCGGGCCGCGGCTTACGGAGAACCGGCAGCGGGCTTGTGGCCGGGCCGGTTCCGGGTGCTGCAGCGAGGGAGTCCATAGTGCTTACCTTCCGAGTATGAGGCTCATGGCCTCGGCGCGGGTGGCCGGGTCATGGAGTTGACCGCGCACCGCACTGGTGACGGTCTTTGCGCCGGGCTTGCGGATGCCGCGCATGGACATACACATGTGTTCACATTCGACGACGACAATCGCACCACGCGGGTTGAGGTGCTTCACCAGCGCCTCAACGATCTGCGTAGTGAGGCGCTCCTGCACCTGCGGCCGGCGTGCGTAGATGTCGACCAACCGCGCCAGCTTGCTCAGGCCTGTCACCTTCCCGTCATGTGACGGAATGTAACCGACATGTGCCACTCCGTGGAACGGCACCAAGTGGTGCTCGCACGTCGAGTAGAAGGGGATGTCCTTGACCAGGACAAGCTCTTCATGATCGAGGTCGAACGTGGTGGAAAGGACATCCGCCGGGTGCTGGTGGAGCCCTGCGAAAACCTCGGCGTACGCCTTCGCCACGCGCTTGGGCGTGTCCTGGAGGCCGCCACGGTCAGGGTCTTCACCAATAGCCAGGAGGATCTCGCGGACCGCCGCTTCAATGCGCGGACGGTCTACTTTATGGGCGTGCTTGGAGCCCGCGGCGGAACCGTGGGCGGCGGCGAGGTCGTCGTCGTCGTCGAAATGAGTCACGGCAGATAGCTTAGCCGTGATGCGTGGAGTCGTTGCCGCCGTCAGGTCGCGGTGCCTGGAAGGAGTCCTGGCTGCTGACCCCCTGGGCATGCGGAGCGACGACGTCCAGCGGTTCGTCCAGACGCGCCTGCTTGGCTTCCTCCTGGGCTTCCCGTTCAGCCTTTTCTGCCCGGCTTTCCACGGGCGGGATGGACTGGACCGGACGGGATTCCTTGGACAGCCAGATCTCGCGGAAATCGCGCTTCCGGATGTCGTGGAAGATCTCGGCAATCTCAGCCTGGTTCAAGGTTTCCCGCTCCAGGAGTTCCAGTGCCAGACGGTCCAGGACGTCCCGGTTTTCCGTGAGGATGGCGTAGGCCTCGTCGTGGGCCTGGTCAATGAGGCGGCGCACTTCCTCGTCCACCACGTAGGCGATCTGGTCGGAGAAGTTGCGCTCCTGTGCGGCGTCGCGGCCGAGGAACGGCTCGCCGCCACCCTGGCCCAGCTTGACCGCGCCAACGCGTTCGCTCATGCCGTACTGCGTGACCATCTTGCGGGCCGTGGAAGTTGCCTTCTCGATGTCATTGGAAGCACCGGTGGAGGGGTCGTGGAAGACGATTTCCTCAGCGACGCGGCCGCCCATGGCATAGGCCATCTGGTCCAGCAGTTCATTACGGGTGATCGAGTACTTGTCGTCCTCAGGAATCACCATGGTGTAGCCGAGTGCGCGGCCACGGGGAAGGATGGTGATCTTGGTGACCGGTGCCGAGTTGCGCAAAGCAGCGGCAACCAAAGCGTGCCCACCTTCGTGGTACGCGGTGATCTTGCGTTCAAGTTCCTTCATGACGCGGCTGCGCTTCTGCGGGCCGGCCATGACACGGTCGATTGCCTCATCCAGGGCGCGGTCGTCAATCAGGTTGGCGTTGGAACGCGCGGTAAGAAGTGCGGCCTCGTTCAGGACGTTGGCCAGGTCAGCACCCGTGTAACCCGGGGTCTTCTTGGCGACAGCCTTGAGGTCGATCCCCTGCGCCATGGGCTTGCCCTTGGCGTGAACGTTCAGGATCTGCTCGCGGCCGATCATATCCGGGGCTTCCACGGTGATCTGGCGGTCGAAGCGGCCCGGGCGCAGCAACGCGGGGTCCAGGACGTCCGGGCGGTTGGTGGCAGCGATGAGGATGACGTTGGTCTTGACGTCGAAGCCGTCCATCTCCACGAGGAGCTGGTTCAGCGTCTGCTCACGCTCATCGTTGCCGCCGCCGATACCGGCGCCACGGTGACGTCCAACGGCGTCGATCTCATCCACGAAGATGATGGCGGGAGAGCTGGCCTTGGCCTGCTCAAACAAGTCACGGACGCGGGAAGCACCCACGCCGACGAACATTTCAACAAAGTCCGAGCCGGAGATGGAGAAGAAGGGAACGCCGGCTTCGCCGGCAACAGCGCGGGCAAGCAGCGTCTTACCGGTACCTGGAGGACCGTAAAGCAGCACGCCCTTGGGGATCTTGGCGCCAACAGCCTGGAACTTGGCCGGTTCCTGGAGGAACTCCTTGATTTCCTGGAGCTCTTCCACAGCTTCGTCAGCACCGGCAACGTCAGAGAAGGTCACCTGCGGCATGTCCTTATTGACCAGCTTGGCCTTGGACTTGCCGAACTGCATCACCTTGGAGCCGCCACCCTGCATGCGGGAAAGCAGGAACCAGAACAGCACACCGAGGAGCAGCACCGGGATGAGCAGCGAGAACAGGCCGGAGAACCAGTTGTTCTCGATCGGCTGGTCCGTGAAGCCCTTTTCCGGGTTGGCGTTGGTGACTGCCTTCACCACATCCGGACCACGGTCCGTGACGTAGAAGAACTGAACGTTCTTGCCCTTGTCCTGGCCGTCCAGGTTCAGGTTGTCCTTAAGCACCAGGTCAACGCGGTTCTCGGCGTCGAAAATCTTGGCCTGCTCAACCTTCCCGCTTTGGGAAAGGAGTTCCAGGCCTTCCTTGGTGTCAATGCGCGTTGAACCGCCCGGAGCCAGTGTTGCGAATGCCACCAGGAGCAAGCCAACGACGACAACAATCCAGATGCCCGGGCCCTTGAAGAAACTCTTAGCTTTCATCTGATCGGGGTTTTGCCCCGTCCCTCCTGGTAGTGCTGCAAGGCGCAACTTCTGCGCGCGAGTGGTGCTGCTTCAGTTTCAAGCTATACACCGTTCCCAGTAATTCACGCACCGGAAAGTCCAAAAGTTCCCTCTGGGCGTACACAGGATACTCGCCTCGAGGGCGCTGGGACAGGGGTTTACGCTTGGTGGGCAGGGCACCACCTTGGTTACTTCCGAGTGCTCTCGATGCTGCTTGGTCAGGCTGCGACCGGAAGCACCAGCAAATAACCAGCGGGCAGGTCAGTGCTCCAACGCCGGGGCTCACGGACCACAAACTGTGGGGCCAACTGTTCCGGCGTAAGCAGACTGTTTGGCTCCGGAGAAGGGCCCCACTGCCCACTGCCGTGTGGATAGAGCGGATCCAGGACACGAATCCCCGTTACCTGGAACTCCGGGAACTGAGCGGGATCCCCCATGGACTCAAAGCCACTCATCACCCAGGCATGCCGGCCGCTCCACATGACCAGCCCCACCGGTCGCCCTGTTTCGGCTATGGCGCGCGCCGCCGTCTGCAGCGTGTCCTCATAGGTTGCGACGCTGACCACCGAGTAAGGGCCCAATCCAACCTCAGTCAACACCTGCGCCCAGCCCCGGGGGTTGGCACCGTTGAATGAATTCGATGACCGCGCACGGGCCATCTCCCACAGCTCACTTTGCTGTGCGGAGGACGCCCAGGTTGCGCCTCTGGTGTCATCAATAAGGTTGTGTGCCATTTGGATGCTCGCGGCCACACACCAGTCAAAGGTGTACTGCGGGACGAAGTCACCCTCTTGGTAGAGGTTCAGGGCAAAAGCCTGAGGCACAGCGGGCGGAGGGGCGGGCTGCGGCGGTACAGGAGTCTCTGTGGCGCTCGGTGACGGGGCCGCTTCAAGGTGGCCTGTTGCCGGCGCAGCAGAAGCGGACGCGATTGGTTGACCGGAACCGGGCTCAGCGAGATCGACCGCAGGAGTGCAGGCCGTGAGGAGAGTCGCCATGACGGCGAGCCACGCCAGAAGACGGGCAGGGGCACCGGTCATGGTCCAGTTTAGCGCGAGGGGTTGGCGCGGCGGCAGGTTCAGGAACCCAACAACCGCACCCACACCCGCCGGGCGCACCCCATAAACGCAAACACCGCACCCACACCCGCCACACGCACCAGAGGTTACAGGTGCAAAGAGCGGAAAAGGGCGCGGCGGCGTGAAGCGAAGAAGAGCGCTTACTCGTAAACGTGCGGGGCCAAGGTGCCCACGAAGTCGAGGTTGCGGTACTTTTCGGCGTAGTCGAGGCCGTAGCCCACCACGAACTCGTTGGGGATGTCGTAGCCAACGTACTTAACGTCGATCTCCACCTTCGCGGCGGTCGGCTTGCGGAAGGCCGTGCAGATCTCGACGCTGGCCGTGCCACGGGACTCGAGGTTGGACTTGAGCCAGGAAAGGGTCAGTCCGGAATCGATGATGTCCTCAACAATCAGGACGTCCTTGCCCATGAGGTCGGTGTCGAGGTCCTTGAGGATCCGGACAACGCCGGAAGACTGGGTACCGGAACCGTAGGACGAGACAGCCATCCAGTCCATGCTGACATGGCTGTGCAGTGCGCGCGCCAGGTCAGCCATGACCATGACAGCACCCTTGAGGACACCGACGACCAAGATGTCGCGGCCCTCGTAGTCCTTGTCGATCTGCGCTGCGAGTTCCGCGATGCGCGTTTGGATCTGCTCTTTGGTGTAAAGAACGTGCTTGAGATCTGCCTGGACGTCGTTTGAATCCACCAATGGCTCCTGTTTTGATGCTCGGGTGCGGCTACTGTTGGGACGGTTTCTGATGCCGGAATACTAGCTTCCCACAGCGCGCGGCTTCGCGGGGACCGGCGCCGGCCGAATCACGCGCACTACTGGCAGCCGGAGCGCCGGCGGACACCGAACGCTCATGCTCCAAATCGCTGAGGGACAAACGGTAAACACTGACGTGGCCGGGGAGTTCCACAGGCCCGGCTGACCCTTGGCGTCGAAGCAGCGCTTCCGCAGCTTGGAGGCGCCCGTAGCCGGGTTGTTGACCCCCGACGTCGGCGGCAGCCTTCGCGATGACACGGAACCTGAGCGCTGCCGGCAGCTCACGTACGGCGTCTTCGGGAAGCCATGCGTCGCCGTCTTCGCGCTGGACAAGTGAGAGATAGGTCTCGTTGGCCAGATCTTCAAGGAAATCGGCGTCCTGCTGCAGGATTGCGGCGGTCCGGGCAAGCGACTCAGCGACCCCCGGCCCCAGCTTCTCTTCCAGGACAGGCATGACTTCCACTCGGGTCCGGGACCTGGCAAAGGACGGGTCGGCGTTGCTGGGATCGTGCCAAGGGGAAAGTTCCTCGACCTCGCAGATTTCCACGGTCTCGGCTCTGCGAAGGCCCAGGAAGGGGCGGAGAAGGCGACCACGGGCAGGCCTCATCCCCGCCAAGGATCGAGTCCCTGAACCACGGGCCAAGCCCAGCAACACCTGCTCGGCCTGGTCGTCCAGGGTGTGGCCCAGAAGGATCGCATCACATTCCAGGTCCTCAGCAGCAGATTCCAACGCAGCATGGCGGGCATCCCTGGCCGCAGCCTCGGGGCCGAACCCAGTGGCCGCGACTTCCACAGCGCGCACTTCCACCGGAGACAGACCCAGATCGCGCAACACCGCGGCAGTCCGGGAGGCGACCTCTGCAGAACCTGGCTGCAACTGATGATCCACCACCACACCGGCAACAGCTACCGGATGACCATCGACGTGGCCACGCCGGCCGAAGTACGCGGCTATGGCTGCCAAAGCCAACGAATCCGGCCCACCGCTGCAGGCTACGAGCACCCGCTGGGGGTAACCCGCGGAGGCCAAGGCGTTCTGCAACTGTTTGCGTGCCTTGCCGACGACCGGCGCAAGACGCCCGGGCCGCCGTCGACCCTTACCGCCGGGACCGGCAGCGGAATCGAATCCGGAGCCAAAGGCGGAACCGGAAGGAACGCTCAAAGCCCCATCCGCTCAAGCCACAGCTTGGAGTTGTGGATCTCTTCTTCGGTGGGGAGGTACTCGGCGGATTCCCACACCCGGTTGAACCCTTCCATGCCTGCCACGGCAACCACTTCGCGCACGAACTTGGCGCCATCGGTGTACTGGCGCATCTTGGCATCCAGGCCGAGGAGGTTGCGGATGAACTTCTCCACCACGCCGCGGTCCTTGCCGCGCTCGTTGAAGCGCTGGCGGATGGTCTTCACCGAGGGAACGATGCTCGAATCAACGGCATCCATCACCACGTTGGCGTGGCCCTCGAGGAGGCTCATGACGGCCGTGATGTGGGACAGGGACGCCTTCTCCTCAGGGTTCTGGAGGAGGTCCAGGATGGCGCCGCGGCCCGGAGTCTTGTCTGAGGGAGTGCGGTCGCGCAGGGACTTGGCCACCGCACCAGCACGTTCCACCAGGGAGTCCATGTTGCCCAGGAGGTTGCCGCTGAGCTTCTCGATTTCGTCGAGCATGTGGTGCCGGAGCCACGGCGCCGCAGCGAATTGCACGCGGTGTGTTTGTTCATGCAGGCAGACCCAGAGGCGGAAGTCGTCGGGGTGGACGTTGAGTTCGCGCTCCACGGAGATGATGTTGGGCGCTACGAGCAGGAGCCGGCCGCCCGGCGGAACGTTGGACCCAGGGGCCAGGGCAGCAAAGGGATCGTACTGGCCCAGGACCTTGCTGGAAAGGAAGGCCAGCACAGCGCCAAGCTGGGTGCCGGTGATGGCACCGCTGGCAGCGGCTGCGGCTGGGGTCATGGACACTCCGCTGCGGCTGTCCAGCATCGTTTTCAACGCGGGTTGGAGCATCACCGCGAAGCTCTGGGTATTGGCCTTGGACCAAGACGCGCGGTCCACCACCAGGACGTGCGAGTCACGCAGATCCCGGGCAGCGTCCAAGCCGGTGATGTCGTGGACGTGCGGGACGGAGATATCCGCGTTGAAGCGCAGGTTCTCCACCGCCTTGCCAATCTCCCCGGCGCTAAGCTCCGGACCGGGAGGGGCAAGCCGGGCAGCCGTAGAGGCGGCCAGGTCCCAATTGATCAGGGACGGGGCCCCTGCTGACGAATCGCGGGCAGTCGACACCATACGAACCATCACACCACACGAGACTGACAGTGGGCCCTTAAGTTCGCTCCACGCGGAGCATTCAGCCCCGGCAACCGCACGAGGCCAACACCGACGCCGACCGGTCCATGGCCACCTTATTGGCAGCAGCCCCCGGTTCAAGGTCGTTGCCGATGAAGGAGAACACCAACAACCGCCCGTCGGCGTCCACCACGTATCCGCTCAGGGCGATCACCGTATTGAGCGTCCCCGTCTTGGCCCGGACCAGTCCGGCGCCCTCCGCGGTAGAGGCGTCCACGTATCTGTCATCCAGGGTTCCGGTCAGCCCGGCCACCGGGAACCCGTCCAGCGCGGTCCGCAGAGAGAGGTCCGGTCCGCTGGTGATCGCACGGACCACCTCGGCAAACTGGCGGGCACTGACCTGGTTTTCCAAGGCCAGTCCCGAGACGTCGGCCAACTGCATCGAATCGGTGGCGATCCCCAACTCCCCCAGCCGTTGCCGCACGGCCGCGGTGGCGCCGTCGTACGTGGCTTTTTGACCGGAAGCCAAGGCGGTCATCCGCCCCAGCGCCTCGGCGAGGAAGTTGTCTGAGGACTCGAGCATGAGGTCCACCTGTTCGCTGACTGTGGCCGATTCCGCGGCCGCCAGCACCTTGGCGGGGAGGCCTTTGCCCCGTTCGACGCCGGGACCCACCGCAACGCCGGCAGCCGCCAGCTGCTCGGCGAACGCCTGGGCGGTAGTGACGGCGGAATCCTGGGGGCGCGGACCGGTCAAGACATCCGGAGCGTACCGGCCTGAGTTCAACGCGAGGGAAAACAGCGGTGCTGTCTCGCCGGCGGCGACGTCGTCCAGGCTCCACGCGGGGTTGAGGGGTGCGCCGGTGAAGAGTGAATCGTCCACTTGCACAGTGACCGGGCCCTTGACGCCGGCCGCAGCCAAAGCCGCCGCAGTATCCGAGGCCAGCGAAGCCAGACCGGCGCGCCCAAGAACAGCCGACGGATCCGACGTGGAAGCACCCAGCAGGACGTCCCCTCCTCCGGTCAGCACCACGGTGGAGGGGTCATCGGAAGCGAGAACGCGCGTAGTGAAGCGGGACTCGGGGCCGAGGGCTTTCAGCGCAGACACGGCGGTCAGCAACTTCATATTGGAGGCCGGGATCCGGTTGGCGTTGGCGTCGCGGTCAAAGAGGACCTTGCCGGTGGAAGCGTCCATCACCATGCCACTGATACTGCCCCCGCCCGCCGGTTTCAGCGTGGCATCAAGCTGCCGGGCAACTTCAGCGGGCACGGGAAGGGGAGCATCGGCGTCCAGAGGAAGCACTCCGCTGACGTCAGCCAAGCGGTCCGGCTCCTGCTGCCAGGCGGGAACCGAAGGGGACGGCTTGGGCATGGTCAGCAGGCCTGGCACCATACCGGCCACCACCACGGCACCGAGGCACAGCAGGACTCCGGCCAACAGCAACGGCCATTTCAAGCGCCCCCACGCCGCAGATACCCAGCGGGCACCCCCGTTTTTAACGCCCATCATGGAAGTTGCTTGGTCCTGTCAGTCCTGGAATGTCCCCGCCGGTTCAAGAAACCCGGGTCTCTCGCTATATCCTCAATAGTAGTCGGCGGCACCGGCTGTCCTTTTGCCTGCCGCCAGCCCCGGGCTAAGCAGCCTGCCTGAGGCACCGTCACCCGTGACGGCCGCTTCGGCGGAGCGACGCCCCACCCACACCCGTCAAGGAGCATTCCATGAAGCACGACGTGACCATCGAGATCCCCAAGGGATCGCGCGTCAAGTACGAAGTTGACCACGAAACCGGCCGTGTCCGCCTGGACCGCGTCCTGTTCACCTCCATGCAGTACCCAACGCACTACGGTTTCTTCGAGAACACCCTGGGCGAAGACGGCGATCCGCTGGACGCACTGGTGCTCCTGCAGGACTTCGACCTCCACCCGGGCGTCATCGTTGAATCCCGCCCCATCGGCGTCTTCAACATGACCGACGACGGCGGCGGAGACGCCAAGGTCCTCTGCGTCCCCGTTGACGCACGCTTCGACCACATCCAGGAAGTCAGCGACGTCAGCGAATTCCTGATCAAGGAAATCGAGCACTTCTTCACGCGCTACAAGGACCTGGAGCCCGGCAAGTGGGTCAAGGCCGAGGGCTGGGGCGACCGCGCCGCTGCCGAAGCCGAGCTGGAAGCTTCCATCAAGCGCTACGTTCCGGCAGCACACTAGGGCTTAGTCCTTCGCGTGATGCCCGACGGCGGCTGGTGCGGTTCACTGCGAACCGCACCAGCCGCCGTCGTTCTTTAACGTCTCTTGCCCGGGTTGTGCACATGGGCATGTCTCCCCATCGCGGTAGCTCCCGGGTCCGCTTAGGCTGGGACGAGACTTTTCGATGCCTTACACAGGGGGTTCATATGGCTGGGTTCTACGGCGCGGACATCACGCAGCTTCGCAGTCTGGCCGGCGTGATGGGCAAAGCTGCCGACGCCATCAGCCTGCAAAGCACGCAGTTGTCCAACGCCATCAATTCCACAACAGCGTGGCAGGGCCGGGACGCTACGGTCTTCAAGGGCGATTGGAACTCCCAGCACCGGCAGAGCCTGGTCAAGGCCGCCACCATGCTGCGCGAAAATGCCAGCCAGCTGAAGAAGCACGCCAACCAGCAGGAGTTCGCCAGCCACAACGATGGCTCGGGCTCGTCGGTGGGTGTCCTCAAGGACGTCTATGACACGGCGATGGGCGTCAAGGGTTTGGCTGCCCCGCTGTGGACGGCCTACAAGTACCTCAAGCTTGGCAACACGGAATGGGTGAAGACCCGCGAGGTCCTGACCAACTGGCGGGCCGGCGGAACGGTTGTCCGCGACGCCATGACCGCGCTGCGCAACGGTGGGAAAGTCACTGACGTCCTCACCGACCTCAAAGCCAACATCCCCTACAGCCAGGCGTTCCAGGACGCCAGCAAGTTCTCCAAGGGCCTCCGCGTGGCCGGGGCGCTGGCGGCACCGTTGAACATTGTGGGCGGCATCAGCGACATGATCAACCCCCAGCACGACGGCTGGCGCGGCACCGGCGACCGCGTTGCCGGCGGCCTGTCCGTGGTGGGTGGCGTTGGCAGCATCATGCTCATGACAGCCGGCGGCGCAGCCTTGCTGGGGCCGATCGGCGCCCCGATCGTGATCGGGGCGGGCATCGTTGCCGGCGCCTGGGCGCTGGGCAACCTCGTAGCCGACAACTGGGACTCCATCAGCAACTTCGCACGCAACCCCGGCAGCTACATCGCCGATGGCGCCAAGGAAGTGACGGGCTTCGTCAAGGACGCAGGCAGTAAGGTGGCAGACGGGGTCAGTGACGCCGCCAAGTCAGTCGGAAACTTTGTCGGAGGGATATTCGGATGACCACCAGCACCATGAAATGGACCCAGAGGGACATTGAGGCCGCAGCCAAGGTCCTGGCCTCGGCCAGCGCAGTCGGTGCGCTTTTGCCTACGCTGACCGATGAAGAAGTTGTAGCCCTGGACGGCGTTCAGCACGAACAATTGGTGGCCCTGCCGTGGCTTTCGGCCCAGGACGCCAGCAAGGAACTGATGTGCGCCATCGCCTTGCGCGGCCTGCTCGCCAAGGAACTCGTGTACCCGGTGGTCTTCGAGGGTGAGACCGAACCGTCCCGCCTGCATGCCACGGAAGAAATCACCGGCGCCCTCACCCTGCGCCGGAGCGGCAGCAGCGTTGTCTCGGTGGAACGCACCGTTTCCACCGGCAAGCGCTGGCTCTACGGCTACCTTCATGACGAAGGTGTTCTGCTTGAGGAAGTGGACGAAAGCGGCCTGCACGGCTTCACAGTGGTGACCCGCGACCAACTGGTTCCGCGCCTGGCCGGATTCGTCGACCCCCAGCAGGCTGCTGCCCGCGACACCGATCCTGCCCTCTACACTGAAGCCCAGTTCGAGGCACACGCCGCCACCGCGTTGGCCGACACCCAGGCCGCGAGCAACGTAGTGGCCTTCAATTCCAATACCAACGAATTCCCCACGGTCACCGTGTACACCGGCCCGTCCGGCGTCCACGTTCTCACCCCGCGTGTGGAGGGCTCGCCTGAATCCGGCCCGGAGCAGGCGGAATCGGTAACGTTCGAGCTGCAGGAAACCTCCGCGGCATCGCTGGCCCGCGTCCTGGGCGGGCTGGCCGGACTGGCCTGACGTTCCGCACCCAAGCCGCACACCGCCGTCGAGCTGAAAGTCCTTCATGAGCACTTCGAAGTCCACCACCCTCACTGGGTTGCTTGACCCTGTCAACGGACGCCCCGTTCGCCGCCATCCTGACACCGGCGCTTACTTCGTCAAGGCTTCGGGCAGCGCCCACTTCTGGGGTCGGGTCCTGGATGCAGTCGTCTTCCTGGTGGGCTACGTGATCCTGGCCGCGGTTGCCGCGGTGGTCCGTGAGTCCATGATGAACAGCGGCTCGGCACTCGGTTACAACGACGGTTTCTGGCTGACCCTCTACGTTGTCCTGTGGTTCCTGGGCCTGTTGGTCTACGGAATGATCTGGGGAACCGTGGGCAGCGTGGGCGACGCCGCTGCCGGCATGCGCTCGGTGCGGATCAAGAACGGCACGACGGCGGGCGCCTGGCTGGGCGGTTGGCGCGCCATCTGCTGGTCCTTCTTTCCGTTCTTTGTGGTGATGCTCATTGCCTCCGCCGTCAGCGGCGGTGGTGACGACACATGGGACCCGAAGTTCGCAGCCATCGATCGCCGCTCCGGCATTGCGCAGGGCCAGGCACCGGTTCCGGACCCCAAGGTCGCTGCCGCCGAACAAGCCGCTGCGGCCGATCAGCAGAACCTTCCCAACCTCTACGGCCAGCGCCCGGATGCACGGCCGTAACTGGCTGGTCCGCCGTGTTGAGCGCAAGCTCGCCCCTGACCTGGGGCAGCTCCGCTTTGTAGCGTCCTCACGACACATCTACTGGAAAGTCCTCATCCCCTGCCTCGTGGTGGGGTTGATTTTCGGGACCATCGCAGAGTTCGTCAGCCCCATCCGGTCCACCCGGGAAGCCGGGCACTTCAACGATCCCGCCTTCTTTGTGCTGACCAGCATTCTGACGGGTCTGGTGCTGTGGTCCATGACGCTCCTGGGCAGCTTCCGGAAGCTGCTGGTCTTCGACGGCGGGATGGTCGCCAAGTACTCGCAGAAACACACCCTCGTGGTGATTCCCTGGGCCGACATCACGACCGGAACCATCAAAGCAGTGACCACCGCCGACGGCACCGATCCCGACCGCCGATTAGTGGCACGCCGGAAGGTTTCCCTGGGCGCCGGAGGCCGGAGTGCCGTGGTTTTCCAAGCCCGCGACACGTTCTGGGTCTTCGCTTCGAGCCAGGATCCCGCCCCCTTGGTCCTCACTATCCACGGGGCCCTGAATGATGTAGGAACATCCGGCGCCGCACGGGCAGCGGCAGGTGCGCTGCCCGCCGTCGTACTTACCGGGCGGATGGCGCTCGACTGACCGGCTGGACTGAACAATGGGCGAATTTTGCCCTTGCAGACCGTCTACCAGCCGGTAGCATGTGATCCACTATGTTCACTCTCACTATCAACCAACGCGACAGCCGGCGCGACGGCGACCTTGTGCCGCAGCTGCTCAAGGACCTGCGGCACATTCCTGCGCGGCTCGACTTTGACCGCTCGGTTGAGGATGAGGTGCAGGGCATCGTCGAATCGGGCCACCAGGCCGTGGAGACTGCCTTGATCGCACTCCGGTCCAGCCAGTGGTACGTGGGAATCGGCGTGGGACCCATCAATGAGCCGCTGCCCAACCTGGTGAAGGACGCCTCGGGCCACGGCCTGGTGTACGCGCGCCGGGCCGTCGACAGGCTGCGCAACGGCAAAGAGCGGATCCCGGTGGCAGTGGACGGACCTTTGAGCGCGTTGGCTTCAGAAGCCGAAGCTGTGCTGCGGCTCCTGGGACACATCGTCCAACACCGCAGCGCGGCGGAATGGCGGGTCCTTGACCTGCTCACACCGGGCGTCCGAGGCCAGCAGAAGGCCGTGGCCCAGGAACTGGGCATCACCACGCAGGCTGTCAGCAAGGCTCTGGCCCGCGCGCAGTGGTCCGAGGAACACGCCGCCCGGCCGGCCGCAGCCCGCTTGCTGCAGATGATCCTGGAAGTGCGCTGATCCAACACCCGGCCCGAAACATCCCCGGGCGCAGGACTGACCCAACTGAGTCGCAGTTAACGCCGTTTTGAGGGCTCAAAAGGGCATCTGCTGCGACTCAGTTGGGTCAGCGGGGGAACTTACTGGTTGCTGACGTTGTCCTTGGCCGTCTGCGCGCGGTCCTGAACGTCGGCTGCTGCTGCCTGGCCTTCGTCCTTGACGTTGGCTGCGGCTTCCGTAGCGCTGTCCTTGACGTTCTGCATGGCGTCCTGAGCGGGTTCGCGCAGGTGCTCGGCGACTTCCTGGGCCGCGTGGCTCAGTTCGTCGGTCAAGGGCTGGGCTGCTTCCTTGACGGCCTGGGCAGCTTCGCGCTCTTTTTCCGAAGCCGGGAACAGCGAGGACACCAGCAAGCCTGCGCCGAACGCAATCAGGCCGGCGGCGATCGGGCTGCCCTGGGCCTTCCGTGTGATCACCTGCGGGGCATCACCGATGTCCGAGACAGCCCCGGAAACGTTGCCGGCCACGCCGGAGACAGCGTCCCCGGCCCGGTGGGCAGCGTTGCCTGCAGCGTCACTGACGTCGTCGCGGGCGCCGAACACAGCGGACTTGATCTTGTCCACCCGGCGGTTGACGATGTGCGAGGGCGTGACCTTGTCCGCCACGGCATCAACGTTGGTACTGAGCCGCCGGCGAGTTTCTTCGATATCGGCGCGCAGGGCGTCGGGGTTCTGCGTCATCGTGTCTCCTCAGTGTTCGGTTTCAAAGCGGGGGGTATTTCTTTGACCGTCTCAGCGGTCTGCGGCATGCCCTTGATGGTGTTAAGTTCCTTGCGGCCCTTGGCAGCCAAAACTGCTGCCACGATGCCCCAGATGACCGCGACGATAACGGCGGACCATCCCAGGCCAACAAGCTGACCCAAAGCCCACCACAGGGCAATGGAAAGGAACAGCACGGTGATGTGGCCGGCGTATGCAGCTCCGCCCAGCATTCCCGCGCCTTTACCGGCCTTGGTGGCGGACTCCTTGAGCTCCGCTTTGGCCAGCTCCACTTCCTGGCGCATCAACGTGGAAACGTCGCGCGTCAGGTCGCTCAGGAGCTCACCGAGGGGAAGGGTCTCCGCCTTCACGTGGGCTTCCGTGGGAGGTAGATCGGCGGGACTGCTCATCGGTGACCTCCGTACTGGGGGTCATCGGGATCGAGCGGTCCTGCCAGTGGGTCGCCCTGTGCCTTGACGCCACCGGCTTCAGTCTCCGGATAAGGGAGCGTGGACCCGTCGTAACCACCCGTGGTACCTGCGTCATAGCCGGTGGTGGTGGCCGATCCGTATCCGGCGGTGGTTGCCGTCGGTCCGGGGAGGTCCACTGCCGGAGGTGTTACCGCGCCGCCCTGAGTCGGGTAGTACACGGCCCGAGGGGTCTCCGTGGTGGCCGGCGTGCCGCTTGCGGAGGCTGCATCGGAGGCGTTGCCTGCCATGCCCCGGCCGAGACGACCTGCGAGGACACCGGCTCCAGCTGCCAGCAGCAGGAAGGTTCCTGGCTTACGACGGGCAAAGCCCTTGACTTCATCCAGCAGCGAGCCGGGATCCCGGCCTTCCAACCACTGGGCAACGGAGGAGGAGCGTTGCGCTGCCTGCTGGACCAAGTCCGTGGCGACGCCACCGTTTTCCGTTGAATTGGCCATGGTGGAAAGCTCATCGGAAATGGACCGCAAACCTTCGGCAACACGCTGCTGCTGGGCTTGGGCTTGGTCGGACAGCTCACCCTTGGTCTGCGTCAGCAGTTGGCGGGCATTCACCTTGACTTCGTGGGCAACGTGTCCGGCCTCGGTCTTGGCGGTGTCCACGACTCCCCCGGCGGCATCGCTGACGGCGCCTGCTACTCCCGCAGCTTCTTCCTTGGCCGTGTCCACCTTGCCGGAACTCTCGGAACCGGTTCCCGAACCAGCGGGGGTTCCACTGATTCCCGTAGTTCCAGCCGTTTGAGTCTCAACATCGGCCGAGTCCAGGTAGTTTCCCGTGAACGGTTCGGTGCCTGTATGGGCACCGGTGCTTGGCGCCGCGAAGCTTCCGTCCTGCGGCGATTTGCTCTCAGTCATTATCGCTCTCTTTCCACAGTTGGCAGGCTGCGGACAGCAGCCGGGATAGTAAGTATCGTTACTATCAATGGGTCTGTACCCGTTTGCCGGGGATCTAATCACCCAATCGAACGAATTGATGTCCCTGCTCACGTTCTGCACTTTCCGCTCGACAGCCGGGACCATACCTGCGAATGTTGGGGTGATGAGCCAACTGCCCGCGAGGCGACGGCTGATTCCCGCGCTTCGAAAAACTGTCACCCGCCACCGACTCCTGTTCGCTGCCAAAACGGCCGTCGCAGCAGGCCTCGCCTGGTACCTCGCGCCCTTCATGCCCGGCCCCGCCGCTGCGTACCCGTACTACGCGCCGCTTGGTGCCTTGGTCAGCATGCACCCCACTGTGGCCGACTCCGCTAAACATGGGCTCCAAAGCCTGGCGGGGCTGGTGTTGGGCATCGGTATGGCCTTCGCCATCACCACTGTCGCCGCTCCCACTGCCCTGGCTGTCGCCGTGGTGGTGGGACTTGGCGTCCTCATCGGCGGCCTTCCCCGGCTGGGCACAGCATCTGAATGGATTCCCATGGCGGCGTTGTTCGTCCTGGTGCTGGGCGACTCCAACGCGGAGGGTTTCTCCTTTGCCTACGTCCTCCAGATGGCCTTGGGCGTCACGGTTGGCTTTGCAGTGAACTGGCTGGTCTTCCCGCCCCTGCACCTCGATGACATCGACCCCGCCATCGCAGGCCATCAGGAAGCCTTGTCACGGCAGCTCAAGGACATGGCCCGGGCCATGGAAGAGTCCTGGCCACCCAACCACGAAGCCTGGGCCAGCCGCAGCGATGACCTCTCGCTCACCGCCGCAGCTGTGCGGACTGCCGTCCACCAGGCAGAGCTGAGCGCCAAAGCGAACCCCAGGTCCCGCCGTCGGGCAACCCGGATCCCTGGCGACCTCGCCGGATTGAAGACCCTTGAACGGCTCACGTTCCATGTCCAGGACATCACCGACGTCCTGGCCAGCGCCATCTGGGAAGAAGGTGCCGGGACTGTCATCCCCGATGCCGTGGTTGGCCCCCTGGCCGAAGCCCTGGAATCCGTGGCGACCGTCGTGGACCACTGGCGGGACGCCGAGAACGGCGAGCTGGCCAACCGGCTGGCGCAGGCCAAGGACAGCATCACTGCCCTCAGCGATGCCGTGGCCGGGGCCGCCGCTGACCAAGCCCCGGTGAACGCTCCGGCCTCGGTGGCCATGAGCCTGCGCCGGATCCTGACCGTGGTGTTGTCCGCCGAGTAAGGGCTACCGCGGTTTCAACGGAGGGGATGCTTCCCGCCCCTTCCCTGCACCGATCCCGTCCAGCATCTCCGCCAACGACTCCAGCGAAGAATGCTTGGGCGACCAGCCCAAA
Source organism: Arthrobacter sp. YN (assembly GCF_002224285.1). Classification (GTDB taxonomy): domain Bacteria; phylum Actinomycetota; class Actinomycetes; order Actinomycetales; family Micrococcaceae; genus Arthrobacter. The sequence continues at coordinate 160,640 of NZ_CP022436.1, read as the reverse complement.
AGCGAATGCGCCCGCTCCGTGTCCATGATGGGGGCGTTGGCTGCCATGTCCACCCATCCGCCGTCGGTCACCTGCAGCCGAAGCCGCCAACTGACCTCGACGACGGCGCGGAGCACCGGCAGCGGGAACGGCATGACCCGCCGGGCGTTGAGAATCCACGCCAAGGCGTTGGGGTCGATGACCGGCTCGGCGGCGATGTTGAAAGCACCTTCCGCCTTGCGCTCCAGCACCCGCCAGTACGCATCAGCGACGTCGGCCGTGTGGGCGGCCTGGAACACCATTTCCTTGGGGACGGCGAGGAACGGCAGCCAGGGCTTACGCGGAACCAGCCGGGGCAGAACCCGGCCCAGGAAGTAGCGGCCAACCTCGCTGCCGCCACCGGCGCTGAACATCAGCGCCGGGCGGAGGCGCGCCACCACGACGTCCGGGTTCTCCTTGGCAAACCCGTCCAGGAGCCTTTCCTGCGCTGCCTTGTCAGCGCTGTAGTGCGAGCTGCTGATCCCACCCACCGGCCAGTCTTCCTTGGTCCGTTGGTCTTTGGGAGCAGGCGAGTAGGCGCCCACCGATGACGCGCACACCACGTGACCTACCCCGGCTTTGCGCGCGGCGGCCAGCACGTGGGCAGTCCCGGCCACATTGGTCCGCCGAAGCATCTCCCGGTTGTGGTTCGGTTGGATGAGCCACGCCAGATGAACCACAGCATCGGCTCCCGCCAAGGCTGCTTCCAGCGCGGGCTGATCCCCGGTGGCGCTGATGTCCAGGGTGTGCCACTCCACACCGTGATAGGGAGCGGCGTCAGGATCCGGTTGTCGGCGGACGACGCCCACGAGTTCCAGATCCGCGCCTTCTTCAGAGCGTGCCTTCTGGAGCCGCTTCAGCAGTTCCGTGCCGCCGTGCCCTGTTGCACCGATGATCACAATACGCATGATGATTCCTTAGTCCTGCGGGGTTTCGCCCGTGGAACGGATGCGTTCCAGGACTGCTGTGGTGGAGTGCTCCGGCACGTAGTCCAGGATGGTCACTGTGCCGCCATACCGCTCCACGGCTTCGGTTTCCTGGAGCATCTCCGGCGTGTAATCGCCGCCTTTGGCGTAAACGTCCGGCCGCAACAGATCGATGAGCGGTATGGGCGTAGGGGTGTCGAACACGGTGACATGGTCCACGCAGCTCAGTGCCGCGATGACTGCTGCGCGGTCGGCCTCGTGGTTGACAGGACGGTCCGGGCCCTTAAGCTTCCGCACGGAAGAGTCGCTGTTCAGTGCCACCACCAACACGTCGCCCAGTTGCTTGGCCTGGTTGAGGTAGCGGGTGTGGCCCCGATGCAGGACGTCGAAGCACCCATTGGTCAGCACAATCCGCTTACCCTCCCGGCGATGCTCCTCCACGTGCCGCGCCAGCTCGGCGTCCGTCAATGCGGTATCGGCGAACCCGCCGAGGTGCTTCGCCAGCTCGTCAGTGGTACAGACGGAGGTACCTGGCCGGTGCACCACAACATCCGCCGCGGCTTGGGCCAGATCCACGCTGGTGGTCAACGGCAATCCGGCGGCGCGGGCAATGGTCAATGCCGCCACGAAGGTATCGCCGGCGCCCGAAGCCTGCTTTTCCGCTTGCGGCCGCGCCCACGTCCGGTGGGTGGCCGGGTTGTGGGCGTCACCGTTGGGGCGGATGGTCAGCGTCCCCTCCCGGTCCAGCGTCACGACGACGGCGGCCGCACCTGAGGCGCGCAGGAGCTGGGCCGCGTGGGCTTCCACAAAGGGGCACCTGGCAGCACCACCGGGAAACTCAGTTCCCAGCAGCCTGGCGGCTTCCTGCGCATTGGGGGTTGCCAGGTCCGGATGGAGTTGGGCCCAGCGCCCTGGAGAGTGGGCGTCCACTACCACCAAGGTGTCCTGACGAGCACTGGCAGAGCCGGATTCAGCGGGACTATCGCCCCGGGAACCCAGGTGCTCAAAAATTGCGTCCCGTACCGCACCTTCCAACGCCCCTGCCCCGTAGTCGCAGAGCACCACGGCTGATGCTCCGCGGAGTGCTTCGGGAATGGCAGCGGCCACCTGCCGGAGGCCATCTGCGGGAACCTCTTCCGCGGCGTCGTCCAGGCGCAGCATCACCTGCCCGCCGCTGCTCACACGGAACTTGGTGGTGGTGGTCATGCCGGCATGGGACACCACATGCGATGCGTCCACTCCCGCCGACGTGAGCTGTTCGAGGAGCGTGCGGCCTCCTGTGTCCTCTCCCACGAGTGACACGAAACGAACCCTCGCCCCCATGGCGGCGAGGTTCATCGCCGTGTTGGCCGCACCTCCCGGGGCGAAGTCACGGCGCTGGACCTGGACCACAGGGGCTGGGGCTTCTCGGCAGAACCGCTCAATGGTTCCATCCCACCAGCCGTCAAGGATGGAGTCGCCGATAACCGTCACCACGGGATGCGCCTCGGCCAGGCGACCCGGCAACCAGTCAGCCAGGCCCTCCTGATGGGCCAGGCTTTCGTGATGGGCCGGACCCTCTTGATTGGATAGGCGTGCCATGGGGTACCTTCCGTTTGGGCTGACAGTTTCCTGTTCCCCTCAGGTACCCCGCGGCACGGGCTTCACACGCCGGGTACGCTGGTTTCCGCCACCGTGAAGAAGGAATCGCCATGGATGTTCCTGCGAGCCCCGGCATCGGTCCCGTGCTGGCAAAGTTCAGCGACGTCACGCGGATTGCGGTCCTCAGGGGCGGTGGATTGGGCGACCTGATGTACCTCTACCCGGCGCTCCACGCGGTGAAGAACGCGTACCCCAACGCCACCATCACGCTTCTGGGCACGCCGATCCATGCGGCACTGGTGGCCGCGACGGAAGGTCCTGTTGACGCCGTCGAGATGCTGCCCGTGGCACGCGGCGTCCATGACGGTCCCCGCAACGGCGAGCGCTTTGAGGACGATGCTGAGGACCTCGCTGCGCAGGAGGCGTTCTTCGACTCGATGCGGTCCAGGGAATTCGATGTTGCGTTTCAAATGCACGGCGGCGGACGGTTTTCCAACCCGTTCCTGCATCGTCTTGGTGCGCGGCATACCGTGGGTACGCGCACCAAGGACGCGGAGCCGTTGGAGCGGAACCTTGATTACGTCTACTACCAGAATGAACCGGACCGCTGGCTGGAGGTGGCGGGTCTCGCCGGAGCTCCAAGCATCATCTCCCCTCCCTTGCGCCCCAGTCCTGAGCATCAGCAGAACATGGCGGGAATACGGGACCCGCAGGGGACCTCGCTGGTAGTGGTCCACCCGGGTGCCACCGATCCCCGGAGGCGATGGCCGGCGTCGTATTTTGCTGAAGCCGCGGCGGGGTTGGCGCGGGAAGGGGCCCAGGTGCTGATCGTGGGCGACCACGCCGAGAAGGCGTTGGCGCAGGAAGTAGCTGAATTGGCAGTTCGCCGACTGCCTGAGGGTGACCGGAACGCCGTGCGCTCCATAGCCGGCGAGCTGGACGTTGGGGACCTGGCGGCTCTCCTGTCGGAGGCAACAGTGATGCTCGCCAGCGACAGCGGTCCCCGGCACCTGGCCCAAGCGCTGGGGACGCCCACAGTGGGAATCTTCTGGGTGGGAAACGTGCTCAATGCGGGGCCGCGCGGCAGGGGCCTCCACCGCGTCCGGATGTCGTGGGCTACGCAGTGTCCGCGCTGCGGAGCTGACGTCACCCAGGTGGGATGGACGGCACCGCACTGCGGCCACGACGACACCCTCATCACGGGCATCGCCGTGGCCGACGTTATTCAGGACGTGCTGGACCTTACGGCCACGAGCCTTCTTCTGCGGGGCAAATAAGGAGTTCGCGGACCTCGCTGCCGAAAGGCTGGGAGAGGGCGAACACCACTGCTTGCGCCACGTTGGCGGGATCGTTGAGCTTGGAGTCGTCCTGCGGCTTGTACTGTTCGTCGCGGTCGTCAAAGAAGTGGGTCTTCATGCCGCCGGGGATGATGGTGGTGACGCCGATGACGCCCCCGGTTTCCGCTGCGAGTGCACGGCTGAAGCCAATCACACCGAACTTCGAGGCGCAGTACGCCGTGGCATCGGGCAGCGCCCGTAGACCCAGCGTGGAGGCGATGGTGATGGCCCTGCCGCGTGATCCCTTCAGATAGGGCAGTGCCGCACGGACCACCGACACTGTGCCCAGGAGGTTCACTCCAATGACCTTTTCCCATTCTTCCGCCGGGACGTCGCCCAGCTTGCCGCAGCGATCGATGCCCGCCGCCGTCACCACTGCGTCCAGGCCGCCCAGGGTTTCGGCGGCCTCTTTGACGGCGGCTTCCACCGCTTCACGGTTGGAGACGTCCACTTCCAAGGCTTTGGCCCCGGACACATTGCTGACATCGCGGTCGAAGACGAAGGGCGTGCCACCGGCGTCGCGGATGGCTTCCACGATCGCAGCGCCAAGGCCGGAGCCGCCTCCAGTGACGATGACGCGACCAGGTGTTTGCGTGTTCATGCGGTTCCTCTCGGTTGATCGGTGCTTGGGTGCTCGGTGCTTGGGTGCTTGCTCTCAGCTGGCGGTGCAGTTGTCAGCTGACCTTGGCCAAGGCTGCAGCCAGGCCGCTGGTGGAGCGTGCCGGATGGAAGGGCACAGTGACGCAGCGCCCTCCCCAACCCGCCATGACGCGGGCTTCCGGCAATTCTTCGGGGGTGTAGTCGCCACCCTTGACCCAGATATCGGGCTGCAGTTCGGTGAGGCAGGCCTCGGGAGTGTCCTCGTCGAACACCACCACGGCATCAACGCACTCAAGAGCCAGCAACAACTCCGCCCGGTCCTCCACGCTGACGATTGGCCGGTGTGCGCCCTTGAGCCGCCTGACCGATTCATCGGAATTCAGGCAAACGATGAGGCAATTGCCCATGCTGCGCGCGGCAGCCAGCGTCCGGGCGTGACCGGCGTGGAGGAGATCGAAGCATCCGCCGGTGGCCACCACCGTGCCTCCTGCGGCCCGCACAGCCCGAGCCAACTGGACGCCCTCCGGGTCAAGATCGCCGGCTCCCACGAGTTCCAGACCTTTAAGCTCGACGACGGGACTGGCGTCGGGCGCTTCGGTCACCACCGCCAACGACGCCGCTCCGCCCGCTGCCAGGAATGCCGATGCATCCTCCACTGCCCGGGCGGCAGCCTGCGCGAGGTCAAGCCCGAACCCCAGGTGCACGGCAAGGCTGCCGGCCAGTCGGTCGCCGGCTCCGCAGGGATCACTGACGTTGGTTCTGGGGGCGGGGATACCTTGTGCGGCACCGGCTGACAGCAAGAGCGCCCCGTCCTCACCCCTCGTCACCAAAACGGCTCCACTTCCCCACTTTTCGAGGAGGTAACGGCCTGCTTCTTCGGCACCTGTGGACGGTTCCAGCCCGGCCGCATTCGCTGCCGTCATGGCCTCGATAAGGTTCGGCGTCACGACGGCGACACCCGCCACGGGTTCGGAACCGGCAGGATGCGGGTCCCACACCACAGGGACGCGGCGCACGGCGTCGGCAAGCGCGGAACGGATCTCGGTGTTGGCGGTCATCCCCCGGCCGTAGTCGGCCACCACAATGGCCTCCGCCGATGCGATGGCTGCGAGCATCTCCCCTGTGCTGGCGGGAACGGGAGCCGGGGCGCACCCTTGGTCGAACCTGACCATGGGATGTGCCCCGATCCGCACCCGTGTCTTGGTGGGCGTGGGGGCGAGCGGGACTCCGGCGAGCACCGAGACACCGGACAGGGCGCGCCTAAGGTGGCTGGCGCCGTCGTCGTTGGACAGGGCGGTGACCAGCGAGACGCTGTGGCCGTCCTGCGCGAGCACAGTAGCCACCAGTCCAGCGCCACCAGCACGACGCCGGACGTCGGCTACGTCCACCACCGGCACGGGCGCGTCGGGGCTGAGTCGGGTGGCGGCCCCATTGATATCCACGTCCAGGAGGACGTCGCCCACCACGGTGATCCTCATGGCTGCCGCGCTCCGTAGGAGTGTGGGCCCGAGCCCGCGCGCTTGGCGACCTCGGCATCAAAGGCCCGGCACACGGCGTGGATGGCAATGAGGTGCCCTTCCTGGGCGTTCGCGGAGATGGCCTCAACGGTGACGGCTTGATCGCAGGAGTCGGCCAGCGGGTTGGGCCCTGCGCCTGTGAGAGCCCACGTGGTGATGCCGCGTTCTTTGGCTGCACGGACGGCTTTGAGCAGGTTGGGGCTGCGTCCGCTGGTGGAGAGCAGGAGGAGGACATCGCCCGCACGGCCGTGGGCCCTGACTTGGCGGGCAAAGACTTCTTCGTAGCCGTAGTCGTTGGAGAGTGCCGTGACGGCTGAGGACTCAGCGTGGAGCGAGATGGCGGAGAAGGGGGCGCGTTCGTCGTCGAACCTGCCCACGAGCTCGGCCGTCAGGTGCTGCGCCTCAGCCGCTGAACCGCCGTTGCCGGCCGCCAGCAGGCGTTGCCCAGCCAGCAGCCGCTTGGCCAATTCCGTTCCCCACCCGGCTAAGCGCCCCGACTGCGAGCGCAGCGACTCCAGCGCGGGCAGGACATTGTCCAAGTGCTTGGTGACCTCGGCCGTGTGGTTGGAATCGGCAAGATCGGGAGCCCACCGCGCCGGTACAGTGTCCGGGACGCTGTCCCCGGTGGAAGGAGCGCTGCTTGTGACGGTCACGGAGCCTTTGATGTTCACAGTGCCGTTCCTTCCAGTGGTTCCAAACCTTCGTTGGATTGCCGGGACAGCCCGGTAGCCAGGACGGATCGGTACGCTTTCTCGGTGTCCGCTGCGATCCGTTCCCAGGAGTAGCGGGAGCGCGCCCGGCGCGCTCCGGTGCGGCCCATGTCGGCCCGCAGCTCAGGGTCGCCCAGCAGCTTTCCGAGCGCCTCCGCCAAGGCTTCCGGATCACGCGGCGGGACGTGCAGCCCGGTCTTCCGGTCAACCACGGTTTCCCGCAGTCCGCCCACGGCTGCCGCCACCACCGGGACCCCGCACGCCATGGCTTCAAGGGGCACAATGCCGAACGGCTCGTACCACGGCGCGCAAACCACGGCGTCCGCACTTCGGAAGATGCCGGGCATGGCGTCGCGGGGCACCTGACCCCGCATGGTCACCTTGTCCTCGACGCCCAGCTCTTTCGCCAGGGCATGGAGCCGTTGGGCCTCCGGGTCTTCCTCGAGGGTCAGGGCGTCGCCGGAACCGCCAACGATCAGGAGCTCGACGTCGGTGAAGCCCGCCTCCGCCAGAAGGGGCAGCGCCTGGATGATCAGGTCCACGCCCTTGCGTTGCACAAGGCGTCCCACGCTCAGAATCCGATGCGTGCGGGTCCTGGGTTCGGCGTCGGACGTTCCAGGGAACAGGGTGAGGTCCACGCCGCAGGGCGCGATGGAAATCTTGGAGCGGCTGATGCCCAGGGCCTTGAGTTCAAAGACCTCGTCCGGGCACGTGGCGATGACCCAGTCCGCGGCGCGCCCAACCCAGGGCTCCAGCCATGCCCTGGCGGGCGGGCTGGTATCGGCAGCGCCCTGGTGCCGGCGTTTTACGGAGCCGAGGGCGTGGAAAGTCTGCACCACAGGAACGGGGTCGGCAGCTCCTGCCCGTCTTGATGCCTGGATGGCGGCGAGGCCGGACATCCAGAAGTGGGCGTGGACGACGTCGGGGATCTGGTCCCCCCAGTCCTCGCAGATACCGTCCGCCAGCTCGCCCATGAACGGCAGGAGGTCGTCCTTGGGGATGCGCCGGGGCGGGCCGGCGTCCACGTGAACCACGGTGAGTCCCGGGCCAACCTGCACCTTTGCGGGGAGATCGGGATCGTCGCGCCGCGTGTAGACCGTGACCTGGTGGCCGCGATCTGCCAGGGCTGATGAAAGGGCCGCCACGTGGACGTTCTGTCCTCCGGCGTCAACGCCTCCCAAGGCAGCCAGCGGACTGGCGTGTTCGGAGACCATGGAGATTTTCATGGGTGCGTCCTCTCGGAGTCGTGGCGGGCGTCGGGGTCGTGGCTGGCGTCGGCGTCGTGGCTGCTGAAAGCTGTTCCGGATTGTGCACGGCTTCCCCGGCGCGCGCCCTGGGGAAGTTCGGCCAGGAGTTCGTCCCAGGCCCGAAGAAACTTGTCCAGCCCATAGCGCTGCAGCGCGGCCTCGCGGGAAACGATGCCCATGGCGTAGGCGTCGTCCGGGTCGTCCAGCAACCGGCGGGCGAACTCTTGGAGATCGTCGACGTCGTTGGAGACCAGGCCTGCACCGTGCGGGATGGCGCGGCTCGCCTCGGTGGTGGCCAGTGCCAGGACGGGCATTCCAAGGTGCATCGCTTCGAGCAGCGCCAAGCCCAGCGAGGTCCAGCGGAGCGGGTGAAGGTACAGACGGCAGCGCGCCAGTTCCTGGTGGAGTTTGGGCGCCTGCACGTCGCCGGCAATGTGCAGCCGGACCTCGCTCAGCCCGTAGCCCTTGAGATTCAGCGCCCCGGGCAGATCTTCCGTGCCCATGCCGAAGACCCGCAGCGGCCCCACCCCGGCGAATCCGGGCAGGAGATCGGTTCCCGTGACACGGCCACGCCTGACGGGTTCATTGACAACCACGCCCATCTCTTCCTGTTCGCCGGTGTACAGGTGCCCGGGGTCGGGGATGCCGTGCTCGATCACCGTGGTGGTTGCCGTCCCCGTATCCCAGAAGAGCTGGTTGAAATGGGTCACGTGGACCACGGGTATGGTGCTCTGGTCTGCCAAAGGGTGCAACGTGAACGGGACGTCGCCCTTGGGCGTGTTGTGTTCCAGGTACACAGCGGGAAGGTCCACACCCGGGCGGCGGCCGAGTGATCGGGCTACTGCTGCGATTTCCTCGGGCCTCTGCAGGACAACAGCGTCAACACTGGCAGGGTCCAGGGTTTCCAGGTCCACTTCCTGGGCGGCGGCAGGCCACTCACGGCCGCCGCGCCCCAAACCCCACGCGCCGCCGTCGGACGATGTCGGCAGCAGGTACTCATGCCGGCCGCGGACAAAGGCCTCCATCCATCCGCCGTGGACGTGCCACACCAGGATCCTCATGGTTTCCAAACCTTTCGTCGGGTGGAGAGGGAGGACACGCCTCCCAGGAGCCTTTCGACGGCTTCGACAACCTGCTCCGGGGTGACCGAGCTCAGGCAGGGATGCCCGGGCACCGGGCAGAGGCGGGCCCGGGAGTTCTTGCAGGCAGCGTCCTGGTCACCCAGCAGTTCCAGCGGCACCCCGTAGGGCGCCCATCGGATGGCCGGAACCACCGGGGCGAACAGGCTCACCACCGGCGTTCCCACAGCTGCCGCCAGATGCGCGGGACCGGTATTGCCGGTGACCACGACGGCGGCTCCCGCCAGTACCGCTGCCAGCGTCCGCAGGTCGGTTCCACCGCCAAGGTTCCTGGCGGAGGGACCGGCCACTGTTGCCGTCAGTGAGGTCTCCCCTGGGCCGCCCGTGACCACCACCCGGTGCCCGTAGGCTTCCAGGAGTTCCACGGTTGCTGCATGGTGCAGCGCGGGCCAGGCCCTTGCCGGGGCGGCCGATCCCGGGTGGACCACAATGTACGGTCCTTCGTCAGCCAACGCGTCGGCTATCCCTTCAGGATCCGGGCCGGAGGTGATGCGCAGCTTTCCGTCATCGCCGTTGGGCAGCATGCAGCCGCCGGCCTCTGCGATGGTGAGCGCCCGGACCACTTCCGGCTGGTCCTCCGGAAAGTCCTCGCCCGGCTTGAGCCGGACGTCCAGCAGGGAGCCTGCGTAGTCCGTGGACGCGCCCGTGATCTTTTTGACGCCGGCCAGTCGCAGGAGCATCGCCAGTGGAAGCGGGGACTGGTGGAAGGACGTAAGGATGACGGCTTCCTGGATCCGCGAGCTGCGGACAAAGTCGATCAGTCCCCGCGTCATCTCTTCCGTGACAGGGGGTGCCTGGTTCACAATCCACGGGCACTCCCACGTGTGCACTTGGGTCACTCCGGGCAGGAGCTCCGCCGCGCCCGATCCTTCGGGACCGCACAGCAGCACCACGTCATTGGGACGGCTGCCATCCGGCCTGCTTCCGTTGGCCACAGCGCGCAAGGCCGGTCCTGACAGCAGGACGTCTCCCATGCTGTCCAAGCGGGCCACCAGGACGCGGCTCATACACGGGTTTCCTGTTCTTCCAGTGCCCCGGAGAGCAGGAGCTCCACTGCATGCCCCAGGTCCGCGGCAACACTGCCGGCGGCCTCGATCTCTTCACACCGGGTGACTTCCGTTGGCACCAATACAGCTCTGGCACCCGCTGCGGCAGCCGCCTCCATGTCAGCACCGATGTCGCCAACAAAAGCAGCTTCCTCCGCGGTGATGCCCAAAGCCCTGCAGGCCGCCAGGATCATTCCCGGCTCAGGTTTGCGGCAGTCGCAGCCGTCCTCCGGTGCGTGCGGACAGAACTCCCATACGTCGAAAGGACCCAGCAGCTGCTCCACCCGTTGGTTGACGGCGTGCATTTGTTCCAGTGTGAGCAGCCCCCGCGCCACGCCCGACTGGTTGGTCACCACTCCGGTGGCCAGTCCCGCGCGGCGCACTTTTTCGAGGGCGGACAGCGCACCGTCCATGGGCCGCACCAGCTGCGGATCGCCGTTGTAGGGCACGTCAACAACCAGTGTTCCGTCGCGGTCAAACAGGACCGCCTTCAACGTTCCGGATCCTCCCATACCCGCAACGTTCCCCGGTTCTCCGGACGCTAAACAGTGCGGCGGTGAGAAGTTTGGTGCCGTTAGACTCCTAGCGGGAGGCCACTATGACCACAGCTTCGGACAGTTACTTGAGCAAAGATCAGCCCGTGCTGCTTGCCCTGCGGGCTTTAAAACTCGGCGACCTCCTTGTCGCAGTTCCGGCACTCCGTGGCCTGCGCAGGGCCTTTCCCGAGCACCGGATCCTGTACGCCGCGCCTGCCTGGATCGCCGAGGCCGTGGAGCTGGTGGGCGGTATCCACCATCTGCCGACGCCGGGGCTCGATGATCCCTTGACCATCCCCGGCGGAACCGTGGACATCGCGGTCAACCTGCACGGAAATGGTCCTGAGAGCCGGCTCCGGATCGAGGAGTTGCAGGCCAACAGGGTGATTGCCCATGAGTCACCGGGGATCGATGGACCAGCGTGGATCACCGGGATCCCCGAACGCGAGCGCTGGACCCGGCTGCTGGACTGGCACGGCATCGACGCCGATCCGCTGGACTACCGGTTGAACCGTCCAGTTGTTCCGTCGCCGCGTCCCGGTGCCACCGTGATCCACGTGGGTGCGGCCTATGGCAGCCGCTTGTGGCCGGTGGAGCGGTTCGCGGACGTTGCCGTCCAGCTCGCTGCGGCAGGGCACCAAGTTGTCCTCACGGGCGGCACTTCCGAGCGCGTCCGGGCAGAGGAGACTGCCGCTTTGGCGAGGCTCAAAGGAGCAAACCTCGACGGCGGCTTGCTGGCCGGGCGGCAGGGCCTCGCCGAATTCGCGGCCACCATTGCCGAAGCCCGGTTGGTAGTTTCGGCCGACACCGGCGCGGCACACCTGGCATCCGCCTACGGACGTCCGTCCGTGGTGCTGTTCGGACCGGCGCCGGCCGAAGAGTGGGGTCCGCCGCCGGGACCGCATGTGGTGCTTACCGCCGTCGAACTCCGCCGTGGTGACGTGTTCTCCGCCGATCCTGATCCGGCACTTTTGGCCGTCAACGTCGGCGACGTGATGGACGCCGTGGAGCGGCTGGGCTGCTAGCCGGCTCTTGACTGCTACTTGTCAGGGAGCCGTCCCGTCCTGCAGGTGGGCCTCTTCGTCCAGCAGTTGGGTTTGGAGGGACACCAGGATCTTGGAGAGCTTGCGCGATACCTGCATTTGCGACATCCCCAAGGCCTCGGCGATGGTGGACTGCGTTTCCTCGCGGTAGTAGCGCCTGTACAGCAGGTGGCGGTCCTCCGGGCTCAGTTCCCGGATGGCGTTGCGCAGGGCCAGCACGTCCTCGAGCCGGTCCGTCGGGCAGCCGAAGGCGGAAAGGGTGCCCTGCAGGCCGTCCCGGCCATCGGATGCCGGGGCGTCCAGGGAATCCGGGCGCTTGCTGGTTCCGGCCATGAGCGCCTCGCGTACCTGGCATGGTTCCAGATGCAGATCCTCGGCAACTTCCTCCGGGGAAGGCGTCCGCTGCAGGGTTTGGGTCAATTCCTCCGTCCGCGCCAGCACTTGTCGCCGCACGTCCTGGATGGTCCGCGGCGGACGGACAACCCAGCAATGGTCGCGGAGATATCGTTTGACCTCCCCGGCGATGGTGGGGGCGGCGTACGCAGGGAAACTGACGCCCTTGGACTCGTCGTAGCCGCGGGACGCTTTGATGAGGCCCATGTACGCGACCTGCCTGACGTCGTCGAGGTCGTGCGTGTGCGCTGAGTATCTGGCGGCGATGGCCTTGGCCAGATTGAGGTGGTCCAGGACCAGGCTGTCTTGAAAGCTCTGGCGAATGCTGCCTTCGGGCTTTCCTGCGGAGGTCCTGTTATGGAGGCCAAGTTGTTGGGTCTGTCCCATGGGGCTTCAATCCTCTGACCGGCTGAAAGTGAGCCCACGGCAAGACTCCTTAAAAAGAGAAGCACACTTACTATTAGCTTTCAACGGGGTTAGGCTCAAAAGGTAGCCGCGTCCACCGAATCGGAGATTTAAATGGAAGAACCACAACTCGCAGAGCCGAGTACGGTCCTGGCCGATATCCAGGACTTGCTGCTGAACACGCCTGACGTCGAGGCGTTCCTCGAGGAGTTGGCCCGGCACTCGGCCAGTATGTTCAGCAATCCCGACCACGAGGTCTACTGCGGCATCACCCTCATGCGTCACCGGACAGCCGGCACCGTGGCCAGCAGCAGCGAACGCGCAAGGCAACTGGACGAGGTCCAGTACGCGTTTGCCGACGGGCCCTGCCTCCACGCCTGCCGCGAGGGCACCCAGGTCCATATTCCCGACTTTGAGAAGGACAACACCTGGCCGGAATATATCGAGGCCATCACCGGCCATGGGCTTCGCTCCGTGCTGGCGGTTCCCTTCCCGCTTCCGGACGACACTTCCCGGGCAGGCCTCAACTTGTATTCCGACCGCCCCAACGCCTTCGACCAAGCGGCCGTGCAGCGCGCCAACGACTACGTTGAGCAGGCCTCGAAGGGTCTCCAGCTGGCCGTGTTGATTGCCCAACACAGCCAAACCGCCGCCAACCTGAGGGCAGCCATGGAATCGCGGACGGTGATCGACATTGCCACCGGCATCATCATCGCCCAGAACCGCTGCACCCAGGAGGATGCAATGGAACTCATCAAAAAGGCCTCCAGCAACCGGAACGTCAAGCTGCGGGTGGTTGCGCAAGCCATTGTTGAGTCCGCCGGCGGAGGGCCGGTCCAGACGGTGTTCAAGTAGTCCTTGTTCCTATGGAGCGCTAGCCCTGCATGGCTCCGATGATGGCGCCCATCACCGTGAAAGTGACTACGTTGTAGCTTCCGTTGATGGCGAAAAGCGTGAGGCTACGGCGCTCGAACAGGTAATTCACGCCCAGCGCTGTTGCCACCCATCCCAAGCCTGCGGCCAGCCCGGCAAAGATCCCGAACGCGAACCCGCCCCGGCCAATGAACGCTGCCAGGAAAACGGCCATCACAGCCGCCAGAAGGAATGAGCCCACAAAGACGCGGGCCGTTCCGGACTTCAACTGTTCATCGCTCACCCCGGCCGCCTTCTGCCACGGCTTGGCGAACAACAACGAGTACCAAAGCCCACCCACCACGAACGTGGCCAACGCAGCCAACAACACAGCGAGCCAATTGATCTGAACGTCCATCAGTGTCCTCTCCAAGGTGAGTTCCTGAATGGACATTACGCCCGGTCAAGCCACTGGTCTTGTAAAAAACCCGCAGGCTATCCGGCTACTTCCTCGAGCGGAACAAACGTGGCATATTCCGCGCCGTAGTTCTGCACCACCTGAAGGTACTCGGTGGGAGTGAAACCACTGAAGCGCCTGAAAGACCGGATCAGATGGGGCTGGTCGTAGTAGTCGGCCAGGTGAAGGAGTTCCCGGCCCGGGATGGAGCCCATGGGCAGGGCCGCCGCCTGGTTCACGAGCCTGCTGAACCGGCACACGTCCGAATAAGCCTTGGCCGTGGTTCCACAGTCCCGCGTCATGATGCGCTCCAGCGTGGATGCGCTGATTCCCAGTCCCGCCGCCACCACGCTGATTTCAACGTCCACTTTGGCCAGTTTTTCCACGGCGTGCAGTGTCCGGGGGTCGGCTGTGTATCCCGGCCTGAGCTGCGATTCCAGAAAAGTTGCCAGTGCCGTGAAGGCCTGTTCGGGCTCTGCGTTGATCAGCTGGGACCGGAGCTCAGAAAAGCCAGGAAAGATGCTTTCAGCATCCACCACCCGGTTCTGAAATTCCGACGGCGGCCGGTTGGTGAACGCTGCCAGTCCATAGGGAGTCAGGCGGGCACCAATGTTGAAGAGCTGATCCGGGTTTTCACTGATGACATAACTGCGTTGCAGGCCCGCGTAGAAGCCCGTGGAAACTTCAGTGGCACCGGCTTCCGACAGGGTGGGGGCTGTTCCACCCTCAGATGGGGTGATCAGCCGGTATGGGTCGGACAGATTCAGAATCAGGTGCGCCGAAGGTCCGGGGAGGATCTTCTCGTAGCGGGCTTGTGGCTGAGCACGGACAAACCACAGCTGGGTAACGAACGGCTGCAGTCCGGGCGGCGCGGGGCACTCTTCGTAGAACACAGCCCCAGTCTAGGTACCCCGCCGCCCGTTAATGCGCAGTTACAGCAGGCCGCGCAGAACCTGAGCGGCGCCGTCGTCGAGCACTGACGCGGTGACCTCATCCGCAACGGCGAGTACCTCGTCAGGGGCCTGGCCCATGGCAATGCCCCGGCCGGCCCAGGTGAGCATCTCGATGTCGTTGCGGCCATCACCGACGGCCACCGTGTTGGCCCGGTCCGTGCCGAGCTTCCGACGCAGGGCTTCCAGGGCGCTTGCCTTGGTGACACCCTCCGCGGCGATGTCCAGCCAGGCGGTCCAGCCCACCGAGTAGGTCACGCCGGAAAGTCCGATGTGCTTGATGGCCTCGTTGAACTCATCCGAGGTGTTCTCGCTGCTGAAGACCACCACGCGGACCGCAGTGGCATCCAACATGGTCTGAAAGTCCACGCCGATGGACTCCACGCCGAAGCTGGCATCCTGGAAGCGCTCGGTGGAGAGGAAGTTGCCGTCCTCGTCCTCCAGCGCGTACTTGGCGTTGGGCAGCCGTTCGCGCAGGGCCTTCAGCGCCGGTGCGGGATCGAAGGTTGCCTTGTGGATGATCTCGTAGCCCTTGTCCAGCGAGGGATCCAGTCGAAGTGTCACGCCGCCATTGCAGCACACTGCGTAACCTCGCTCGAGGCCGATTTGTTCAATGATGGGCAGCGTCGCGTTGAGTGAGCGGCCCGTGGCGATCATGACGTCGTGGCCGCTGGCAACCACTGCCTGCGCAGCAGAGCGAACACCCGGTGACATGTGGCCGTCGTGGTCAACCAGGGTGCCGTCAACGTCCAAGGCGACCATGAGGTTGTTGTTGTTATTTGGCTGGTCATCGATGCCAGCAACTGGAGTATCAGTCAAAATAGTCATGCTTACAGTAGAGCAGACACCTCCGACACTGAACTAGGACCGGCGCCACAGCTGTGGATTAACGGACAATGAATCATTCGAGTGGCTGCCCGTTGCTCCCCAGGATCACGAGTTGCCGGGTGGCGCGCGTCATGGCCACGTACCGGTCCACGGCGCCTTCAATGCCGGCGCCGAACCCGGCCGGATCGATGAGGACCACGAGGTCGAACTCCAGGCCCTTGGACAACCCAGGAGTAAGCCAGCTGACGCGATCCAAGGTCTGGTTCACTGCTGTCCCATCCGGCAGGCCGATGACGGCGGCCGTGCCCTCCGGGTTTTCAGCGAGCCACGTATCCAGGATGGACTGTAGTTCCCGTACTGTTCCACGGCGCACGGGGAGGCCAGTGCTGCGGACTGAAACAGGTACGTTGGCGTCCGGGAGGGCGGCCCTGATGACCGGCGCAGCTTCCGCCATGACTTCTTCCGGCGTGCGGTAGTTGATGCTGAGGCTGGCCACGGTAACGGCCCCCAGGCCTACACGCTCCAGGCGTTCCTCCCAGGTCTCAGTGAACCCGTGCCTGGCTTGGGCGCGGTCCCCCACCACCGTAAAGCTCTGCGAAGGGCAGCGAAGAAGCAGCATCCGCCACTCAGCGTCGGTCAACTCCTGGGCCTCGTCCACCACTATGTGCGCGAACGGTCCTGCCAGGACATCGGGGTCAACTGCGGGCACCGTATCACCGCCCACCAGTTTGTCCCGCATGTCATCGCCCCGCAACATGTACATCTCCAGGTTTTCTGAGTCGTCAGCTGCAACCAGGTCATCTACAACCCGGTCCATCAGCTCCCGTTCTGCGGCCAGCGCTGCTTCCTGCTTCCGCCTGCGTTGGGAAGCTTCAGGGTCGCCCAAGCGTTGGCGGGCTGCGTCCAAAAGCGGCAGATCCGCCGTCGTCCATTCCTCCTGGTCTTGACGCCGCAGTATCGCCCTTTCATCGGGCAGAAGCCATGGTGCACACAGCTGCAGATAGGCAGGTACGCGCCAGAGGTCGGCCACCAGCGCCCCGTAATCGAGGAGGGGCCATGCCTTGGCGAATGCTGCCCGCAGCTCCTCATGGTGGGCGTACACCCTGCGGAGCAAGCTCGTGGGAACGTCGTGCCCGGCCAGCTTGTCCATGAGGATTTCCAGCAGCGCCTCCCACACGTCGTCGCGTGCTTCGTTGTGCGGGGTGCCGGGCTCTGCGGCATCAAAGGCCTCGGCCCAGTCGTCACTGCTGAGCCAGACGTCGGCGTAGGGCGTCTCAACCTCCATGCCTTCAGTCGGCGGCGCCTCGTAGAACTTCACCGCGGACTCAATCGCTTTCACCATCTCCACGGACGACTTCAGCCGAGCCACGTCGGGATCACTTTCGACGACGGCCGTGGCACCTTCCGGGACCAGGTCCCTCAGCATGCAGGTCTGCACTCCCTCTTCGCCCAAGCTGGGAAGAACGTCCGCAACGTAGGCGAGATAGGGCTGGTGCGGGCCGACGAACAGGACATCGCTCCTACGGTGGTTACCGCGGCGACCCAGGCGGGGATCCGAATAGAGCAGGTATGCCGTGCGGTGCAAGGCGACCACAGTCTTACCGGTACCGGGACCGCCGTCCACCACCAAGGCACCGCGGGAGCCGGCGCGGATGATCTGGTCCTGGTCAGCTTGAATCGTCCCCAACACGTCCCGCATCCGAGCCGAGCGACTGCTGCCTAAACTGGCGATGAAGGCGGATTGGTCATCCAGGGCAGCGTTGCTTTCCAAGCCGTCCGCCGTGAATACTTCGTCCCAGTAGTCAGTGATTCGCCCCCTGGTCCAGCGGTAGCGGCGGCGGCTTACCAAGCCCATCGGGTGGGCGTGGGTCGCTCCGAAGAAGGGCTCCGCTGCCGGCGAGCGCCAATCGATCAGGAGCCGGCGGCCCTCTGTGTCATTGAGTCCCAGCCGTCCTATGTAGGTGGGCTCCGGATTGTCAGCGGTGACCATACGGCCCAAGCAAAGATCCAGGCCGAACCGACGCAGGGCCCGCAGCCGCGCGGTGATCCGGTGAATTTCCTGGTCCCGGTCCAAGGCGGCCTGGCCTCGGCTGCGGGGCTGCTTTCGCGCGGCGTCAAGACGGGCTGACAACTCCTCCATGGACTCAGACAGGCTGGCTTCGATGGCTTCGAACTGCTGCTCGTCGGTGCTGATCAGCTTCGGATCGGCCTTGCGGGAAAGGTGCGCAGGCAGGGCAAAGGCACTGGTTTCTACGGGGCTGGTTTCGGGCATGGCACGACTCCCTTTTCTCTGGGCGATGGGGTTCGTGGACCAATTGTTCGGCACGTAGGGGGCCTTGCCGCAAGCCCCAGGGTGCGTTATAGATTGAGTATGGAAGGGATCATTCCCTTCCTTTTTTGTGCCCGTTTTCCCGCGGATCACACGATGCCCGGGTGGAACTTTCCGCAACGGAAAGTTTTGTCTTTCCATTGCGGAAAGTCTAGGTTGAAGTCATGGCACACGACAGCGGACCACAACCAAGTCCAGAGGAAGCGCGACAGGCATTGCTCGCCGTTTCCGAATCGCAGCGAGCCTTGGGGCCTTTTGTGGGCTCGCCGGCATGGCTGTACCCCGCCCAAGGTTTGGGCATGGCATTGTTCATCCTCGGGTTGGTGCTCTTCGGGACGTATCCATGGGCGCCGGTAGCCCTCGGCGTCTCGGCGATCATCTTTTGCCTTCTCCCGCTCTTGCAGTCCACCCACACACGGGTGCTCGTGGATGTCTACACGCACCGCGGGAGCCGGGCGCTCGGATTGGTCTATCTTGCCGCCTTTGCGACCATCGTCGCTGGCGCCCTCGCCCTTCACGCTGTGAGTGACGCCGATTGGATTGCCTACGCGGCCGCCATCTTGGCATTCGTTCTCACAGTCGTTGCGGGACCTGCGATGGAGGCCAAACTGGCACGCTGGATGGAGACCGGGCGCTGATGGGTGCCGGCTTCAGCGAGGTGATTCATGTTCCTACCCGTCTGCGGATCTGCGCACTTCTTGCCGGTGCAGGAGAGGTGGAGTTCAGTGTCGTCCGCGACGCTCTTCATCTCAGCGATTCCGTGTTGAGTAAACACTTGAAGGTGCTGGAGCAGGCCGGCTTCGCTGGCCTCCGTAAAGGGTCAGTCAACACACGTACCCGCACATGGGTCCATCTGACAAAGGAAGGTCAGCGTGCCTTTAAGGCACACATTGAAGAACTGCGGCAACTAGCCGCCAGCGCCGATCAGCTGCCTCAGTAGGCACGAGCAACAGGGCGTCCAGCCGCCCCTAAGTTGTAGGGTGGGCGGATGTCTTCTCGAATGACCGGAGCTCAGCTGTCAGCCCTCTACGACGCGGAGAATCAGTGGGCCGCGGATGACGACTTTTTCCTGGCTTTCGTGAATGAGCGGCCGAACAGCCGGGTGCTGGATCTGGGCTGCGGCACCGGTCGGATCACCCTTGCGGTTGCCGCGGCTGGTCATGCCGTTGTTGGCATCGACCCCAACCCTGGCTCCCTTGCGGCTGCGCGAAGGAAACCCGGGGCTGAAGGCGTCACATGGTTGGACGGGACATCGGCGGCGATACCCCACGAAGCTGCCTTTGACGTAGCGATCATGACGGCGCACGTGGCTCAAGCGATAAACGACGACGGCGACTGGTCCCGAACGCTTGCCGACATCAACCGTGTGCTCGTCCCCGGAGGCCGGTTGGCTTTCGATTCCCGCGACCCGGAGGCCAAGGCCTGGGACCACTGGACCCCAGCGAAGACGCTGCAGCGCTACACCCTCCCCGACGGCACTGCCCTGGAAACGTGGATGGAGTGTGATCCACAGCTTGGCGGGCTCGTTGCGCTGACCGAGCACCGGATGCTGAACGGGAGCACCGAGGAAACCGAGACCTCGGTCCTGGCGTTCCGCACGGAAGATCAGCTCCGCCACGATCTAGACTCGGCAGGCTTCACGGTTGAACACCTCTTCGGCGGCTGGGCCGGCGAGGACGTCGGCAGCGGGCAAGGCGAGCTGATCGTGCTTGCCCGCAAGCCCCGCTAGAGAACCGGCAGAACCTCAAGCCCGCCAAGGTACTTCTGCAGCGCCTTGGGAACGTTGACGGAGCCGTCCGGGTTCTGGTGGTGCTCAAGGATGGCAACGATCCAGCGCGTGGTGGCCAGGGTGCCGTTCAGCGTGGCCACGGCCCGGGTTCCCTTGGCAACACCTTCGTCATTGATCACTCGTTCGCGGATGTTGAGGCGACGCGCCTGGAACGTGGTGCAGTTGGACGTCGAGGTGAGCTCGCGGTAGGCGTTCTGGGTGGGGACCCACGCTTCACAGTCGAACTTGCGGGCCGCGGACATGCCGAGGTCGCCGGCGGCAGTGTCGATCACGCGGTAGGGAAGCTCGCACTTGGCCAGCATTTCCTCTTCCCACGCGAGCAGGCGCTCGTGCTCGGCAGCTGCTTCCTCAACTGTGGTGTAGATGAACATCTCCACCTTGTTGAACTGGTGCACGCGAATAATGCCGCGGGTGTCCTTGCCGTGCGAACCGGCCTCACGGCGGTAGCAGGAGCTCTGGCCCGCGTAACGGATGGGGCCTGCGGAGAGGTCCAGGATCTCGTCTGCGTGGTAGCCGGCGAGGGCCACCTCCGAGGTTCCCACAAGGTAAAGGTCGTCTTCAGCGAGACGGTAGATCTCGGCGTCGTGCTTGACATCAAAACCGGTACCCTGCATGGTCTCCGGGCGCACCAAAGTGGGGGTGATCATGGGGACGAAGCCGGCGTCGATGGCCTGCTCCATGGCCATCTGCAGGAGAGCCATTTCCAGCCGGGCGCCTACGCCGCGGAGGAAGTAGAAACGCGAGCCGGAAACCTTGGCGCCGCGTTCCATGTCAATCGCGCCAATCAGTTCACCGATTTCCAGGTGGTCCTTCGGCTCGAAGTCCGTGAATTCGCGCGGAGTACCAACAGTCTTGACCACAACGTAGTCGTCCTCGCCACCCTCGGGGACACCGTCCACCACGAGGTTGGGGATGACCCGGAGCAGTTCTTCCTGCTTTGCCTGGGCGGCTGACGCTTCGGCAGCAGCGGCTTTGACCGAGTTGGCCAGTTCCTTGACCTCGGCAAGCAGCGCCTGCTTTTCCTCGCCCTTGGCCTGCGCCACCTTCTTGCCGAAAGCGTTTTGCTCTGCGCGGAGCGTTTCGTGGCGGATCAGCGCGGCACGGCGATCGGAGTCAGCGGAGATGATCGCGTCCACAACGGACTCGTCGGCGCCACGGGCGCGCTGGCTGGCACGGAACTTGTCCGGATTTTCGCTGAGGTCTTTTACGTCGATCACCAGACAAGAGTATCGAATCCGCTGCGGATTTCCGGCGCGCAGCGGGCAAAGGTCACCCGTCCCGGAGACGCGGCACAGAGGGACCTGCCCAGGAGGATAGTGTTGGAGCACCATGAGCGACTGGATCCTGTACGTGATTCTCGCTGGGGGCGTGGCCTTTGCCGTCTTCAGTTGGTGGGGTGTGCGCCGGTTGAGAGCCCGGCACATCAGAAGCGCTGTTCGGGAGGATACACACAAACCCGGCGCCGGGGACCAGCGGGTGGCAGTCATCCTGAACCCCATCAAGAACAACGCGGATGCGGCCCGGCAGGCCATCGTGGACGCCTGCGACCTCGCGGGATGGGACGCCCCCAAATTCTACGAAACCACCGTGGAGGATCCCGGCTACAGCCAGTCCCGGGAGGCTCTGGCGTACGGGGCCGACGTCGTTCTGGCGTGCGGCGGCGACGGTACAGTGCGCGTGGTGGCAGAGTCACTGGCGCACAAGAACGTTGCCATGGGCCTCATCCCACTGGGCACCGGGAACCTGCTGGCGCGCAACGTGGATTTGAACGTCACGGACCTTGAGGATTGCATCCAGGTGGCGCTGTTCGGCCACCAGCGCTACATCGATACCGCCACCATGGGCGTGGACAACGACATCACCGGCGAGTCCGCCGAGCACACGTTCCTGGTCATCGCCGGCATGGGCCTGGACGCAGAAGTTGTTGGCGACACCAAGGACAGACTCAAGAAAAGCGTCGGTTGGCTGGCCTACACCGAAGCCGGAGTCCGCCACCTTCCCGGCCGCCGCAAGCGCGTCACCATCACCATGGATGACCAGCCCGAGCAGGCCCGGAAGATCCGCAGCGTACTGTTTGCCAACTGTGGTTTGATCCCCGGCGGCATCGATTTCATCCCCCAGGCCATGGTGGATGACGGCATGCTGGACATTGTGGTCATGAGTCCCCGCAGCGCATTCGGCTGGCTCGCCATGTACACCAAGGTCCTCTTCAAACACAACGCGAACCTGCCGATGATGAGCTTTTACCGCTCCGGCAAGGTTGTCATCCGCAGCCAGGAACCCATGGCAACACAGCTCGACGGCGACCCCTCGGGTGAGGCTACAACGGTCACCGTCCAGGTGGCGCCAGGGTCCCTGCTGGTGCGCGTGCCCAAGGCCAAAACTGTTTAGACAGTGCCCTTTTCGGGTTGTGCCGCGTTTTTCCCGGCTTCTTCAGCCGCTGCCTTGGCTGCTGCCCGGGCCTCGGACTGCTCCTTGATCATGGCCTGCTCCTCTTCGAAGCGCAGGCGATCCGCACGGTCAGCGTCGTCGCCGTCCCAGTCATCTTTGTTTTCACTTGAGGGCTTGGGATTGACGATCATGCCCTGGCCGTCTTTGTCATCGCTGTGGACAGTCATGACCGCTCCCTTCATTTGGCATTCAGCCATCGTTGATGGATCAGGCAAGCATACGCACAGAAGCATGACTGCGAAAGAGCACGCATTCCACACTGTGGACAGCGCCTAGGAGCCCTTGAGGATCGACTCAACCCACGCGTGTGCCGAGGCAAAGGCGGCGTCGGAAGTGTGCGGGGCCACCACGGCCGGCTGTTCGTCGGCGCGGGCGTAGGAGCCCAGGAACCGCGTGGCCGGGCTGATGCGGTGCAGGCCGGCGAGGGCGTCGGCTACCCGTGAATCCGTGGCGTGGCCGTCTGCGTCGATGCTGAAGAAGTAGTGGCCCAGATACTGTCCGGTGGGCCGGGATTCGATGCGGCTGAGGTTCACTCCGCGGGACGCGAACTGATCCAGGATCTCCATGAGCGCGCCGGGGTGGTCCTCAGGCAGCGGCACAACAACGGTGGTCTTGTCAGCTCCGGTTCGGTCCGGAAGGACACCGGGCCGGCTCACCAGGATGAACCGAGTGACGGCCTCGGGGTTGTCGCCGATGTCCTCCGCCAGAACGTTCAGGCCGGGTTGTTCCGCAGCGACCAACGGGGCACAAATGGCGGCTTCGTACGGCGCATCATCCTCCAGCAGACCCATGGCGGAGGCCGCCGTCGACGACCCCGGAACGTAATCGGCGTTCGGAAGGTGTTCATCCACCCACAGGCGGCACTGTGCCCAAGCGTGGCCGTGCGTCGAGATTTGCTTGATGTCGGAAAGTTCGACGCCGGGCCTCGCCACGAGCACGAAGGTGATGGGTACAAGGGCCTCACGGATGATCCGGAGCTCCTGGCCTGTGGCGATCGCGTCCAAGGTGGCCGTGACCCCGCCCTCCACCGAGTTCTCGATGGGGACCATGGCCGCGTCAGCCTCGCCGGCCCGGACCCGATCCAGGGCTGTGTTGACGTTGGTGCAGGGAATCCGCGCGGCGTCAGCAGCACCCGGCACTTGCATGAGGGCAGCCTCGGTGAAGGTGCCCTCGGGGCCGAGGAACGTGTACGTCACTGGCGACATCTGAAGATATTCCTTGCTGGTTATATACGCGGGTTAGAGAACAACCGGCTTCAGTCCGTTGTCGGACACCATCGGCTTGCCGGTCTCGAACCACATGTCCATGCCCCCTGCTACGTTCACGGCAGAGTAACCCTGACCCACGAGCCACTGCACGGCTCGGAAAGAGCGACCACCGGTGCGGCAGATGACAAAGAGGTCGTCGTCCGGATCAAGCTCGTCCAGGCGTGCCGGAAGCTGGTCCATGGGGATGTGGCGCGCAGCTTCGGCATGGCCTGCCACCCACTCGTAGTCTTCGCGGACGTCCAGAATGCTGGCGTCGGCCGGAATATCGCCCACAGGCACGGTATCGAAGTCGCTCATGGCGGTCCCTTCCCATCGATTAAGTCCAGGATCCAGCCTAGTCCCCGCCGCGTGGCACCGTAACTTCACAGGCGGACCGCGCTTGCTTCCCGACGTCGGGACGCTAAGACTGGGACCCAAGCACTCCCCACCACCCGCGCGTTAGGAGTACCCCATGGCTGCTGGGCACCCCACCATTCTGGCGACATCCGGCGGCTATAAACCCGGCGATCGGACCAGGATCGAGTTCAACCACCTGATGCATTACGCCGTGGAGCTGTCCGGCGTCACTGGCCGTTCGCCGCGAGTCACACACATCGGTACCGCCTCCGGTGACCAGCGATGGTGGGCCGCGGAAATGGACCAAGCCGCCCGCATCGCAGGGTTCGATTTCAGCCACCTCAACCTGTTCACCATGCCCAACATCGAGGACCCGGAGGCCCATCTCCTGGAGCAGGACGTGGTGTGGGTCAATGGCGGGTCCGTGGTGAATCTGCTGGCCGTCTGGCGCGCGCATGGCCTGGACGGGATTCTGCGGCGGGCTTGGGAAAGCGGCGTGGTCCTGGCTGGGGTTTCCGCAGGCTCCATCTGTTGGTACCAAGGCGGCGTGACTGATTCCTTTGGGCCTGAGCTCAAGCCCGTCACCAACGCCCTGGGCTTCCTCCCGTACGGCAACGGGGTCCACTATGACTCAGAACTGCGCCGCGCGCCTGCCATTCACCAGCTGGTGGCCAACGGCACGCTGGGCGAGACGCACTGCACGGACGACGGCGTCGGGCTGGTTTACCGGGGCACGGAACTTGTAGAGGTGGTGTCCGAGGTGAAGAACAAGGCTGCCTTCCGGGTGACCGCCGGAGCGGGCGAGAGCGTGGATGCTGTTGCTGTGGAGGAACGGTTGGAGTCGCGTTTCCTTGGCTGATCCTTCCGTGCAGGACCTCTCGCAGCTGACGGCTGTCGAGCTCCGGGATGCCCTGGCTTCGGGCGAAGTCTCTGCCCGTGAAGCCACCTCGCATTTCCTTGCGGCCATAGACTCCACGAACAAGCAGCTGGGTGCGTTCGTTACTGTCACAGCCGATCAGGCGATGACAGACGCCAAGTCTGCGGATCAACTCCACGCACAGTTTGTCCGCAGCGGCCGCCGCAATGAGCTGCCTCCCCTTCATGGCATGCCGACCGCTTTTAAGGACCTCACCGATGTTGCCGGCGTTCCCACCACCCACGGCAGCGCGGCCCTTGAGCACAAGCCCGCACCGGAGGATGGAGCCCTCGCCGCAACTCTGAAAGTGCACGGCGTCATCTCACTGGGCAAGACCCAGGTTCCAGAGTTCGGACTGACTGCCTACAGCGAAAACCGCGTTGCACCGCCGTCGCGCAATCCGCATTCCTTGGCTCGAAGCTCTGGTGGCTCGTCGGGTGGCAGCGCTGCCGCGGTGGCCGCGGGCCTGGTGCCGTTCGCTCCGGGGACCGACGGCGGCGGGTCCATCCGGATCCCGGCCGGCGCGTGTGGCCTGGTCGGCTTGAAACCGGGGCGGGGCGTGGTGCCATCGGGTGCCAGCGCGGGAGACGCCGCCAAGCTGGTGGTTGCCGGGCCGCTGGCAAAAACAGCAGCAGATGCAGCGCTGCTGATGGACGCGCTGGTCCCCCGCGATCAAGCACCCGACGGCGGATACCTCGCCAACGTAGGGCAGGCGCCGGAGCCCCTGAGAATCGGAGCGACGCTGGATAGCCCGTGGGCCGGCATCTACCCATTCCAGATCGAGCAGGAAGCCATGGACGCCCTCTCCCTGGGGATCAAACTGCTGGAAAAGGCAGGCCACAGCGTTACCGAAGCCGAAATCCGCTACGACAACCGCTATCCCGAAGCCTTCACCACGGCCTGGACCGCCGGCGTCGGGAGTGCCCGGATAGCACCCCAGCGCGAGGCGTTGCTGACCCCGCTGACCCGGACGTTCCGGCGTCGGGCACAACAGCGGAGCGCGTTGAAGGTCAACGAGGCCGTGAGTTTCCTGCGTCAGTTCGAGCACGACACCATCACGCAGTACTCGGACTGGGACCTGATGCTCATGCCGACGCTGGCTCAAACACCGCGGCCGATCGGCTGGTTTACCGGTGGCGGGCACAGTGGTGAACCCTGGCCGAGCGAGTGGGCCGGTGACGCAGACGAGGATTACAAGCGGCAATGCGAGTACGCGCCGTGGTCCTCCATGGTGAACGTGTGCGGACTCCCGGCGATCAGCATTCCGGTGCACACGACGCAGGGCGGCCTGCCGATGGGGATTCAACTGGTTGGCCGGCCGGGATCTGAACTGGTGCTCCTCCAGCTCGCGGCGGTCCTCGAGAGCCGCTGAGAGCCACTGAGGCCCGCTGGGCCTGCCTGAGTCGCGCGTCTAACATATGGAAAGTGGTTGCCCCGGGCATTCATCGATGTGACAATGCCCGCAGTCAGTGCCAGCATTGAGAAAATGAGCACACCTCAAACCACGGCTGAGTCCGCAAAGCCAGCGGGCGATACGTCATTCTTCGGCCACCCAAAGATGTTGGCCAGCCTCTTCTCCGTGGAAATGTGGGAGCGATTCTCCTTCTACGGCATGCAGGGAATCCTGCTCTACTACATGTACTTCACCGCCGAGCAGGGCGGTCTCTCCATTGACCAAGGCCTCGCCGCTGGTTTGGTGGGCGCGTACGGTGGTGGCGTTTACCTGTCGACGATCCTCGGTGCCTGGCTCGCCGACCGTCTCTTCGGCTCCGAAAAGGTCCTTTTCGGCTCAGCCATCATGATCATGGCCGGCCACATCGCACTGGCCCTGCTTCCCGGCATTCCGGGTTTGATCGCGGGCCTGGTGCTGGTGGGCATCGGTTCCGGTGGCCTGAAAGCCAACGCCACGGCGCTGGTCGGCAGCCTCTACGGAGAGAAGGACGAGCGCCGCGACGCCGGCTTCTCCATCTTCTACATGGGCATCAACATCGGTGGGCTCATCGGCCCGCTGGTCACCGGCTGGCTTCAGACGAGCTACGGCTTCCACGTCGGCTTCGGCGCCGCGGCCGTGGGCATGGCGATCGGCCTGGTCATCTACTCGCTGGGCCGCAAGAGGCTCCCCGAGGAAGCACACCGCGTCCCCAACCCCCTCCCGGCGAAGGACCGCACCAAGTACGGCCTGATCTTCCTGGCCATCCTGATTGTGGTGGCTGTCCTGCTCGGCACTGGACTGGTCAACGCCAACAACCTGGCCAGCAGCATGGCCTACGCGGCTATCGGCGCCGCAGTGGTCTACCTGTTCCTGATCTTCCGCAGCCCGCTGGTCACCGGCGTGGAGCGCAAGCGCGTGATCGCGTTCATCCCGTTGTTCATCGCATCGGCCGGGTTCTGGGCACTGTTCCAGCAGCAGTTCACGTTCATCGCTGTGTACTCGCAGGAGAAGCTGGACCGCAACCTGTTCGGCTGGGAAATGCCGGCCGCGTGGGTCCAGTCCATCAACCCGGTGTTCATCATCATCTTCGCCGGCGTCATGGCTGCCCTGTGGACCAAGCTGGGCTCGAAGCAGCCGAGCTCGCCGCTGAAGTTCTCCGCCGGCCTGTTCATCATGGGCCTGGCGTTCCTTGCGTTCATCCCGCTGGCCGGCGACGGCAAGACACCTCTCCTGGCACTGGTCGGCATCCTGTTCATGTTCACCTTGGCGGAACTGTTCCTCTCCCCCATCGGCCTGTCCGTGAGCACCAAGCTCGCCCCGCAGGCCTTCCACACCCAGATGGTGGCGCTGTTCTTCCTGTCCGTCTCGCTCGGCACCACGCTGGCCGGAATCCTCGCCGGCCTCTACAACCCCAAGGACGAGCTCCCGTACTTCCTGGGCATCGGCAGCGTGGCAGTGGTCTTGGCTGTTGGCCTCGCTGCAGCGTCGCCCGCTATCAAAAAGCTCATGGGCGGCGTTCGCTAGCCTTCCCGGCTTACGGCACGCAAACGGACCAGCGACACCCACATTCGGGCGTCGCTGGTCCGATCTTGTGTCATCTACGAATTTGGGTGGCTCAGAGGGGCCTTAAACGACGACGGCGGCCCTTGCGTTCGGTGGGTTTCCCACCTGACGCAAGGGCCGCCGTCGTACGCGTTTATTTAGTAGTTGTAGCGGCCGCTGCTGGAGGCGCCGATCGCAGCGAAGAAGATGATGCCGAAGATCACCGTCAGCGCAATACCGATGTATCCCATCACCAAGCCAGCGATTGCCATGCCCTTGCCCGCAGGCTCGCGCTTGAGGCCGAGGTGGCCCAGGATCACCGCGGCGATCTGCGGCAGGATGAAGAATCCGAACCCAACAAAGATGGCGATACCGCAGCACATGCTGGCAATGCTCAAGCCCTTGGGCTCGGCCTGCATGGCGTAGTACGCGGGCTGGCCGTACGGTGACTGCGGCTGGCCGTAGGGCTGCTGACCATAGGGCTGCTGACCGAATGTCTGCTGCTGCTGGTACGGGCTGGGCGGCTGGCCGTATGGCGACGGCGGCTGCTGGCTGTAGTCGCCCGGCGTGTAAGCGCTGGCGGGCGGCTGCGGCTGGGCGTAGAAGTCGTTCTGGCCCTGGGCATTGTGCGTGTACGCGTCCTGCGCATAGGAGTCCTGCCCGTGCGCGCTCTGCTCATAAGGCGGGAGGGGCTGCGTGGCGTTGGCGCCTTCGCTTGACGCGCCCTGGTCCGGTGCTCCCTGGTGCGGTGCGCCCTGGCCCGGCGCGCTCGACTCGGGTGCGCTGAACTGTGCTGGCGGGACGTACTGCGGCGGTTCGTAGCCCGCCGGCTTGTCCTCGTTGCCCTTGGATGGTTGATCTGACATAGGAATCCCCCTGAAAGTGGTCTTTGCTCTCAACACTACCGCCGTCCGGGGCGCCGCATAAGGCAGCGCGCACTGATGGCATGGGCACAACAACCCATCCAGGAAGATTCATGCATAAGCATGGAATATTTTCGAGTCTGACTCGGTTTATACGAATAGCGACTTAAACAGCGCTCATTAAAGAAATCGGCGGGATTCGTCCCGCGAAGGAGGAATCATGGGTAACTTCGAAGGCAAGACCGCGCTCGTCACCGGCGGCGGTTCCGGGCTTGGGGAAGCGATCAGCAAGGACCTCGCCAAGAACGGCGTCAAGGTTGTGGTTACTGACGTCAACTTCGACGCCGCCACCCGCGTGGCCAACCAGATCACGGCCGACGGCGGCACTTCAGTTCCGTTCCAGGCCAACACTGCGGTGGCTGAAGACAGCAAGAAGGCCGTCGACTTCGCCGTGGAAACGTACGGCGCCCTCAACTACGCCGTGAACAACGCCGGCATCGGCGGCGCCAGCGCTCCGGTGGGCGACGTCGACATTGAGGACTGGGACCGGGTCATCGCCATCAACTTGAGCGGCGTCCTGTACGGCATGCGCTATCAGATCCCGGCCATCCTCGCTGCGGGCGCTTCCGAAGGCGCCATTGTGAACATGGCCTCGATCCATGGCGCCGTGGCTGCCCCCGGCAACGCCGCCTACACCGCTGCCAAGCACGCCGTGGTGGGCTTGACCAAGAACGCTGCTGCCGAATACGGCGCACAGGGTCTCCGCGTCAACGCAATCGGCCCTGGCTACATCGACACTCCCCTGCTGGCCGCCGCCCCGAAGGAAGTCATCAACGGGCTCGAGGCCAAGCACCCGCTGGGTCGTCTGGGTAAGGCCGATGAGATCGCGAACGTCACCACGTTCCTCCTTTCCGACAAGGCCAGCTTCATGACCGGCTCCTACGTGCTGGTCGATGGCGGTTACACGGCCGTCTAGCACTGGTTTTGGACCGCTCCGGCCCGGTTTCACCAACCGGGCCGGAGCATTTTTTGCCATACCACCCGCCGCTGAACGAACGCTTAATCTTCGCGTTGCTGGGCTTCGGTCGCGGCAAGTTGGGTGCCTTTCGGCGTCACAGGGCGCTCAACACGGTCATTTCCTGTCAGCAGCCGCGAGGGTCTGGCATGCTGGACCCCATGGCTAGCCGAGCGGGCACAGTTGCCCTTCCCCAGGACCTTGTTGACATCACAGCCCTGCTGGACGCGTATTTCGACGTAGCTCCGGACTTGGGTGATCCCGCGCAGCGTGTGGCGTTTGGAACGTCGGGACACCGCGGATCCAGCTTGAAGGCATCGTTCAACGAGCCTCACATCCTTGCGATCACGCAGGCAATCGTCGAATATCGTGGACGCCAGGGCATCACCGGTCCGCTGTTCATCGGCCGTGATACCCACGCCCTCAGCGAGCCGGCACAGAATTCCGCACTGGAAGTACTGGCCGCCAACGGCGTGACCGTTCTGGTGGACGCCCGCCACGGTTACACCCCGACGCCGGCACTAAGCCACGCCATCCTCAAGTACAACCGCGAAGCCGGTCCGGGCACTCCCCAGGCCGACGGCATCGTGGTCACCCCAAGCCACAACCCGCCGGGCGATGGTGGCTTCAAATACAACCCTCCCCACGGCGGCCCGGCAGACACCGACGCCACCGGATGGATTGCCGACCGCGCCAACCAGCTCCTTGAAAACGGCCTCCGTGGCGTCAAGCGCATGCCGTTGAACGATGCCTTGGCCGCCGACACCACCGGCAAGTTCGACTTCCTCAGCAGCTACGTGGACGATCTCCCCTCGGTGCTCAACCTCGACGCCATCCGCAACGCCGGCGTCCGCATCGGAGCCGACCCCATGGGCGGCGCCTCCGTGGATTACTGGGGCGAAATCGGCGAGCGCCACCAGCTCAACCTCACCGTTGTGAACCCCACCGTCGATCCGCAGTGGGCCTTCATGACCCTCGACTGGGACGAGAAGATCCGCATGGATTGCTCGTCGCCGTCGGCCATGGCGTCCCTGATCAAGCGCATGGCCGCTGGTGCTGATGGCACCGCCGCTTACGACGTCGCCACAGGTAACGACGCCGACGCCGATCGCCACGGCATCGTGACACCTCTTGTTAATGGGGTGGGTGGGCTCATGAACCCGAACCACTACCTTGCCGTCGCCATTGACTACCTGTACCGGAACCGCAGCGGCTGGAACCCGGAGTCCGTGGTGGGCAAGACGCTCGTTTCGTCCTCCATCATCGACCGCGTTGCCGGTGGACTAGGCCGCAAGCTGGTTGAGGTTCCCGTGGGCTTCAAGTGGTTCGTGCCCGGCCTGCTCTCCGGCGAAGGTGCCTTCGGTGGCGAGGAATCTGCCGGAGCGTCCTTCAACAAGCTCGACGGCAGCGTGTGGACCACGGATAAGGACGGCATCCTGCTGGCCCTCCTGGCTTCGGAGATCACCGCGGTCACGGGTCAGTCTCCTTCACAGCTGTACAAGGGCCTGACGGACCAGTTCGGCGCACCCGTTTACGCCCGCATCGACGCTGCCGCCACGCGCGAGCAGAAGTCCAAGCTGGGCAAGCTCTCCGCCGCCGACGTCACCGCGACTTCCCTTGCGGGTGAAGAGATCACGGCCAAGCTCACCGAGGCTCCGGGCAACGGCGCGGCGATCGGCGGCCTGAAGGTTGTCACCGAGAACGCCTGGTTTGCGGCCCGCCCCTCCGGCACCGAGGACGTCTACAAGATCTACGCCGAGTCCTTCAAGGGCGCGGACCACCTGAAGCAGGTGCAGGAAGAGGCAAAGGCACTGGTGGACGGGGTTATCGCCTAGTTCTGCCTAGCTGGCGACGCGCATACCCGCTGGCGCCACCGAAACGGGCTGAGGACAACTGAATTCGAGTGTCCTCAGCCCGTTTCCGTGTCTTCAATCGCCTTCCGCGTCCTGCGTCCAGAGCCTGAGGACTCGGCGGATGGTGTGGTCACCTTCGGGCGCCATGTCCACCAGCGCTACGTAGTCAAGCACGACGACGTCTCCGGACTTGGGGCGCTTGCCGTCGTGGTGCGAGATGTGCGGCCTGTAGTGGTCCAGGATGTAGTTGGGGGTGGCGATGCGCCCGCCTGCTGTCTTTGCTGCCTCGACAATCTCTTCGTGCAGCCCCTGAAGCAGCGGGTTGTGCTCGATGAGACTGACCGGGATGGACCCCATATGCCCGAAACCCGCCTCTCCGCCCACTCGCAGCTGCGCACCCAGCGCTCCCTTGACGGGCGCTGCGGCCAAGTCCGCAAGGACATCGGCGACGTCGGCACTCACGTCAGTCCCGACGTCGAACCTTAGCAGCGTGATGTGCAGCGGCCAGTCGCTGCGCGGAAAAACCAGCCCCGGAGAGACTGGCTCCGTAAACGCCACCCAGATGAGGTTCCGCATACGCATTAGTTTGCCACCCGCCGGCCAACCATCTCTCACAACCCTCGGGCTTCCGGCCAACCATCTCTCACAACCCTCGGGCTTCCGGCCAACCATCTCTCACCTGCCCTAGAGTCGAGGGAAGGACATGCAACGCTGGGGGAATATGAGGCTAGAGGCTTGGCACGTCATGGTTTTACTCATACTGCTGCTTGTGGCCGCCGTGGTGATCGTGGCGGTGACCCTGCTCGTCCGCTGGGTCATCAGAGCCGCAGATCATCGGGATCGGGGCAATCGACCCGAGCGGGAGTGAGAGAGCGTCGGGCTCAAGCCCGAGGGACCTGATCGAGCGTCGGGCTCAAACCCGAGGGACATGAAAGAGCGTCGGCCTCAAGCCGCCGGCAATGCAAAACGCCCACCCACATTCCTGTGAGCGGGCGTTTTTGCGATGTGAGGTCTTAGACGGTGCGAACAACGTCGTCGTATGCGAACTTCGGCTTGGCTTCGCCCCAGGCGGCGGGGCCGGGCTGGCCGATGTTGACCACGAGGAAGCTCTTCTGATCGCCGGCCGGGAAGAACTCGGCGTCGATGGCGGCGAAGTCGGCACCGGTCATCGGGCCGGCGGCGAAACCGAGCGAGCGCACGGCCAGGATGAAGTAGCCGGCCTGCAAATGAGCGTTGTTGTTGCCCGTAGCAGCGGCGAAAGCGGGATCGGCGTCGTACATGGCCTTGGGTGCGCCGTAGGCGGGCAGGAACCTGTCCCACTGGCCCTGCCAGTCGGTGTCGTAGGAGAGGATTGCGACCAGCGGCGCGGAGGCGGTCTTGGCCTTGTTGCCGTTGGAAAGGGTGTCCACCAGCTTGGCGCGGGCCTCGTCCGAGCGGACGTAGGTCACGCGAAGTGGCTGGGAGTTGAAGGCGGTGGGGCCGAACTTGGTGAGCTCGTAGATGGCGCGGGCCTGCTCCTCGGTGACCTCACCGGCGAAGCTGTTGGCGGTACGGGCTTCGGCAAAAATGGCGTCGACTGCTGCGGCGTCAATGACTGCTTCTTCGTGGGCGATCGTCATTTGGTGAACCTTTCGCTGGGCCTGACCCTGAGCCGGCCGGGCACTTCTGCTTTCCATGGTTGCAACTTCAACTTCCGTTGTCCTCTTCCCGTGACGGCCCGTGACGTTGAGCACACAGCGTGACTCCGCGTGTCGTTTCCTTGCGTTGTGAGGCCCGCTTTGCGCGCTCCCAAGCGTGCGGGGCGCGTAGAGCGGGCCCCGCAATGGCGGTAATGTTGCACCGAATCCCAACACTCTTCTGAGGAAGGCCCGCCATGAGCATGCTCGGCATCAAATGGAAGCTCCACGGCAACGGCAAGTCCATTCGCCCCGGCCACGTGGTGGCGCCCGACGAGCGGCTCGCGTGGCCCCTGACCATCGGCATCGGCATGCAGCACGTGGTGGCGATGTTCGGTGCAACGTTCCTGGTGCCCATCATCACCGGTATGCC
Source organism: Arthrobacter sp. YN (assembly GCF_002224285.1). Lineage (GTDB taxonomy): Bacteria > Actinomycetota > Actinomycetes > Actinomycetales > Micrococcaceae > Arthrobacter. The sequence goes on along the minus strand of NZ_CP022436.1, from coordinate 127,212 downwards.
GCCTGCCACCACCCTGCTCTTCTCGGGCATCGGCACCCTGTTGTTCCTGGTGATCACCAAGGGCCGTGTGCCCAGCTACCTGGGCTCGAGCTTCGCGTTCATCGCCCCGATCATGGCGTCCCAGCAGCAGTACGGCGTGAGTGGCGCCTTGGGCGGCGTGGTGCTGGCCGGCGTCGTACTGGCGCTTATTGGTGCGGTGGTCCAGAAGTTTGGCGCCGAATGGATCAACCGGCTTATGCCGCCGATCGTCACCGGTGCCATTGTGGCGCTGATCGGCCTCAACCTGGCGCCGGCTGCAAAGGCGAACTTCGACCTCGCGCCGGTTACCGCCCTCATCACGCTTGTCACGATCATCCTGGTTTCCGTTCTATTCCGCGGAATTCTGGGGCGGCTGAGCATACTGGTGGGCGTCGTGGTGGGGTATCTCGTGGCGATGATGCGCGGCGAGGTCAACTACGAAAAGATGGACGCCGCTGCGTGGATTGGCCTTCCTCTGTTCCAGACGCCCGAGTTCCACATTGGCGTGGTGGGATTGTTCGTTCCTGTTGTCCTGGTGCTGGTGGCTGAGAACGTGGGGCACGTGAAGTCGGTGGCAGCGATGACCGGACAGAACCTCGACGGCGTCTCCGGCCGCGCGCTGATGGCCGACGGCGCCGCGACGGTACTTGCCGGGTTCGGCGGCGGTTCCGGTACCACGACGTATGCGGAGAACATCGGCGTCATGGCCGCCACGAAGGTCTATTCGACGGCGGCGTACTGGGTGGCCGGTGTCTTCGCCATCCTGCTGAGCTTCTCCCCGAAATTCGGCGAACTGATCGCGACCGTCCCGGCTGGTGTGCTGGGCGGTGCTGCGACCATGCTGTACGGCATGATCGGCGTGCTCGGCGTGAAGATCTGGGTGCAGAACAAGGTCAACTTCTCCAACCCGATCAACCTGACGACCGCTGCTGTGGCGTTGATTATCGGCATTGCTGACTACACCTGGACCATTGGCGAGCTGAAGTTCACCGGCATTGCCCTTGGTTCCGCTGCTGCCCTGGTGATCTACCACGGCATGAAGGGTCTGGCACGCTGGCGCGGAACCGTCGCTGAGCCGGAAACCGAGACTGCGGGGCTGCCGCCTGCGGTGAAGTCGGCGATGAATGCTGCGGCTAAGCGGGGCGGGAAGAAGGGGAAGTAGGGGTAGATTCGGGATTGCTCATGAAGCGTCACTGAGCCAGCCACGGCCAGAAGGTAGCAATCGATGAAGGAAGAAGAACCATCAGGAGAGGCCCGCACCAGCAAGCCTCCGCGGCAGATTACGGTCCGGACGTACCTTATCTGTGTCGCGGTACTGGTCGCCTTGGCCTTCGGCGCCCCTGCCGTGGAAAAGCTGTTACGGCCCAAAGCTGAGAAGGTCTGCGTCACCGAGAACGTGGTCATTTCCCATGAGAACCGAAGCCGCACCTCCTTCAAGCTCGACACCTCGTGTGGGCAACTCGTGGTGGACGACTCGATCGCCGAGGAAGCCAGCCGGATCATCCAGAGAAACACGACCTACCGCATGGTCATCGCTTCAGGTCTCCTGGGTGAGTACTTGGTGGAATTGCCAGTGGAAGTCCGGCCTCAGAACCCAGACAAATGAGATGGCCTATGAAGCAACGACACCCGAGCAAGACGCAAAGCGCTGACTCAGAAAACGATCGCCTCTCGGTCGTCCGGGAAACGATCATTCCCGTTCTGCTGAACGGTCTGGTCGGCCTCATCGTGGTGGCGGGGCTTTGGATCACCGTTGTTCCGCCGGAATCTCCAGGCAGGCAGGTTCAGCTGGCACTTGGCTCGTTGCTTGTCCTCGGTCTCTGCATTCGAACGAGATACCCACGGATGGCGGCGCTGTGGACGGGCATTGTGACGGCCATTGGCTGGAGCTTGGGAATGACAGAGGACCCGTTCCTGGCGACAGGGCTCTGCCTATACGTTGCCGCGGAACGATTCGGGACCAGATTGTTCCCCAGATGGTTGATCGTGCTGGCAACGGCAGTGGGCACTTCCTTGCTCCTGGTCTCCGCGGAGGGCGCCGAAGCGCGCGTTCGGGGAATTATCCTGGGCGCTGTCATCATCGGGGCAGCGTGGGTCCTTGGCATCCGCACCCAACGCATGCGGTATGAAACCGAGCGCAATGCCCGGGCGCAGGAAAGGCTTCGCCTCGCCCGAGACGTTCACGATGTCCTCTCGCATACGTTGGGAGGGATCGGAGTGCGGGCAGGCGTCGTCGCCCATGTAAAGTCGTCCACCACTGACGATCTACGATCTGCGCTGCAGGGCATCGAGTCCGATGCCCGTGATGCGTTGGGCCAACTCCAAGTCTTGATGCGCCAGGAACGTAGTGAAACGGCTGATGACTCTCCCCGGGAACTCTTCCGGAACTGATGCAGGAGCTGTCACAACCGGCCATACGCGCCGGCATAACTGTTGTGATCGATGCCGATGAAAGCGCCAACCATCTTCCGGCCGCGCAACGAACCACCGCGTATCGAATCATTCAGGAGGCCCTGACAAACGTGATCCGTCATTCCGAAGCAAAAACCTGCCGGATCACCATCAGGACCGAGGGCGACGACCTGCGAATCAGCATCCTCGACGACGGTCCGGGGGCGGCTTTGGCTTCCAAGAACGGTCATGGACTCACAGGGATGCGAGAACGGGCCCAACTAATGAGCGGAACCTTTGAAGCAGTACAGGATGCCAGTGGATACCGCGTGGCTGTTTCACTACCGGGAACTGCAGCGAGGGTGGAAACCCGATGAATGAGATCAGCGTCCTCATCGCAGACGACGATGCTCACATCAGGACGTCACTGCGTCTTTTGATCGAGGATGAGCCGGGCATGAGAGTGGCTGCCGTGGTTGTGGACGGCGCAGAGGCCGTGGAAGCCACCATGAAGCATCAACCGGACGTGGCCCTGATGGATGTTCGAATGCCCCGGATGACCGGCCTTGAAGCTGCGGGGATTCTGGCATCACGAAAGTCCCGCACCCGGCTGGTCATGCTGACCACGTTCGATATGGACGACTACGTCTACCAGGCACTCCGCCAGGGCGCCTCCGGCTTTCTCCTTAAGAACGCGCCGCTGCCTGACATCCTCAAGGCAATCCGTACCGCATATGAAGGTAACGCCCTCCTGGCTCCGGAAATCACCCGTCGACTCATTGACCGCTTCACCCTGCATCCGGCCGCACACGACCGCATCAGCGAGCTGACAGTCCGCGAACGCGAAACCTTGACCCTCATCGGACAAGGTGCCTCCAATAACGAGATAGCAGCCGCCCTGTTTCTCACGCGAACCACTGTGCGCACTTACGTGAGCCGAATCCTGACCAAACTGGGCGCACGGGACAGAGCCCAACTCGTTGTCATCGCCTACGAAGGAGGCCTGGTGGGCCCTTCGACCGTATAGGCGATAGCCACGACTGTCGACACCTGCAGACAGACAAGCGATGCCGGGCCGGATTGACTTGAGTCATGCCAGCACCTTCCACCGCAATCTCCGTCGCGCAACTCGCGCCGCACGTCACCGTAAGCCGCGCCGTCAAGGCCGAAACCACCAAACTCCTGACACTTCGGCTCTGCCTTAACACCGTGGTCGGAAGTGTCCTGCTAACGGTGCTGCTTTCCTGGTTACTGACGAACCTGATCGACGCTGCCCACAACGCCGGCAGGCCGGAGGAAGCAGCAGGCCTCGAAGGAGGAACCGCTTTTCTGGTCATTCTTCACTATGGACAGATTGGGGTTGTCCTTCTGGCAGCATGGTCCATGCACCAGGAAGCAGAAAACGGCTCGCTTAGAAGCACCTTGATCAGCCTCCCCCAGCGCAACATCGTGTTGGCGGCAAAAGCACTGGTAGTCCTCGCCGCAGTCTTTATTACCGCGCTGCTCAGCGTGTTTGGGTCAGCAGGCGTGCGGTGCTTGGTCATCGACTGTGCAGCAGAAAACAACCAGATCTCTCCGACTCCCCAAGCCACAGCAGGAGTCCTCTGGGGCGTCATTCTCTACTGGGTCCTCATTGCCCTCTTCACGTACGCACTATCAGTGATTCTGCGCAGTGGACTGGCCGCGATGGGCACCGTGCTGGCGATGGCCCTCATTGTTTCCACCTACCTGGTGAACATCACCCCCCTTGCAAAGTTCCTCCCGGATCAGGCCGGAGCCCAGCTCTACCAGCTGCCACCCCCCACTCCAGGCGACTTAGGACCTGCTACGGGCGGATTGGTCCTCGCGGTTTGGGTGGTCGCGGCGCTGATCGCTGCTCTTGTTTTGTTCCGCCGCCAGCCAGTTCGCCGCTAGGTGACATCGACTATCAAGGAGATCAAACAGTGATCGAGATCAAGAATTTGAGCAAAAAATACGGGCAGTCGGACGGAATCATCGACGTCTCGTTGACGGCCGAGCCCGGGAAAGTTACCGCCTTTCTCGGCCCGAACGGGGCCGGCAAATCGACAACTTTCCGTCTGCTTCTAGGCCTTGATCGGGCGGACAGCGGGTCCGCTCTCATCGAAGGAAAACCCTACCAGGACCTCACCGCTCCGCTGTGGACCGTGGGGGCTCAGTTCGATGGCTCGGGAGCCCACAAAGGCCGCACGGCCAAGGCCCATCTCACCTGGCTGGCGCAATCCAACGGCATTCCGCACTCGAGGATCGGTGAAGTTTTGGAGCTCGTCGGACTGTCCGACGCTGCCCGTAAGCGCGTGGGAGCTTACTCACTGGGCATGGGTCAGAGGCTGGGGATCGCCGCGGCCCTCCTCGGCGATCCGCGCATTATTGTTCTCGACGAGCCGACCAACGGCTTGGATCCCGAAGGCATCCGCTGGATCCGAGGGCTCCTGAGTACCCTTGCAGCCAACGGCAAGACTGTCCTTATTTCCAGCCATCTCATTAATGAGGTCCAGCACGTCGCTGACCACATCGTCGTCATTTCCGGTGGCCGCATTGTTCAGTCCGGAAACGTCGATGATCTGGTAGCCGGTCACCATGACCTGGAAGCCGCCTACTTCGATTGGACCGGCAATGCGGCTAAAGGAAACGCCGCATGAGTACGCTGGTGGCCACTGCCCGTAAGCCCAGCCTGTTCCGCGCCGAACTCACCAAACTCATCACTTTAAGGTCCCTGTGGATTACTGCAGCCCTGACGTGGCTCATCGTCGTTCTCCTCGGCTGGTCCCAGGCGGCCCCGGTGCGGGATGCGCTCCGAACCAATGACCCAGGGCTTGCCCCAGGCGCCAGTCCGGAGACGGTGGGCTTTGACTGGGTTGCCCTGGGACTGATTGGAATCATTGTTATCGGAGTCATTTCCGCATCGTGTGAATACGTGTCGGGCCAACTGCGGAGCAGCCTGGTGGCCGCGCCGAACCGCGAGCGCCTGTACTTGGCGAAATGCACCGCGTTGACAGTGTTCGTGACGCTGCTGGGTCTCGTGACCATCCCGCTATTGAGCCTGCTGTCCCAGTCTGGTCTCGGCGAACTCTCCGTCATCAACGGGACCGTTCCGGCAAGCCTCCTTCTCCGCTGGGTTGGTGCCATAGCTTTCTGGGATGCCATAGCCCTCATTGGGTTCGCACTGGGCATCCTGCTCAAGCAGACGCTGATACCGCTGTTTGCGCTCATTGTGGTGTCGCAATTGTCGTTGATGTTGCTGCTGCTGACTCCGGCTTTTGCCTATCTACCCACCGTGGCCGGGGTCCTTCTTTTCGATCCGGGCCTGGTCACGGGGTCCTACCCGGATGCAGATCTGGGTACTCTCACCGCCGCGATAGTAACTTTCACCTGGACAGCCGGCCTCGTGGCCTTTGCAGGATTCAAGTTCAGCACGCGTGATGTCCGTGGCTAGCTGAACCACGACGGCGGTCCTCACCGAATGCTCGGGCGAGGACCCCGTCGTTGGTTAAGCTGAAGGCGTCAGTCCGCGGCCTCGCGTCCCATGGACCTTTCCACCCGGCCAAGCCACTCCCAAAGGAGGGCAGCCGTTAGCTCCGGCTGGTCCAGGTGCGCGTTGTGACCGGCTCGATCCAGGACGGCGGTGGTGGACTGTGCATAGCTGCGCGCCAGCGCAGTCTGATCCTCAAACCCCACCACATGGTCCTGACGACCGGCGAGAATCAGCGCGGGTCCTTGAAAGTTGGAGAAGCGATTTTCCGGCTCGGCACGAAGTGTGTAGTTGCTCGAGATCCGTTGGATCGCGGCCTGATCGAATACGCGAAACCCCGGCAGGGCCGCGTCTCGGAAAAGAAACCAATTCTCGGGAGATTGGACCACGGCCATGGCCTCATAGTCGGCCGCGTCCGCGGGTTCCAAGGCCGCCAATAGGGTCGGGTCTGCTTGGAGCACTGTCTTGGCAGGCAGGGTTCGGGACCCGTGATCCGCAATGACCACTGGGCAAAGGAGCGCCAGGCCAAGAACCTGCTCCCCGAATTCGGCCACCAGGTGACGGGCGATCATGCCACCGAAGGAGTTTCCGAGGACCGCGAACCTTTCGGCACCGAAGGTTTTCCGGACAAAGGAGACCACTGCTTCGGCCACGGCATCCGCGCTATCGATCTCGGGTCCTGCCGCGGATTGGCCCATGCCCGGCAGGTCCACGTAGACCCGCCGCCACTGACCATGAGCATCGAACACGGGGTCGAGCCCCAGCAGTAGGCGATGATCGACACAGAATCCGTGGATGATCAGGATTGGGGTCCCCGCCCCATTGTCAACAGAATGCACCCTCGAACGCTAACACCGGTGGCATATGACCGCGACCGCGGGTCAACCGTACGGGTCGAGGACTCGTGGGCATCAACTATGGGCGGAGCGTGCCCACCGAGGGGCGGCTTCTCGGCAGAAAAAGCCCTCCATTCCCCGAGAGCCAACCCCTCGGCAACTTGAGAGCTAACCCCTCGGCGAGCCCGACTTACGACGACATAGAAACAACCCCAGAGAGCGCTCTCTTGACGTACGTGACTTGCAGCACATACATTGGTCCCACATCCCAGAGAGCGCTCTCTCGCCATTGGCGTACGGTCGCTCGAACACACAAAGGAGTGATCGTGGAGTTTTCGCGACTAAGGAAATTCACTGCCCTGGCGGGCGTAGCCTCACTTGCCCTCGTGGCCGCAGGCTGCAGCGGCGGAGGCGATAAGGCGGCGAGCGCCGACAACCCCGTCACACTGACCGTGACCACCTTCGGCACCTTCGGATACGACGACCTGTACGCCGAATACGAGAAGCAGAACCCGGGCGTCACCATCGAGGCCACCAACATCGATCGCGGTTCCAACGCCCGGACCGATGCGTTCACCAAGCTGGCCGCCGGCTCCGGACTCAGCGACGTCACGGCCATCGAGGAGGGCTGGCTCGGCTCCATTATGGAGGTTTCGGACCAGTTTGTGGACCTCAAGGAGCACGGCGCCGAGGACATCAAGGGCAACTGGGTGGACTGGAAGTTCAAGCAGGGCACCGACCCCAATGGTCGTGTGATCGGTTATGGCACTGACATCGGACCGCAGGCCCTGTGCTTCAACGGCAAGCTCTTCGAGGCAGCCGGCCTCCCGAGCGACCGCGAGAAAGTCGCGGAGCTTTTCGGCGGCAAGGACGCAAGCTGGGAAACGTACTTCAAGCTCGGCCGCCAGTACAAAGAGGCTACGGGCAAGGCCTGGTATGACCAGTCCGGCTTCGTCTGGAACTCCATGGTCAACCAGATGGACGAGGGTTACTACACCAAGGACGGCAAGCTGAACGTCGAGGGCAACAAGGACATGCGGGCAAAGTTCGACATGCTCGCTGCCGGCACTGCCGACGGCCTGTCCTCCAACCAGACCCAGTTCGACTGGGGTAACGGCAAGGCCTTCGTGGACGGTTCCTTCGCCACGCACGTTTGCCCCGCATGGATGCTCGGCACCATCAAGGGCCAGCTCGAGTCAGCAGGCGGCGGAGCGGCAAGTGGCTGGGACGTAGCCGATGTCTTCCCCGGCGGTGCTTCCAACTGGGGCGGTGCATTCCTCTCGGTCCCCAAGAGCTCCAAGCACCCCGCTGAAGCAGCGAAGCTGGCAGCATGGCTGACAGCCCCTGAGCAGCAGATCAAGCAGTCCGCTGCAGCGAACAACTTCCCCAGCACCCTCGAAGCACAGGCAAAGATCGTGGAAGCAGCCAAGCCGAACGAACTGTTCAACAACGCTCCCTACGGCGCCATCTTTGAGTCCCGCGCCGAGGGTGTCATCGCCCAGTTCAAGGGTCCGGATGACTCTGTGATCCAGGAGAACGTGTTCGGACCCGCCCTCAAGATGCTCGATTCGGGCAAGGGCAACGCCGATGAAGCCTGGAATGAAGCAGTCAAGCTCCTCAACGACCTCGTGGTCAACAACTAGCAGCACCCGGCCGTGGGGCCTCCGGGAAACCGGAGGCCCCCTCACAGAGTCTGAGACCCGACCATGACCACCACCTTGAACCGCCCGGCGGCCGGTAGAACGGCTGCCACCAAACCGAAACCGACGTTCCGCCAACGCCTCAACGTCTTCGACATGAAGGCGTCCCCGTACTTCTACATCGCCCCATTCTTCATCCTGTTCGCCTTGGTGGGCCTCTTTCCCTTGGGCTACACCTTCTTCGTCTCCCTCTTCGACTGGCACCTGCTCAAAGGCCAGGGCGAGTTCGTGGGATTCCAGAACTTCGCTGAGGTTCTTCAGGACAGGTTCTTCTGGAATTCCCTGTTCAACACCGTCAGCATCTTCCTGATCTCCACCATTCCCCAGCTGATCATGGCCACCATCATTGCCGCGGTCCTGGACCAGAACCTGCGCGCCAAGACGTTCTGGCGCATGAGCATCCTGCTCCCCTACGTCGTCACTCCCGTGGCTGTCGCCATGATCTTCACCAACATGTTCGGCGAGCAGTACGGCCTCATCAACAACATCCTGTCCAGCTTCGGGATCGATCCCATCATGTGGAAGAACGACACCCTTCCCAGTCACATCGCCATCGCCACCATGGTGAATTGGCGCTGGACCGGCTACAACGCGCTCATCCTCCTGGCCGCCATGCAGTCAGTACCGCGCGATATCTACGAATCGGCAGCAATCGACGGCGCCGGCTCCGTCCGCCGCTTCTTCAGCATCACGCTGCCGAGCATCCGGCCCACCATGGTGTTCGTTATTGTCACGGCCACCATCGGCGGGCTGCAGATCTTCACCGAGCCAAGGCTCTTCGATCCCGTAGCAGCCGGCGGAACGGCACGACAGTTCCAGACCACCGTGCTGTACCTCTGGGAGATGGCTTTCCAGCGGCAAAACTTCGGCAAGGCCTCCACCATCGCCTGGCTTTTGTTCCTGATCATCCTGCTTTTCGGCATCGTGAACTGGCTGATCTCACGCCGCATCGCCACCAACGGCGACGATCGCGGCGCAGCCAGCCGCCGCCGTCGGAAGCGTTCTTCCGCCGCGGCCACAGAAGCGGACGACGCCGGCCTGGCCGCCCAGGCGGTATCGGCACCAGACTCGACCAAGAGGAGCGGGAAATGACCCTCACACAAAACCGGCCACAAGTACCGGCACCTCAGCGAACCTCCCGAGCCCTGGCCACCCGGAAAGCACTCTTTGGCAACGGCCGGCGGCCCGGATTCCTGACCTACGGGTTGCTGCTGGCGTTCTTCGTGGCCTCGGCCTACCCGCTCTGGTGGTCCGTGATCATCGGCAGCCGCTCCAACGAAGCCCTCGGGGAAACCTGGCCGCCGCTGTTCCCTGGTGGCAACTTCTGGACCAACGTTGGGGAGGTCTTCGACACCGTCCCGTTCTGGTTGGCACTCGGCAACAGCGTCCTGATCTCGGGCATCATCACTATTTCGGTGGTGGGGTTCTCCACCCTGGCCGGATATGCGTTCGCCAAGCTGCGCTTCCGCGGCCGCAACTGGCTGATGGTGGCCGTGATCGCCACCATGGCCATCCCTACGCAGCTGGGCATCATCCCGCTGTTCATGCTGATGCGCACGCTCGGCTGGACAGGTGAGATCGGCGCCGTCGTGATTCCTACGTTGGTCACAGCGTTTGGTGTCTTCTTCATGCGGCAGTACTTGGTGGACGTGATCCCGGACGAGCTCATCGAGTCGGCACGCATGGACGGCGCGTCCATGATCTCCACCTTTTGGCATGTGGCACTGCCGGCCGCGCGTCCGGCCATGGCAATCCTGGGCCTCTTCACGTTCATGACGGCATGGACTGATTTCCTCTGGCCCCTGCTGGTGCTCGACGCCGGCAACCCCACCTTGCAGACGGCGCTCAGCCAACTGCAGTCGGCCCGTTACGTGGACTACTCGATCGTCCTGGCCGGCGCCGTCATGGCAACACTTCCGCTGCTGGCACTCTTCGTCCTGGCGGGCCGTCAACTTATTTCCGGAATCATGCAAGGAGCAGTGAAGGGCTAATGCCATTCGAAGCAACAACCCACCCAGCGATCACCCCCTTTAACAGGGTGTGGCCCGAGGGCTTCCTCTGGGGCTCGGCTACCGCTGCAGCCCAAGTGGAAGGCGCCAGCCACGAGGGCGGCAAGGAAGATTCCGTGTGGGACGCTTTCGCCCGAGTCCCGGGTGCCATAGCCAACGGCGAGACGCTGAAGGACGCGGTGCAGCACTACCACCGCATGCCCCAGGACGTCAGGATCATGAAGGAGCTGGGCCTGGATTCCTACCGGTTCTCCACCAGCTGGTCCCGTGTCCGGCCGGGCGGCCGTACCGCGAACGCCGAAGGCCTGGACTTCTACTCCCGCTTGGTGGATGAACTGCTCGACGCCGGCATCCTCCCTTGGTTGACCCTTTACCACTGGGACCTCCCGCAGGCGCTGGAGGAGAAGGGCGGCTGGGCCAACCGCGACACCGCCTACCGCTTCGTCGACTACGCGAACGATGTCTATTCAGCCCTGGGTGACCGTGTTCACCACTGGACTACGTTCAACGAACCGTTCTGCTCCTCACTCCTGGGCTATGCGGCGGGCGTGCACGCTCCCGGCCGTCAAGAGCCGAAAGCAGCCGTCGCAGCGATCCACCACCAGCACCTCGCCCACGGCCTGGCGGTCAACGAGCTGCGGAGCCGCGGCGCCCAGCAGTTGGGGATCACGCTCAACCTCAGCAACTCCATCCCGCGGGATCCTTCCGATCCCGTAGACCTCGACGCCGCGCGCCGGTTCGATTCGCTGCAGAACAGGATCTTCCTTGATCCGATCCTCCGCGGCGCCTACCCCGAGGACACGCTTAACGACCTTGAGCAGTTCGGCATCCGGGACGTCATCAAGCCCGGCGACCTGGACGTCATCGGTGCCCCCATCGACTTCCTGGGCGTCAACCACTACCACGATGACCTCATCAGCGGTCACCCCACCGCGGAACACGGCGACGGCCACTCGGGCGGCGCAACCCGCCCGACGTCGTCGTGCTGGATCGGTTCTGAAGACATCTCGTTCCCGAGCCGCGGCCTGCCGCGCACGGCCATGGACTGGGAGGTCAACCCCGACGGACTGCGGAAGCTCCTGGTGCGCCTCGGCGAGGAATACCCCACGCTGCCGCCTCTGTACATCACGGAAAACGGCGCTGCCTACGACGACGTCGTCAGTCCCGACGGAGCAGTCCACGACGTCGAACGGACCCAGTTTGTCCTCGACCACATCACCGCTGTTGGTGCGGCACTGGATCAGGGCGCCGACGTGCGCGGCTACTTTGTTTGGTCACTCCTGGACAACTTTGAGTGGTCCTGGGGTTACGGCAAGCGCTTCGGGGTGGTTCGCGTGGATTACGACACCTTTGAGCGCACGGTGAAGGACAGCGGACTGGCTTATTCCCGGGTCATCGCCTCGGCCAAGGCTTCTGCCACGGCCATAGTGAACGCCTAAAGTAGCCTTCAGAGGCATACTTTTTCTTACGTTCCGGAGATGACCATGACGCAGGACACCAGCGGCCCCCGGCCGGTACCCACCCTTGAAATGGTGGCTGCCTTGGCCGGGGTGTCGCGGGCCACCGTGTCCCGCGTGGTCAACGACAGCCCCAGTGTGGACCCGGAAATGGCGCAGTCCGTGCGGAAAGCCATCCTCGCACTCGACTACACGCCCAACCGTGCTGCCCGTTCCTTGGCCAAACGGAGGGCAAATGCGGTCACGCTGATCGTTCCGGAGTCGACATCCAAGGTCTTCGCAGATCCGTTCTTCGCCTCGGTGGTGCAGGGCATCGCGCTGTATCTCACCGATACCGAGTACACGCTGAATATGGTGATCTCCTCGGAGTCCAAGCCGGAGAAAACCCGCAGCTTCCTGCTCGGCGGCAACGTTGACGGAGTTTTGGTGGTCTCGCACCACAGTGGCGACAACTCCTGGACGCACCTTTCGGGATCACTTCCCATGGTGTTCGCCGGACGCCCCTTGGTTGGTGGCAAGGAGAGCTACTACGTGGATGTGGCCAATGAGCAGGCGGCCTACGAGGTCACCAGGTTGTTGACCCAGAGCGGCCGAAGGAACGTTGCAACCATTGCCGGTCCGCAAGATATGCCCCCGGGCCTGGATCGCCTGGCGGGGTGGAGAACCGCCGTGCGGGAGGCAGGTCTTGGCGACGGCTTGATGGAGGAAGGTGACTTCACCTTGGCCTCCGGCGCCAAAGCAATGCACCGTTTGCTGGACCGAGGTGTTCCGGTTGACGCCGTTTTTGCAGCGAATGACCAGATGGCCGCCGGCGCCTACACCGCCATTCAAGGGCGGGGTTTGCGCATTCCGGAGGACATCGCCGTCGTGGGTTTTGATGACGATTCCTTCGCTACCTCCGTCACTCCCGCCCTCACTACCGTGCATCACCCTATTGTTGAACTCGGCAAGAAAATGGCCGAGACCCTGGTTCACCTGATCGAGGGCAAGCCGGCGGAACGCGTCAACAGGATGCCAACGTCGATCGTGATCCGCGATTCCGTCTAGCTTTTTCCCATGCCTTGAAAGGCTCGTCCATGCTTCCTGCTCCCGTCAGCACCGTCACGCCTTCCGTCGCGACAGGCCGTCCCATCCGCTGGGGAGTTGTGGCCACGGGCTCCATTGCCTTGCGCGTGGTGCAAGACCTCGCGCTCTTGGAGGACGCCGTCCTCCAAGCTGTCAGTTCGCGCTCGGAGGCGTCGGCCCGCAGCTTTGCCGGGAAGTTTGGCTTTGCTGCGTCGTATTCGGATGTTGGAGCGACGCCGGGCTATGAGCGGCTGCTGGCCGATCCCGCCGTCGACGTCGTCTACATCGCCACGCCTCATGCGCAGCATCATGCTGTCGCGCTGGCCGCGCTGACGGCGGGGAAGCATGTCCTGTGCGAAAAGCCCATCGCCATGAACGCCGTACAGGCACGGGAGTTGGCTGAACTGGCCCGGGATAAGGGGCTTTTCCTGATGGAAGCCGTGTGGACCCGGTTCCTGCCCAGCTTCTGCCGCGCTGTCGAGATTTTGCGGTCGGGGGAGATCGGGGAGCCACGCTGGCTCCAGGCTGACCTCGGTTTCGTGCCCGCTTATGACCCCTCAGCTCGCATCTGGGACCCGGCCGCTGGCGGTGGGGCATTGCTGGACCTCGCCGTGTATCCGCTCACATGGGCAGATGGAGTTTTCGGCAAGCCAGGCAGCATGCTTGCCAGTGGGGTCCTGACTCCCGAGGGCGTGGACCTGCAGAATTCCCTGGCCCTGAGCTACCCAAGCGGGGCGTATGCCCAGCTCATCACCTCAATCGGCGCGGAGTGCCCCAGCGTAGTGACGGTGGGAGGTTCCGAGGGTTGGCTGCGTTCCTCTGCTCCCCTGTTCAACCCGGCCGAACTCACTCTTCAGTCACGCAGCGGCACGCCGCGGACGGAGAAATTCGAGGTCCTCGGACACGGATTCAGTTACGAGCTGCGTGAGGTGACGCGTTGCCTGCAATCCGGGCTGACCGAGAGCCCGTTCATGACTCCAGCGGAGTCGGTTGGGTCGATGGAACTGCTGGATGAGGCCCGCCGGCAGATGGGTTTGCGGTATGCGAGCGATCATCAGACTCCCACCGCAGCAGGTCCCCCGGCTGGCACTCCAGCACCTCACACAGCGCTTCGAGCGTAGTAAACCGCACGGCTTTGGCACGACCGTTCTTGAGTACGGCCAAGTTCGCCGGGGTGATGCCCACCTTCTCGGCGAGCACCCCAACGGGCATTTTGCGCTTGGCCAGCATGACGTCGATGTCCACGATGATCGGCATCAAATCACCTCGTCGAGCTCGGCGCGCAGCCCGGCCGCCTCAACGTCCCGGGCAACGGCCTGCGCAAGGAGGGTCCGCAGCACCAGCACCAACAGCGCCACTCCCCGATCATCAACGCTGCGCCACAGATCAGCATGACGACTCCCGGTGCGATATCGCCGGGCGCCAGGATCACTGCGATCCCAAACATCAGCAGCGCGGCAGCCGAAACAGCGCCGAAGATAACGTCCACAAACCTGAATGCTCCATGCGAAAAGACCGTCCCCCGCCGCATCATGGTCAGCAGCCGCCACACACAGACCGCAACTACCTGGACACACAGAATTCCCAGGACCACGATGACCAGCAACGCAATCCGCGGCCCATCAGGCGAACCCGCCTCCACGAGGTCGTTGGAAAGCAGGGGCACCATCCGTACCTGCACGAACAGCGAACCCGCCAATACCATCGCGATCACTATGCGCAGGGCGAGGATCGTCAGCTTTCCCATGGACACTCCTTTATCGAACAACAACCTGATTCTATCGATATTCGATACTTAGGCAAGTAGCGGATGTGACAGCCAAATTAGTCAGCTTGCTTAGTAAAGGGGCATTCCCTAGGCTTGAGCAGGTCAGACAAACAACTCTCACAGCGGCGGCCCACGCTCAAAAGCACCCCGCCGCGCACCGAGGAGGAACAATGTCAGAACACAACATCGCAGGCAAGAGGGTCGCATTCCTGTTGACAGACGGCGTGGAGCAGGTGGAACTCACCAGCCCATGGCAGGCGGTCAAGGATGCCGGCGGCGAGCCCACCCTCGTGGCTCCCTCCAAGGGAAAGCTCCAGGGTTTTAACGGCGTGGAGAAGGGTGACACCTTCGACGTCGACCTCGCAGTCGCCGACGCGGATGCCTCCGAATTTGACGCACTGGTTCTCCCGGGCGGCGTCGTCAACGCCGATCATCTCCGCGTCGACAAAGATGCGCAGAACTTCACGCGCGCTTTCTTTGAGCAACACAAGCCGGTGGCCTCGATCTGCCACGGACCGTGGATTCTCATCGACGCCGGCGTGATCAAGGGCCGCAACGTCACCTCGTATCACACGCTCCAGACGGATTTGAAGAATGCGGGCGCCAACTGGACCGACGAGGAAGTGGTGTGCGACCAAGGCCTGGTCACCAGCCGCACCCCGGACGACCTCCCCGCCTTCAACGCAAAGGTGGTCGAGGAGATCTCCGAGGGCCAGCACGCTGGCCAGACCGCTTAGCGGTCACCGACCCGCATACGGCAAGTGCCGCCGTCGTACTTTCACAAGAAGTACGACGGCGGCACTTGGCGTTTCGCCGCCACTGCCAAGTTACCGCTGATCTGCGGATTGCCGGCTGGCTGCGATATTGGCATTCATGGCGCTTCGGGTGGCCGCATCTTCGGTCCGGATCGCAGATGTTGCGTGCCCCATGCCATTGATAATGCCGTTGATCCGGGCAACGCGCGCTGCACGCCGCTGCTCCTGCAGCTGCGAATCTGCGTAACTCTCCGTTCGCTGGCGGTGGAGCTCATTCTCGTAAAGGCCAATCGCCTCAGTAATGCTGTTTGCCCTAAAGTTAGCCACCGCGAAGATACAGAACGACAGAGCATCCTCGTAGAGGTACTCCACTGGGAAGTGACCCACAACATTCTGCCTCAGAGCTTGGCGCACCTCCGCGAAGCCCCGGTTGATGGGTACGAGCTCAGGCGCAATCCGTACTGTGATCTCGTTCTGCATTCTCGCGTTTGTTGCCCCTCGGACCTCGTTGATAGTGCGAACCCGGCTGTTGAGCACAAAGAGAATGATGCCAGCGCCGATCAGCGCTACGGGCAACGGCAGCAGGAACAGGCCCGCGCCCGGTATCCCTTCTGAAAACAAACCGCCATCCCGGTCCCTTGCACCCATCGCCGGAAGAATGATCGTGGTGAACACCACCAAGATCACAAAGGCGGAGAACATCAAAGTCAGGATAAGAGTCCATAGAAAGTACATCCCAGCGCCCCAGGTCTTCAGGTAGCGCTGGTACTGATTGTCGTAGCGGGACTTGAGAGACGCTTCCTGGCGATAGAGATCATCAACCCGGCGGATCAGGCCAAGCACGTACTCCAACCAGTTCTGAAGCCGGGCTCGTTCGTTCATGTTGGTCATCTCATACGTCTCTCGGTACCGCCCGGGATAATCACTTTGGCCTGTTAGGTAAAAGTGATTATCCCGGTCAGGACCAGAGGCCTAGGCGAGCCGGCCTGAGCGTCCCACTTCCTTGGAACCGGGACACACTGCTGGGACCAACCCTGAAGGTGCCTCCATTCACGGGGTTATCGGAGCTCGCGGTGCCGCGGTTGACTTCACGGCCCAAACGCTCCCCCCACGGCCTGGGCTGGGCCGGCTTAGTGTCTGGCCGTGTCGTTTACTAGGCCCCGATGGCGGTGATGGCGTAGTGGGCGATGCAGAGGAGGTCCTCTTTGCTTGCGCCGTCTCGGGCCTGCTGGCTCATACCTTGTAGCGTCGCTCCGACGAAGGCTGCCATTGCATGGGTGTCGGTGGATTTAGAGATCCGGCCTGCTTCGCGGTCCCGGATCAGTGCTTCTGCCATGGCCAGGATGTTGTCGTTGCGCATTTTGGACAGCCGTTCTGCGACGTGGCGGTTCGCGGAGGTGACCGCGACGGCAGAGCTGATCACCAGACAGCCTCCCGGGAACGTTGTTGACGGGTAGTGGTCGGCGGCTTCTATCAGCAGCCGACGCATGAGTTTCAGTCCGGATTCTTCTTCTGTGAAGGCGACGGACATGAAGCTTCCGTGGGTTGCGTTGTAGTGGTCCACAACGGAGAAGAAGAGGTCCTCCTTGGAGCCGAAGGCCTTATACAGGCTGGGCGGATTGATACCCATGGCTTTTGTGAGCTCCGCCAAGGAGGTGCCCTCGTATCCGCTGTCCCAGAAGACCAAAGTGGCTGCTTCCAGGGCGTCGTCGATATTGAATTTCCGGCCTTGGCCTACTTTTCCTGACATCGTCGTCCTCTCGTCATTCCTCTCAAGAAGAGCCCCCAGCAGCCGGCATCTATTCCGGCTGCCTCCACGAGAGTGGTTTTTCATGCTGTGGTCAGCGCCACATTTAAGTTTCGACATCTTTCTTGTAGTGATCGCTAAACGTATGTAATTATCTCATTCGTGAGCGAAACACACAAAGACCACATCGCCGTTGTGACTGGAGCCAGCCGAGGGATCGGTGCGGCAATCTCCTCCTGCCTTGCCACCGCAGGCTTGACTGTTGCTGTCCACTACGGACACGACGGGAAGGCGGCTGCGGAAGTGGCGGCCTCCATCGAAGCTGCGGGAGGAAAGGCTTTCCCTTTCCAGGCAGACCTTGGAGCCGATACCGCAGCACAGGATTTTTGGGCCGCCTACGACAAAGCCGCTGCCGAAGCCGGAGTCTTGAACCAGCCAATTCACGTCCTCGTGAACAATGCCGGGGTCACCCTGCGCGGGGCCATTGAAGACTTCAGCCGGGAAGATTTCCTAACCCAGCAGGCCATCAACGTCAACGCACCCTACTTCATCGCCAAGGAAGGGCTGACCCGAATCGCTAACGGGGGCCGCATCATCAACATCTCCTCCGGCGTCACCCGCATAGCGTTCCCGGAAATCATCGGCTACGCCCTCACCAAGGGCGCGATTGAGGCCTTTACCCTGACTCTCGCCAAACACCTTGGGCCCAGGGAAATCACCGTAAACTCGGTCGCCCCAGGCGTCGTGGACACCGACATCAACGCCGGCTGGCTCCGCGGAAACGAAGAAGCCCAAGCCGGGGTAGCTGCCAGCAGCGCCCTGGGTCGCGTTGGCCAGCCCGACGATATCGCAAGCATCGTAGGTTTCCTTGCCTCCGACGAAGCGCGCTGGATCACCGGGCAGAAGATCGACGCCACCGGCGGCACCAACCTCTAACCCACCGCACTATCCGGACGTTTACCGCGTCCGGATCCAACAGTCAGCTGATCACCCTGCACCCCATGGCGCCTCCTGCCGTCAGCGAAGCGTCCTGGAGTTCTTCTAAGAAGCAGGCGAACTCCGCCAAAGAAATCCAACGCCGCAGCACGATGACGGGGTCGATGGCTTCTTGAGAGTTTGCAAAATATGTAGACCAGTCTATTATTTTCTTCATGGCCTTAAAAGGAAACCTGACAAAAGCACGGCTCGCAGAGTCCATGCTCCAGCTCATTCAGACCAGCGGTTACAGCGGCACGGGGCTGAATGCTGTGATCGAACACGCCGCAGCACCCAAGGGGTCGATCTACTTCCACTTCCCCGACGGGAAGGAAGGCCTGGGCATCGCGGCGGTCGAACTCGCCGCTAAGCAGTTCGAAACGCTCATTGCAGAGGCCGCAACTTCCGCGGGCAGCGCGGCTGAGGCTGCCCGGGCCGCGATTGAGGCCCTGGCCACCATCGTTAGCGAGAGCAACTTCCGGCTGGGTTGCCCGGTCTCCGTCGTCACTCTGGAGATGGGCGCGGAGAGCGAGCGGCTGAGAAAGGCGTGTGCCGCTGCCTTCGAGGCGTGGATCGCCCCGACGTCCGCGCTCCTCGAGGCCAGCGGCATTGAGGCCAAGGAAGCCCGGTCCCTGGCAACCGTTGTTGTATCGACGATTGAGGGGACGGTGATCGTCTCTCGCGCCATGCAGAGCACCCAACCCCTGCTATCGGCCGCTGACGTCGTGGCGGAGCTCATCAACCAGCGCTGCAAGACCGCTGGCGGGACGCGATGACGCCGCACGAAGACTCCCGTCATGCCCTTGTCTTCGGGGCTTCAGGAATGGTCGGCCGACACCTCATTCTGTCCCTTGCCAAAGCTGGCGCGAACGTCACAGCGGCAGTTCGGACCGCCGAGTCGGGAGCGAGTGTCGAGCGATGGGCCAGGGAGCATGGACTAAAACGGAGCATCAGAACGACCATCGTCGACTTCGATGCACCCGAGATCATCGTGGGCGGGCCCTCGGCATTCCCGTCCATCACCGAGATCCACAACTGCGCCGGGTCCTACCGATTCGGAATGACCGCCCAAGAGGCACGCAGCGCGAATGTCGGCATCGTCGAGAAGCTGATCGACTTCGCCGAGGACCTCCCAAACCTGCAGCGGGTCGTCCATGTGTCGGGCTACCGCGTCGGCGGACAGGACCCCAAAACCGTTCCATGGTCAGAGGACCACCGCGCCGCGGTCTACAAGGAACTTGGCGCCTACGAAGCCTCGAAGGTGGAATCCGACGCCATCTTCCAGGCCCGGGCCTTGAAGCGAGGAGTCCCCTGGACCATCGTCAATCCCTCCAGCCTGATCGGCGACAGCGCGACCGGGGAGTCCGACCAACTCATCGGGCTGGCCACCACCATCGAGCAGATGTGGAACGGCACCGTAGCCGCACTGCCCGGAAACGGCTCGACGTTCCTCCCGGTCGTCACGGTCGACTATCTGGCAGCCTTCATGACGGCAGCAGCGGTCGATCCCGCTGCTGCCGGCAAGGCGTATTGGATTCTCGACGACGCCACCCCGCCGCTGGCAGACCTCCTCACCCATGTCGGCCGGCACCTCGGCGTCAACGTCCCACGGCTAAGGATGCCGATCGGGATCATCAAGAGGCTCCCGCAGCGGATCACCAAAGCGGATCCCGAGACGCTCACCTTCATGTCCGCCGACCGCTATCCGACAGAGTCCGCCGTCGAGTTCGCCCACAAACACGGGATTCAGATGCCGGATGTTCTGGTGTCGGTGGAGCGGTGGGCCGACCATCTGGCCGCACATCGGTTTGGCGCAGACATGGCTGACGGTCGTCGATTCGTCCACATCGGCGGTCTGCGCACATTCGAACTCGGCGTACCCGGATCCAGCCAAGTTGTCCTTCCCGGTTTGCCGGTCAACGCAGACACGTGGGCCGACGTGGCGTCGGGCATCGGCGCGCGAGTCGTCGACCTGCCCGGACTCGGCCTCAGCAGTGGAACAGGCGTTCAGGACTGGGAACAGTGGCTGCCATCTCTACTGGACGGCGAACCCGTTGACCTCATCGGCCACTCCATCGGTGCGGCTGCGGCAGTAATGGCGGCTGACCAGCTCCCGGCACAGGTCAAGTCCCTCACGCTGATCGCACCGTTCTTCCTCCAAGCCCCGATGGGTATTTCGGCCAAACTGCCGCCGCTGGCATCCACCTACTTGCGACACATTGACGCCGCACGGCTGTCACGCCAGCTGACCGGATCAGAAGCCAGCGCCGCTGCTCTCACGTCCAGCCTCAGTGACCTCAAGCGAAGCAGCGCCAAGAGGGTGGCCAAGCATCTCGCCCTTGCGGGCTCCAAGCAATGGCGTGCTGAACTGCGGGAAGCGCTGGGGCGTTTCAGCGGCCCGGTCCGCATCATCGTGGGAAGCGAGGACCCCATCACCCCAGAAGCGGTTGAGCAGCTCGAGTCACTTCCAAATGTTGAGCTGATCACGGTGACGGGCGCCGGGCACCATCCTCAACTGACTCATGGCGATTCTCTGGTGACTCTGATCAACGGAATGTCCCGTGTGGACACGGCTCCCGAGGTTTCAACCGCTGACAGGCATACGGGTGCCCTATGAGATCCACAGGGGCGTGAATCTGGAGGTAGCCAGAGGTCCAAACTGGCTACATATTTCAGAGCCAGTTTGGGGGAGGCTGGTGTGATGTTGGTACGCAGAATCACTCAATTACTCGCAGGCCTGTCGCTCTTCGGCTTTTCCATCGCCGTCCTCATCAAAGCTGGACTTGGAATCTCCCCTTGGGATATCTTTCATCAAGGTCTGGGCCGGCTGACGGGAATCAGCACCGGAATGGTCATCATCGCGGTCAGCTTTCTCGTGCTCCTCCTATGGATCCCCCTGAGGATGCGCCCGGGTTGGGGCACTCTGGCGAACGCCGTGTTGATCGGCGCCTTCGTCGACTTGTCGATACCTTTGATTCCTCAAGCCAACGGACTACTCTGGCAAGTCGTCTATCTTGCCGGGGGCTGGTGCTCCTGGCCGTCGGCAGCGCCTCCTACCTTGGGGCCTCCTTCGGCCCAGGTGCACGGGACGGGCTGATGACCGGCCTGGCGCAGCGGACCGGCTGGTCAATCCGCACTTGCCGCACATTGATCGAGGTAACAGTTGCCGCAGCCGGCTGGTTGCTGGGCGGGACCCTGGGGATCGGTACTGTGGCCGAAGCGTTTCTGATCGGACCGTTGATTCAGTGGCTCATGCCCTTGTTCAGTGTTCCTTCAGGCCCTCGAGAACCCTCGCCGGACAACCCACTGAGCAAGTCGACCGCCTCATGAGCAGCAGCGTCCGGGCGCAGCCTGCGGCGGAACCAACAATCCTGAAGCCTCCATGGCGGGACACCATCTCGCTGCGGGGCGGTCGCTTTGGGCGGCGACGACTGGTTGACCGTCAAACGACAGGACGCGCCAGGGCTCCCGTAGTTGCAGGGAACCCTGAAGCGTCGCGTCGTTTACTCCGCGCCTAAGCGGCCGTGGCGACCCAGCCTGAGCAGCCGTAGACGCCGGTGCCGGCGCTTCGGTTGTTGAGGCACGCCCGGACGTAAACGGACCCTCGGAGTCCGCTGCTTTGAGCTTGGGCCTGCTCGCCGCTTCCCTGACTGTTGGTCAGCGTCGCAATGTAGGTAGTCCCGTTCGAAACGTACCTCAGCTGCGCCACGGATGAGACTCCATCCACGCGGGTGTCCCGGCTCGTTAGGACGTTGGTGGACGAGTTGTAGTAGGCGTAGGACCCGGTCACCGAAGCCGCTGCACTGGCGGAGGCCATCGGGGCCGCGGCCAGCCCTGAGATTGCAATTGCACCCGCGGCCGCAGCGCCGGAAAGAGCCAATCGTGATTTACGCATGTCGTAATTCCTTCCCCAGAATTTTTAGTGAATTACTGGCATCACACCCGCCCCAAGAATGTGTTGGCGATCACACCGCGAAGCCGCTTTGAGTCTCAAGCGGCTGAATTCTTTTGTCAAGTCAAGCGTCCGCCCAACTTTTGTGCACCAGACGCACTGAATAATTTGTCTGGCAAGCAGAGAATGTTCCACTCCCTTGGAAGAGGTACAGCCGAGGAACCTATTTGGTGCGCTCCAAGAGCCGGTCGATGGACCTCTCCTGTCGCTCCGCGGAATAGCTTTGGGTGTCGAGCAATGACACTGCATTAAGTCCCTCACTCAACGCCGAAACGTCCACCGCAAAAGATGTGACATCGTCGTGAGTCCAGTCCGGTCGTGCCGCCTCGGCCAGCCTTTCAATGCGGCGCAGCAGCATTCGATTACCTAGACGGTGATGTTCCGCGATGTCTTCATCGGCAACGGCTGCAGCGAGGAAACTGACCCAGACCCGCGCTTCGTCGGTTGCCCCGCGACGATATGCGGGCAGCGCACGAACGACATCCTGGAGTGCGCTGAGCGGGTCCGATGCTTTGGCCTCCACCTCATCGAGCCGGGCGACAGCGCGTTCAGTCAACGTCCTGCGCGCGTGCACTAGAAGGTCACGCTTCGTGGGGAATGTGTGGAACACAAGTCCGGTGGTGCATCCGGCTTCCTTCGCCACGGCGCTGGCTGTCAGCCCCGTCAGTCCGGCGCGAGTGAGCACAGCCCATGTGGCCTCTGTCAGGGCCCGTTTTTGTTTCTCGACGTCACGTGTTCTCGGCATGCCACTTCCCCTTCAATAAGCAATAAGATATCGTAGCGCACAATACGGTATTAATGACTACGGAATAAACGTGAAGTGGAGAGTTGTGAGCATGACTGATCGTGAGGCGGCAGCGGATGTGCTGCGCGCTTGGGCGTTGGATGAAAACCTCAAAGAAAAGGTGATGTCCTCCCCCTCGTTGGCACCCGTGGCAACGAGGATCGCCCGGCAGTATTCGGCAGGTGACACGGTTGATGATGCTTTGATGGCAGCTCAGCGCACCATGGCACGCGGGCACCTGGTCAGTATTGAATACGCAGGAGAAAGCGTCCGCGATGCTGAGCTGGCGCGTAAGGAAGCGAATGTCTTTTTGGAGCTGATCACCGCACTCCGGGCGGCAAGGATTGTCAGCACCGTTTCCTTCGACCTCTCTCACGTGGGACTCCTCGTGGACCCCGGACTTGCAGCAGAGAACGTCCGCGCGATGGCCAAAGCCGTAGCGCCGTTGGGTACTTCGCTCATGATCTCCGCGGAAGGTTCAAACCGCACGGATCTGGTCCTGGACACCTACGACAAGCTGAGCGCTGAGGGGCTACCTGTGGGGATCACCGTCCAGGCACGCCTACACCGGAGTGCAGCCGACCTGGAACGGGTGCTGGAACGACCGGGCGTCATCCGTTTGGTCAAGGGAGCATTCCTTGAACCGGCCGACAGGGCCTACCCTCGCGGCAGCGGCGAACTTCGGGAGGCATACCTCCGTTTAGCGGGACGCATCCTGGATGCCGGACACCCGCTGTCCATCGCCACCCATGACGCAACACTGATCGAAGACCTCATCTCAGAACACCCGGATCTGATCCGCCGACCTGAAGTGGAATTCGAAATGCTACTCGGGCTGGGCACCGCCACCTTAGACCGATTGCGCAAGGACGGCTACGCCACCCGCGAATACTCGATCTTTGGCAACCAATGGTGGTTATACGTCTTGAACCGCATCGCAGAAGAACCCGAACGGGTCTTCACCGCACTCGTAGCCGCTGCCAATTAACTGGGCATCACCCTGGGTGGCCCACTCAAGCTCCACAGGGCAATAGTCCATCGACTATTGTTTCTGATTTAACGACTTGGCGCTGACGGCTGCATGCCGGTTTGTACCGTTTGACCGTTGCCGTCTTCGATGACGAATTCACCGACGATGTTCTTACCCTCGGAATCGTAGACCGGGATCGCAAACCGCTTCCCAGGCAGCTCTGGCCTTCATCGAAAGACAGCACCAACGCTTAGTTGATGGCACCGGGTACTCCTTCGCTATTGCTGATTCCTCCTCTGATCAGGCGGTTGGCCAAATCGGGCTGTGGCTGAAGAACCTCAGCCAATGCCGGGCGAGCATTGGCTATTGGGTGGCGCCAAGTCATCGGGGGAATCCGCTCCGTGTCGCCTCGAATCACTCACCCAGGGCTAGTGCGGGGCCAGCCTCCATCCTCCTCCGGCGCCCCGCTCGAACTCGTTCGAAACCCCAGCTTTTCGAGACACTGAGGCTATGAGACACCCTGGTGGGTTCAGAGAAGGAGTCGGAGCCCGCGAGCGGAATCGGCCATCGGATCAGCTGGTCACTTGAAGGACCTGAACACGATCGAGTCGAAAACGGCGCGCGCCTCTCTTATCAGCTCCGGATTGATCGATTCGTCGATATAGCCCACCGCGACGACAGCCCGCCGGCCCTCCAAGTCGACCACCCGGTAGGTCTCGTGTTCATTCTGAGTCGAGTACCAGTGTGTGCAGTGGTACATCATTTCTGAGTGGATGCAGAACTTGCCGCTGTCGCAGGCCGGGATGTCCACGTCGCCCTCGACGGAGTGGTCGAACTCGAAGCCGGGGTAATCGCCCACCATGACCTTGACAGGAGGAGTGCTTGCCGTTGACGATTGCGCCGCCATAGCCCTAGTGAAGGCCCAGTCCGCCGGACCGACATCGGCAAGGGCCCCCCTCCAGTTGCATGCGTCCATCGACACATAGAACGCGGACCCAAGGGTCAGGTGGACGGCCCATTCAGCCGGGTGATCCGGGTCATCCTTGCCCAGGCTGTTGCCGTCGAGAGCAGACCAGCCGCCTGGAACGGTGATCTCGAAAGGCTCCTTGTAGCCGTCGACGGGGACTAGATATGTGCCGGCGTCGATATCGCCACTCTTCGGCAGCGGCGGGACCGTGCGAGGGTCGCGACTCTCAGGCAGCGGTGGGACCGTGCGAGCCTCCGTCATCGGAGAACTGGCAGACGGCAGGGATGCGTCGTCGGACTCATACTCGCACCCGCCGAGACATCCAATCAGTGCGATAGTCAGCAAGGGCAAGAGATGGCGTGACCGCTGAGCGGCCTTTTCGATGGGTGTCATAGAACTCATTGATCCACCAGGCCACTACAAGCTACTGTGAGGCCCCGCAGCCGGGTGGCCTCGCAGGCGGTCCGAGATGGGATGCCGTCGCCTCAGTCTCCTCCGGTAGAGAACCCGTGACAATGAGAGTTGGCAGTAGCTTGCGTCTCGTAACCCTTGGGATAAGAGACGTTTCACTGATGTAGCTCTGCTCCCCTGCGCAGCTTGCCATTCTGAACCCCGGCGGGTCTTGCAACTATGCCTCGCAACTAGGTGTTTCGAGATCGGTGATCATCGTTAGTTACAAGACAGGCACGTCACCCGATATTGGCGGTGCAGTCGGATGTGCCATTTCCTTAGTTCTGTGGGGGTCCGATTGCCTGTAGTGGACTGTGGCAAAGGGTTGATTCCCTGCTTGGTGGACAGCAGGTTCTCTCCGTGTGTCGGTCAAGTGTTCGGCGGGGCCCTTCGGCGATGTCGACCGTCTGCATCGCCGCATCACCGAACCCCCGAGAGGCTCTTGGAAAGGAACGCCATTGATGGGACACAAGCCGCGCGTTAGGGCAGATGTCCCCATGGCGCGTGATAGGGAGGTGTCGGAGAATCATGGAGGCGCCTCCGGTGGGCACCCGGATGATGAGTCCGCGAACAAAAATGACTGGGGAACTTCATGAAACTCGCGATGCGTAAGATGGCTACCGCAGGCGCTGTGCTGGCTTTGGGTGCTGGTGCATTTCTGGCGAGCGCGCCCGCTGCCAATGCTTCAGGCTCAGGGACAGCGTGTCCGTCAGGACGGGCGTGTTTCTACTTCAATTCCGATTTCCAAGGTGCTCGGGCCGACTACGCCAACAGCGACGCCGGCATGGGGAACGAGCTGTTCACCGACGGCCCGGCTGGACGGAACGGATGGGGCGTCCAAGTCAACAACAACTCAGCGTCCCTAATCAACAACACGCACGCGTACATCACCATCTACGACAGCCCTGACTGCGTCGGCTACGCCTGGTACATCCAACCGGGGGACCGTCTCAACCTGGGCGAGATGAAAAACAGGGTCAGCTCAATCTACGTAGCCTACAACGGCGGGGCCTGCATCTCTCGGGACCAGTCCTGGGCTTAGCCCTGCAGTAAGCGGGTGGTGGCCCTGCCTCGCTCTTGGGGCAAGGCCACCACCGTTGATCCACCCAGCAGGGGGAATTCGCTTGGATGCAAGATTCGCCCTGAAGAAACGCAACCCAGCTTCTAGCCAAAGGCACCCGCGTCATCGTGAGGTGCGATGGAAAGGAAGCCGGAGCACACACGAGGCCTACATTTGTGGGCCACGTGAGAGCGGCGTTCGACGGCGCCTGACATGAGCAAACGACGTCGTTCCGCGCGGAGTCTCGGCGGACCCCCATAGAACCTTGGAAGTGGGACGGTGGCAGTTTCGGTGTCTCCAGTCACTGCCGCTGGGGCTCAGCGTAGAGTCTGAGAATGAATCCCTTGGAGCAGCCTGTACTCGTTGCGTCCCCTTACAGGCTCCGCCCGTTTACGGCAGCCGATGTTCCCGTAGTCCAGGAAGCCTCGAGCGATCCACTGATTCCTGCCATCACGACGGTTCCCGCCAGCGGTTCACGACAGGCAGCTCTGACCTTCATCGAAAGACAGCACCAACGCTTAATTGATGGCACCGGGTACTCGTTCGCTATTGCGGATTCCTCCTCTGATCAGGCAGTTGGGCAAATCGGACTGTGGCTGAAGAACTTGAGCCAAGGCCGGGCGAGCGTTGGCTACTGGGTGGCGCCAAGTCATCGGGGAAAGGGAGCCGCCTCCTCTGCTTTAGGTGCCCTCGCCACCTGGGGTCTTGCACAACCCGGGATTCATCGACTAGAACTCTACGTCGAACCTTGGAACGAAGGCTCCTGGCGAACAGCCGAGCGCAGCGGGTTCTCTCGCGAAGGGACGATGAGGAGCTGGCTAGAGATTGGCGGCCAGCGCAAGGACATGTATATGTATTCGCGCCTTCCTGCGCGCTGGGAACCAGCTACGCGAACCTCGCTGCTCTGCAGCGATTTCAGTGTTCCACTTCCTTAGAAGTGGGACACTCCCCCATCGCTCAGGAAATATGATGACTCAGATGCAAACAAACATGCGAATACTCAACCCGTCGCGGAAGAAGAACAGGCCGGGCAGCGTGTTCGCATTGCAGATGCCCGATGGGCTGTTCTCTTTTGGACGCCTCGTGAACACGGATGCGAACGCAGGGTTTGGGCCAGGTGCCCAGCTGATCTACTTGTTCAAAGATCGCTCCGAGTCCAAGAACGTCCCTCCTAGGTCCCAACTACGGTACGAGAGGCTATTGCTTCCTCCTTTGATGACCAACCGACTGCCGTGGTCCCGCGGATACTTCGAGACCATCGCGGAGATGCCGTTTGAGGACGGAGAAATCCTGAAACAGCACTGCTTCTACAGCCGGACATTCAACAAGTACTTCGACGAGCATGCCGACGAATTACCTCAGCCGTCAGAACCAGTCGGGATGTACGGCCTAGGAAGCTACAGGACCATCGACGATGCAGTGAGTAAGGCCTTGGGTATACCCTTGGTCCCCGAGAACACTTAATGCCACGACCGGTCCTCTGAACTGCGCCCGTAAGCCGATCCCTACCCGGGCACTTGTCACGAGATCGTTGGCAACCGTCCCGTAGTAGGTTCCTTCACCGATCGCAGTCGGCTTCTACATGGCAGACCGACGCGAGGACGTCCAGTGCGGACTCCCCTGAGTTTGAGTGTGCTGATCCCGAGGATGGGTGGATGGGTGGATGGGTGGCGAAGCGGGCAGTGGCGCCGGGCACCCACGGGGCGAACGGTAGAACTCGCCGTAATAGGTCCCGGGCCGGTCTCGATAGGCGGGATCGTCAGGCGGTGGCATCAGCGAGCTCTGGCGAATCCTTGATCTGGGCCTTCGTGAGATCGACGTAGACCTTCTCGTCCGCGTCGTCGACACGCTGAACCGTGCCCGCCGGAAGAATTACCTTCCGGCCGAAGATCCACGGGCCGGTGTCGACCACGATGCTGCTTTCATCGAACGCGTTGCTGGCCTCGTCGACCTTGCCGATGTCGCCATCAGAGGCGTGAACGCGATAGCCCACGATGGTGCCGGACTCAGCTGCGCGAGCCGACGAATCACGGTAATTCCAGGCGTCCCACCGATCGAAGTCATCGGAGACATCCTGTTGCGATGACCGCCAGAATCCACCGATCCCTCAGCGGGCGAATTTCGGTCGTCGTGACCTAATGTGCCCTTTGACCGGACGATCAATGGAGATTCGCCGCGCCCGTGCTTTCGACAGAGTTTTCCAGCGGGATCAGCGGATCGGACCACTAGACAGGCTTGTCGAATACGCCCTGGATGAACACCGTGCGCCCGGCGTCGGTGTTGCGCCCGGAGTTACTCGTCTTGACGGCTGCCTGTTCTCCCAGCACGAGATGCATTCCAAGCGGAGGAGGGGCGCTGGAGCCGCTCGCACCCGACGCTTGCGCCTTCGCCTGCTGTGCCTTGCGCGCCGCCACGATGTCGGCGGTAATGTCGCGCCAGGTGCGTTCCAGGAGACCTGCACCTCGGATCAACCCGCGGAGGGATTCCGCATCGGTCAGATGGCTCTGGTTGGGGCGGCTCGCCCATGGGACCGGAAGCTCGATCGGCTCGCCGTTCCCCGCGCAGATTTCCTGGCAGACGAACAGCCCGCCCGGCCTGAGTACCCGGGCGATTCCGGAATACAGGCGGCGCTTGTCCCGGATGTTCATCTGCATTTGTATCGTCCACACCACGTCGAAGCTGGACGCGGCGAACGGAAGCTCCAGGGCATCACCCGCCTGAAAGCGGGTGCGATCGGACAACCGCGTCATCCGAGAAAGGGCGTTGGCCACCCCGCAGAATTCAGGCGAGAGATCGATGCCTGTCACGTCGCAACCCAAAGTTGCGGCGAGGTAACGCGCCGGGCCGCCCAACCCGCTGCCCACGTCGAGCACTCGCGATCCTGGCGGAATCTTTTCAAGCTCCACCAATGCGCGCGTAGCCGAACGTCCCGCGGAGTGAAACTCGTCGGCCGGCGCGAGATCTTCGTGCGTGACCGAGTCCAGGTCCTTGCCGAGAGCTTGCAACCCCGCCACGATTCGCGGCAGAAGTCCGCCCGGCTCGTAGTGACGAAGCATTTCCTCGTGCGAGTCGCCCATGGACGCAAATTCTGCGCGGATCTCGGGGAGCCGTCAAGTATGCGCTTCCTCCCACCACCCCGTCACCTGCCCTCCTCCGGAAGGAGGGAGGGTCTGGCCTGTGCCCCCACGAGGTCTCCACTCGACGCAGAAAGGCATCGCAGACCCCTGACCAGCAAACGATCTCTGCCCTCCTAAACGACATCGGAAGGGTCGCGGTCGTGCAATTCTCCCTTCGTCCCAAGGGTCCGTGGGTGGCTGACAACCTGGATCAGCGGATAGCTCGCCTCCCCGCAATCGCTTACGGCTTCGTCGTCCGCTGGACCGTTCCCGAGATGCGATCCATGGCGCAATTCCTACTGGTGCTGTCAGGCGTCTTGCTCGGCACCGCAGCAACGCTTCTTATCGAATTTCTCCTGCCCCGCCGTGCGGCAGAGAAGGCAGAGGCGGCGACGGATGCGTCGCGAGAAATTCAAGAGACGTCGCTAGAACTTCTTCGCGAGACTCAACTCCAGCTCGCCCGCGCGCAGGCCGAGTTGCGTCAGGCTCCGAACGGCGACGGTTACTTCACTCTTGCACCCAACAAGCGACCGAAAATAGGCAGGGATAAGAAGCAGACCGAAGCCATGGAAGCGATTCTTCGGCAATACGGCGACGATCTTGTTAACGTCAAAATCAACCAGAAGCAGGTCAACCACGGAAATTCGCAGGTCTTGGGCAACAACCGACCCGACCTGCAGTTCGACCTCAAGAGCGTTCCCGATAAGCACTTTGTCTTTGAGTTTGACCGTCCCCTGACAAGCAAGCCAGAACATGCAGACGTCAGTATCAGGGGCGTCCCACACTTCCTTAGGATCTTGGCCAATGACCCTTCCTTGACCAAGGATCAACTCAAAATTTTGACAAAGGGCACACCGATGAATCAACGGGTGCAACGATAGAGGCTAACTCACAGGAGCGAGGACTCGATTCATGCAGAAGCATTTGATGCAGGCGGATCAGCTTGCCTCCCAGTTGTTGCTTGGCAGCAAGTGGGCGCCGGTGACGAACAGGCTGTCGTTTATTAACGCTCCGTTGGAGGAATCGGCCCGTGTCTGGCATGAACTGAATGAAGCGGAGGTTGAGAACAAGAATGATGCCCTGTATACCGAGGCTACAGGCACTCTGGAGGAGCAATTCTCCAGGTTGCTGCCGCTGGGCGGAGGGGGAAACACCTGTTCCTGGAGACCAAGAGTCCGGACTGGACAGCAGCTGTGAGCGATTCTGCGTCCGGTTCGGACCTCAGCTCGCTGCTCTACTTCGAGTACGCGAAAAATCGGGGCATCCGATCCGTGATCGTCGTGGAAATCCCCCACTCTTTGGATCGGAAAAGCTATCCGCAGCATCGCGGAAGGTACGGAGCTCGTAAGTTCAGGGTGACGGGGGCCGGGGACTTCGGCTCCTATGTCGAGTTGGTCAACGATGGCAAGTGGATGTTCGATAAGGGCGGTCACATCTTCGACTTCGAGGACACCACGGCTTATGAAGCGAAACGGACCACCGACCGTTTCACTCACGACATGCTCGTCAGCTATTGTCGCCACTTGGGCCTTGATCCCTTCAACGAAGACTTCTACGTCCCCAACGGGCGCGGGATACTTCTGGACTTCCGGCATCACCACCCCGACAACAAAACCTTCACCCTGGCCGAAGCCCGCGCCAGCAATGAAGACAGGGATGTTCCTCCTGTCGGACGCTAAACGACGGAGTCCTCGAGCCACGGAAATGACAGGAAGAGACGTGACAACGGTGGACGAGATTCAAAAAATTCTCACCGGACAAGGGTTTCCCTCTCCAGTCCAGGCAGTGACCCCGGCCGGTGTGACCGCCCTTCCGTTCCGCGGCCCCCAAACCACCAGCCGCGCCGCCTAACACCAACACTCCAAACACCCGCCGCCCAACAGGAGATCCACATGCGCAAAGTCACCGCCGGCCTGTTCCACTCCGTTGATGGCGTGGTTCAGGACCCATTCAAGTTCCAGTTCGACAGCTTCGACGACGAACTCGGCAGAGGACTGACCAAGATGATCACCACGGTGGACACCGTGGTCCTGGGGCGGGTCAGCTACCAGGAGTGGGCCGGATATTGGCCCACCGCACCTCGGGATGAGGACTTTGCTGCCTTCATCAATCCCGTGGAAAAGTTCGTCGCATCGCGCACCCTCACAGAGCCTCTTGAGTGGGAGAACTCGCACCTGATCGAGGGCGCGGTGGAGAAGTTCGTCACCGACCTCAAGTCGCGGGACGGCGGCGAGATTGCTGTCTGCGGCAGCATCTCCCTGGTCCGCCAGCTGTTTTTCGCGGGCATCCTGGACGAACTGACCCTCATGACGCATCCCGTGGTGGCCGGCAGCGGGCGGCGGCTCTTTGAGGACGGCGACCCGTTGCACCGGCTCGTGTTGGAGGACCAGTACGCCACCAGCAAGGGCAACGTGATCAGCACCTACAGCCTCCGCAAAGACTAAAACGTACGACGACGACACTCGCCTGCCGCCGTCGTCCCGCCTGTGAAGTCACCCCAGCAGCAACGCTGCGCCCAGTTCACTCCTGAAGTAGAGCACGCTGCGGCCGTAGCGGGTTGACGTCACGAGTCCTGCGTCCCGGAGCGCTCTGAGGTGCTGGTTCACGGCCGACGTTGTGACGCCAAAGCGCAGGCCCAACTCCGTGGACGAGGCCGGGGCTGCCAAGGCGGTGAGCAGGCTGGTCCGGACTCCACCCAGCACGGCCACAATCGCGGCCGGGTTCGTGACCCGCCCCGTTTCCCACATGGCGCCCTGGCCCCGCGCCGGATACATCAGCATCGGCGGATCGCCGTGATTTACGGGAGCAGAGGCCCGGCGCGTGAACATGGTGGGAACAAGCGTCAGCCCCAAGCCGTCTGTCGTCTCTGTCCGCGACGCCGGGTTCTTCAGTCGCACGGAAATGACACGGCCATCGAATTCCACAGCACCGGACAAATCGTTCAGCATCGTGAACAGGCCGCCCTGCGCAATCTGCCGGCCTCGGTAGACAATGTCCGCTTCCAGGATGGTGCGCATGCGCAGCCAGTGCGGCTCGAAACAAGTTTCCCAGAAGTCCCGGAGGATACGGACCATGTGCCGGATCGCCGGCCCAACAGGCCCGGAAAAGACTGCCGGGACAGCGCCGTGCACCCTGACCAGGTCTCCGTGAAACCGCTCGGCCGAAAGCTGCTCCAATGCTGCGAACTCGTCATCGATCCTGGTGAGTGGCGACTGGGGCCGGGGGTTCAGGAAGTCCGGTGTCCACAGCCGGTCATCCACCAAGGACAGCAATCCATCGAGGTCCAAGCGTGAGCGGGCTTCTTCTGTCCGACGCAACCAAGGCAGCTGGAGTGGATACTGGCTGGGATCGCGGACAGCCCTGAGGGAGAGTCCCAGTTCGCAGAGGGGCGAGATGCCAAAGCGCACGCCGCCCAGATCTGCCTCTGACAACTCGTACTTCAACATGAAGCACTACGCTACATCAATACCGCCCGCCGTCAGTGGGTGACAGAACTAGGGGTGTGACTAAATCCCCGGCCAACACCGCCCCCGCTCCGCAGCACAACCTCCGCGTCGCGCTCTCTGATCCCGCCCTCAAGATCCTCGCCTCCTCCATCCTGGTATCCACAGTGGGCCGCGGAATCTTCCTCACCCTGACGGTCCTGTACTTCAGCCGCTTCGTCGGGCTGAGTGCCCTCGAAATCGCTGTGATCCTCTCGGCTTCGAGCGGGGTCGGCGTCGCCACGTCCTATATCGGCGGTCGACTCGCCGACCGCTTTTCCGCACGTCGACTCCTTGTGGGCATGGTCGCCGTCCAGGGTCTCGCGATCGCAAGCTATACGTTCGCCGGGAACTTCAGCACCGCCGTCGTGATCGCTTGTATAGCAGTAGGCGTGGATCGGGGCGCGAATGCCACGCGATCCGCCATCATTGCCCGGGCTTTCGATGGCCCGAACCGCGTGAATGCGCGCGCAGTCCTCCGCACCATCACCAACCTGGGCATCGCCGTGGGAGGCATGATCGCGGGTCTCGCGTTGTTGGCCGGGACCGCGGGCGCGTTCCGGGGAATGATGATCGGCGCCGGAGTGGCCTACATCCTGAGCGCGATGGCCCTCCGCCGCCTCCCCGCCAGGGTGGACGCACCCCGCCACGATCCCGCCAAACCTGCCCCAACGCGGGGCATCTCCCCCTTCAAGGACCGCCGCTACGTACTGCTGACCGTGCTGTCCGGTATCTTCGGCATGCAGTTTGGGCTCGCCGAGATGGGCGTACCGCTGTGGATTTCGCAGGACACCAGTGCCCCGGACGTCCTGATATCGGCAATCCTTGTCATCAACACCCTGTGTGTCGTTCTGCTGCAAGTGCCGCTCTCCCGCGGCACTGAAAACCCCCGGCGCGCAGGAAAAATCGTGCTGATTGGCGGCGTGCTCATGGCTATGGCTTGCGCGCTCTATGCTGCGGCGGGCGGGGTGCCGGTCATCGCCGCAATCACGCTCCTCTGCGGCGCAGCACTTCTTCACTCGTTCGCGGAAATCCTCTCGCAAGCGGGAGCCTGGGGACTCAGCTTCGAACTCGCCAACCCCGTCCAAGCAGGTGCTTATCAAGGGATGTTCGGTATGGGATCTGCCCTGGGGGCCATGCTCGCACCGCTGGTGGTGACCGCCACCGTCGTCGAACATGGCACGCTGGGTTGGGCCATCCTGGGTGCCGTCTTCCTTGCATCGGCGGCGGGAATCGCGCTGATAGCGCGGAAGGCGTCGACGACGGCGGCGCTCACCTGAGGGGGCAGCCACCTGACTGCACCCCGGACGACTCCTGGGTGGTGTCCTCGAATCGAGCTACTGACGGCTACCCAGCTCCAGCAGATTCACGTCCACGTTTCCCGTGCCAGGCTCGGGGGATCCCCGTTTCTTGCGTAATTGTGTTGCCCGATACTCGTCCTTGGACAAGCTGAACCCGTACCAAGCCAGGAAGCCCGCAATGCCCATGGGCCACAGGGCACCCCATGAGGGCCCACCTCCTTGGAACGCAGGCATGAGGAACAGCGCCACCGTGGCAACGAATCCCACCGCCCCAAAAGCAGCCAATATTGCCATGCCCCACCACGAACTGACCTGCGCCTGCCCCCGCCCCGGCGTAAACCCGATCTCCTCTTTGGGATAGCTGTGCAACTCACCGGTGCTGGTCCGTCGAAGGACACGCTTCTCGTCCCGTGCGATAGCTTCCTTATGTTCCGCATATGCAGCGTCGTCGCGCCGCTCACGTTCGCGGTCGTAGACCACGGGCAGTCCCCCTCCAGGGTCGAAAAAACCAGCCTACGGTCAACCGACCTACTTCTTCCCCGCCTTCAAATCCGCGACCACTTTCGCGATCCGCCGCGCACGGGTTTCCTCGGTCTTGGCATCACTGATCGGCTCAACATATCTCCGCTGGCTGCTGTAATTCAGGGTCCCGTAGAACGCTTTGGCCTCCGGTTCGGCGTCCAGCGCGGCGGCCAAGTCCTCGGGCACCTCGACCACGCGTGGCTGGGTGTCCACTTCCAGGCCAACCTCAACAGTGTCGCCCGCAGCGGCACCCGTGAGCTCACGGTTCGCCGAGCTGACCCCCACCATGTACTTCCCGCCCATCACCGCGATGCTGCTGCGGTAGCTCTGCCCGTTGATGGTCACCACCACCGGGGGTCGTTTGCCGGCTCCAAGCCCGTCAACGATCTCGTCGGGAACTTCGATGCCGGCCTTGTTGCCATCGCCAACGATGGTGGTTGTGAATTTCATGTCCCAAGTATGCCGTTGGCCATTGGTAGACGCACTGCACCAACAGGACTACTTTCGAGATAACCGCGCAACCCACATCGAGGAGTCTTAGAAATGGACAACCAGGACCTGCTGGAACGCATCCAGTCGCTGGTCGAAGAGGAGCACCGCTTGCGTGACTCCGAAGGGTCGGTAAACGACACCGCCCGCCTGGCCCAACTGGAGGCCCAACTGGACCAATGCTGGGACTTGCTGCGCCAACGCCGCGCCAAGAAGGACGCAGGCGCGAACCCCGACGACGCCGAGCCGCGGCCCGTCAGCGAAGTCGAGGGCTACCGGCAGTAATCAGGCTCCCTCAAGCACTTGGCTGGTAGCCCACGCAAGGTATTTGGCTGCATTGGCCACGGCGTCGGCGACGTCGGGAACGCCATCTTTGCGCTGCGCTACGTCCAGCAACTGGGCCGCGGCCACAATGCCGTGCTTCGCCAGGTCTTCGGGCGTGACCGTAATGCGTCCCGCGACTGCGATGACAGGAATTCCGTGCACGCTTGCGGCGTCGGCAAGTGCGATCGGCGCCTTGCCTGTGAGCGACTGCTCGTCCATGGAACCTTCGCCGGTGATGACCAGATCCGCCTCGCCCAAATGCTGCGCGAGGCCAGTGAGTCCGGCGACCAGCGCGAAGCCGCCTTCCAGCTCCGCATCAGTGAAAGCCAGGAACGACGCCGGGAACCCACCCGCCGCTCCAGCTCCCGGAACGTTCACGTCGCGGCCAGTAGCTTCCCGAAGGAGCGACGCCCAGTTGCGGAGACCGGCGTCGAGCCTTTCAACGGCGTCCTCATCGGCACCCTTTTGCGGACCGAAAACATGAGCGGCACCTTCCGGCCCGTACAGCGGGTTTTGGACGTCGACGGCGATGCGGAACTTCACGGTGGACAGCCGCGGATCCAGCTCGGAGACATCTATGGCGACGACGTCCGCCAAGGAACCTCCGCCGAGCGGCACTACGTTCCCGGCCGCATCAAGGGGCTTGAGCCCCAAAGCACGCAAGGCGCCGCTACCGGCGTCGGACATTGCCGAACCACCCAGGCCGAGCACGATCTCGGTGGCGCCGGCGTCGAGGGCAGCGGCGATCAACTGGCCGCAGCCGTAGCTGTGGGCGCGCAGCGAATTCTCCGGCGTCGGCTCCATGTGGGCCAGACCGGAAGCCATCGCGGTTTCGATGACAACACTGGCCCCGCCGAAAGCGTCTTTCCGGATCGCCCAGGAGGCTCCGACAGGCTTGAGGATCGGGCCGACTACGGCGTTGTTTCGCTCCTCGTAGCCGGCGGCGATCGCGGCATCCAGTGTGCCTTCGCCGCCATCGGCCACAGGGAACTGGGTGGTCACGGCATCCGGGTAAACACGGAGGGCGCCTTCGGCCATGGCTGACGCGGCTTCGGCGGCGGTCAGTGATCCCTTGAACTTGTCCGGGGCGATGAGGATACGCATGGGTCCATCTTGCCAGCTTCGCTCGGAAAGCGCTTGCCCACACGTAACTTAGCGGCTGGTTAGCCCGTGATCACCCGAACAGGAGCCCCGTTGAGCCACCCCTTGACGTCCTCGAAAGCCCCGCCATAGAACTGTCGGTAACTCTCATGGGTCACGTAGCCGATATGCGGTGAGAGCACTGTCCGCGAAGAGTGGAGCAGTGCGTGCCCGGACGGAAGGGGTTCCTCGTCGAACACGTCCAGCGCGGCGCCGCGGATCCACCCCTCCTCCAGTGCCTGGATCAGCGCAGCCTCATCCACCAGCGGTCCCCGCGCGGTGTTGACCAACACGCCTTCGGGGCCGAGAAGACGCAACTCCTTGGAACCTACAATCCCCTCAGTCCGCTCGGACAGCCGGAGGTGCAGCGTTACGACGTCGGACTCACGGAACAACTCCTCTTTGCTGACCTTCCGTGCACCGGCGGCCTCGGCAGCGTCCGCAGTGAGGTTCTGGCTCCACGCGAGAACGTCCATCCCAAAAGCCTTCGCGTAGCCCGCGATCCGCTTGCCGATCTTGCCCAGTCCAACGATTCCCAGCGTCTTGCCTTCGAGTTCAAACCCGACGCCGGTCTGCCAGTCGCCTGCACGCAGGGAGTTCTCCTCCACGGTCAGATTCCGGGCAAAGGCCATGAGCAAAGCCCAGGTCAGTTCGGGCGCCGCGGCAGGTGAGCCACCTGTCCCACACACCACGATGCCCCGCTCTGCCGCTGCTTCCAGATCAATGGCTGCGTTCGCCATGCCGGTGGTCACCAACAGTTTCAGGTTGGGCAGGGACTCAAGGACATTCTGGGGGAAACGAGTGCGTTCGCGCATCGCCACAATGATGTCGAACGGCGCCAGGGCGGCCACGGCCTGCTCTTCCGACACGAAAGGTGCGCTGAAAACGCTCACCTTCACGCCGTCGTCGAGCAGTGAGTCCCACGGGGCGTAATCGCCGGAGACCTGCTGGTAATCGTCCAGGATGGCTAAACGGAATCGGGTCACGCTACTCATCCTTGCGCGGCGGCTGGTGGTACTCAACCCCATCTCGCGTTAGGTTTTTGAGTGTGACCCAAAATGTGACCTCCACCATGCCCAAGCCCGAGCACCCGCGCCCGCAACTGGTTCGCAGGAAGTGGATGAACCTCAACGGCACCTGGGAGTTTGAGATCGACGCCGGTGACTCCGGTTTGGAACGCGGACTCACCACCCGTGAGCTCAACAGCGAGATCCTGGTTCCGTTCGCACCGGAATCTGCACTTTCCGGGATTAAACACGTGGACTTCATGGAAGCCGTTTGGTACCGGCGAACCGTGACGATCCCGCAGGAGTGGGCCGGACAGAACGTCCTGCTGCACTTTGGCGCCGTGGACCATGACGCCACCGTATGGGTGAACGGGGTTGAAGTTGCCCGGCACCGCGGCGGTTTCACGCCCTTCACCGCAGATCTTGGGGGTATCACGGAACCCGGCACGGACGCAGTGATTGTGGTGCGGGCCAGGGATTCACGGCACGAAATGCAAGCCCGCGGCAAGCAAGCCACCTGGTACAACAACACCCACTGCCAGTACACGCGAACCACCGGCATTTGGCAGACGGTATGGATGGAAGCTGTCCCCGAAGTGCACATCAAACGCCTCCGAATGACCCCCAATCTTGCAGACTCCAGCATCACGGTGGAGGCGCCCGTCAGCCAGAACCGAGGCGGGCATACCGTGACGGCCGTCCTCAGCGACAAGGACGAGGTACGTGTTGAGGCGACTGCCCGGGCTGATCTGGACCTCACACCATCCCTCCGCCTGACCATCCCCGCCGAGTCTTTGCGCCCCTGGTCCATCGAGGATCCGTTCCTTTATGACCTCGAAGTGAGCGTCCGGGACTCCTCCGGCAATGTTGTAGACCAGGTCAGCAGCTACGCGGCCGTCCGCTCAATTGCCTTGGACGGAAAGGTGGTCCGCCTCAATGGCAAGCCCGTTTTCCAGCGGCTGGTCCTGGACCAGGGCTATTGGCCGGATTCCCTCATGACGTCCCCGGACGAGGCAGCGCTGATCAAGGACATCGAACTTTCCATGGCCGCAGGATTCAACGGTGCCCGCCTGCACCAAAAGGTCTTCGAGGAGCGTTTCCTCTACCACGCCGACCGGCTCGGATACCTGGTGTGGGGCGAATTCGGCGACTGGGGCGTTTCCGGCGGCGGCACCGTAGGTCACAACCAGCAGCCCACGGCGAGCTTCGTGGCGCAATGGCTGGAGGTCTTGAAAAGGGACTACAACCACCCCTCCATCATCGGCTGGTGCCCGCTGAATGAAACGCACCAGGTTCTCCACGATCGGCTGACAGTTCTTGACGACGTCACAGAGGCCATGTTCCAGGCCACCAAACTGGCTGATCCAACACGTCCGGTCATCGACGCCTCCGGTTATGCGCACCGGATTCGCGATACGGACATCTACGATTCCCACTCCTACGAGCAGGACCCGGACCGCTTCCGCATCGAACAGCAGGGTCTGGCTGCGGGGAAACCATATATCAACCGCAAGGGCGACGGCGAGGAATATTCAGTGCCGTACGCCGGCCAGCCCTACTTCGTCTCCGAGTTCGGTGGAATCTGGTGGAACGAGGTGGAGGCCCGCGAGGCTGTGGAGGGAAGCGACGTTGCCACATCGTGGGGCTACGGCCAGCGGGTCGGTTCAGAGGAGGAGTTCTACGCCCGGTTCGACGGTCTGTGCTCAGTCCTGCTGGAGAACCCGGACATGTTCGGGTACTGCTACACCCAACTGACGGACGTCTTCCAGGAGAAAAACGGCATCTTCAACTTCGACCGCAGCAACAAGTTCGACCTGGAGAGAATCCGCGCGAGCCAAATCCGGCCTGCAGCGATCGAAACCCGAGGGAAGTGACAGAGCGTCCCCACCCAGCCCGAGGGAAGTGACAGAGCGCCCCCACCCCGGACGCTCCTTCAAACCCACTGGCCCCTGCGCACCAGGATTTCCTTGAGGAGGTCGAGCCGGTCGGACACGATGCCGTCAACGCCCAGGTCCAGCAGACGCTCCATCTCCAAAGGATCGTTGACGGTCCACACATGCACCTGCTTGCCAAGTCGGTGCGCGCGACGGATGAATCCCGCCGTCACCACCGGCAACCGCCCATAGCGGACAGGAACCTGGAAGACGTCGACGCCGGAGAGCAGCTTGCGTGCCAAAGGGGCCGGCAGCACGGGCCCAAGAAGAACGAAAAGGGCTGTCAGGGAGCTGCCTGCCGAGGACGCCACTCGGCGGGAAAGCTTGGAAAGGACTGCGCGGCGCCGCTTATCCGAGAAGCTGGTGACCAAAACCCGGTCATGGACGCCATGCTTCTCAATCGCGGCAGCCATTGTGTCCACAGAATTCCAGTCCTTGACGTCCAGGTTTAGCCGGGCGCCTGGCAACGAAGTGACCAGCTCGTCAAAGGTGGGCACCGGCTCCACCCCGCCAATTCGGGCAGCAGCGACCTGGGCGGCCGTCAGCTCGGACACTTTCCCCACGGAATCCGTCACCCTGTCCAAGGACGCGTCATGGAAAACCAGCAGCACGCCGTCCAACGTCGTGTGGACGTCCGTCTCGAGGTGCACCGTACCCAGAGCCACCGCTGCCCTGAACGCTGCCATGGAATTCTCCAGGCCGTCCAAGGAGAATCCCCGGTGGGCGAAGGCCAGAGGGCCTACTGAACCGTCCTGGCGGAGGAAATAGGGCAGCGTCACACCCGTAGCGTAGCCCATCGCCTAGGTGCGGCTAAGACTCCTGCGGGAGTGCCGCCGTCGTCCTTTGCGGAACGATCGCCACGCCGTCACTGACGTGCACCAGCGTCCGGCCGCGACCGTCGTCGAGCTCCACCCATACCGCGGTGGCATCGCCGGTGACGGCGTCCACCACCCCGGACGATTCGTAGCCCGGCGTCAGAGTGACGCTCACCCGGTCGCCCTGGCGCAGCGAACGCCAGTGATGGTCCGGTTCAATCCGCCGCAAAGGCGCAGTATTGACGTTGTTGATCCGACGCTTGGCCATGATTCCCCCTACACATTCAACGAGACGATTTCACCGTGCGAACGGGTCCTTGGCTGGAAGCCTACGGAGCCAAGTTGAACGCTGGTTGTATGGAAGCTGGGAACTGGGTGACACCGCGGGACTGGCAAACTGGGGGCATGACTGTGTTGATTGCCGGATGCGGCGACCTTGGAACCGAAGCCGGACTCCGCTTCGCCGCTGCGGGCCATGACGTGGTGGGCTTGCGCAGGTCCCCCGAGAAGTTGCCTGCCGAAATCCGCGGTGTGTACGCGGATCTCTCCACTGAGCTGCCGGAAATGCCGTCGGACGTGGACATTGTGGTGGTGGCCATCGCTGCCGACGCGTCCACCGAAGAGGCCTACCGCGCTGCCTACCTGGATGGCGTCAGGAACGTCCTGGACGCGTTGGAACGGCAGTCCATTCAACCGCGGCGCGT
This sequence comes from Arthrobacter sp. YN, assembly GCF_002224285.1. GTDB lineage: Bacteria > Actinomycetota > Actinomycetes > Actinomycetales > Micrococcaceae > Arthrobacter. Next base: position 85,984 of record NZ_CP022436.1, on the reverse strand, counting down.
CTTGTTCGTCTCCTCCACGGCTGTGTACAAAGACTCCGGCGGGGCTGTGGTGGACGAGTCCACCCCCACTGAGCCCACGCGATTCAGCGGCAAAGTCCTGGTGGAGGCAGAGGAGCTGCTGTTCGCCCGGACGCGTGGAACCACCACCCAGCCCATTTCGCTGCGGCTCGGCGGCATTTACGGGCCGGGTCGCACCCGACTGATCGATCAAGTCCGTAGCGGCAACGCCGTCATTCCGGCCCTGCCCCGGCACACCAACCGCGTCCACAGGGACGACGCCGCGGCGATGATTGTCCACCTCACCACCATGGACCAGGACCCGGACCCCGTGTACGTCGGTGTTGATGACCAAGCGGCCGAGATGGGCGACGTACTGCGGTTCCTCGCCACAGAACTTGGGTGCCCGGAACCCACGACGGCGGCACCCGGCGACGCGTCTGACGCCGGCCCCGGCGACAAACGCTGCAGCAACGCACGGCTTCGGGCGACGGGCTTCGAACTCACCTTCCCCACGCACAAAGAGGGCTACCGCGCGCTGTTGGCCGGCGAGGGCGTGCGGCACCCGTGAGCTCGGAGGGCCCTGCCCCTTCGCGGGCACACGGGTGGGGCCGGATCTACTTCGCTGTCCAAGCTGTGGCTGGGCTCGCGTGGTGGGTTGGAGTTTTCCTGTCACCGGCCATACGCGAAGCCACTCTTGGCCGCCTGGATCCCGTCTCCGTAGCCGCCTTCGACATTCCCTTGTTCGTCATCGCCTCGGGTGTCGCGGCCTTCGGCGTCAGGGCAGCAGCAGTGGTGGCCACTGGTTGGACTGGACTCGTTGCAGTTGCCTTGGCTGTCTACGCAACAATCACTACCGAGGCGGGGTGGGGCGTCCTGATCATGTTCGCCGCCGCCGCATGCTCAGTGGTTGCACTTTTCTTTGTGGTGCAGGGACGAGTGCCCACGGAGTTGATCGTGCGGGGACCGTTCGCGTTCCGGCCGGCGCCTACCCGTCGCGGCACTGCGGCCAACGTGGGGTCAACCATGGGTCAGTTGATTCTCTTCTGGGGTTTCTTCCTGGTGGTACTTCCTTCAGTTATTTGGTGGTTAGAGCAGCGGTGGGGCGTCTCCCTGCTGTTCCCCTCGGCGGCCGCACCCGTCGGCTTCGTGGTGCTGTTATTGGCCAGTTCCCTAGGTATCGCTTCCGCGGTGACTATGTCCTCAATCGGAGGTGGCACTCCACTGCCTTCTGCCATGCCCAACCGCCTGGTCATCGCCGGCCCATATAGGTGGGTTAGGAATCCCATGGCCGTGGCAGGAATTTCCCAAGGCGCTGCTGTGGGCCTGGTGCTGGGTTCGTGGCTGGTGGTCGCCTATGCCGTTGCAGGCTCGCTGCTGTGGAATTACGCCGTCCGGCCACACGAAGAAGCTGATCTGGAACGCCGGTTTGGAGCCGAGTTCCAGCAATACCGTGGCTCAGTGCGCTGCTGGATTCCGCACTGGTGAAAGGACCTCCCTCGAAGCAACGGGAGGCCCTTCCACCCTCAGTTCCTTTTCGACGAGTCCAACAGCCCATTGAGGAATCCGTAGTCCACGACTTCCGCTACCGCCGTGTAGGTGCCCGTCGTGTTTAACTCTTCGGCTGCCCGCTGAGCGACGGCGTAGGCGGCTTGGGCGATGCTGGACCCGAGGCTGACACGGGAGACGCCAAGCCTCCCGAGCTCGCCAACGCTCAGCGATCCCGCACCCACCATGACGTTAACGGGAACAGATATCCCGGCGGCCAGTGCGGCAACAGTTTCCGCGTCCGCTGCTCCAGGCACAAAGATGCCGTCGGCCCCTGCTTCCACGTACTTCTGTGCCCTTGCGAGTACTTCGGCAACCTGCTGCTCCAGTGTTCCGACGCCCGCCAGAAATACGTCGGTTCGGGCGTTGATGAACAATTCCCGGCCCGCCTCGTGGGCTGCTTTGCGCGCAGCGGAAAGCCTCTCTGCGAATTCCGCCGGGTCCCGGGAACCATCTTCCATGTTGATCCCCACGGCACCGGCCTCAAGAATATCGGCGACCGTCCTCGCGATTCCTTCCAGCGTTTCCGAATAACCACCCTCGATGTCCGCCGTGACGGGCACGTTGACTGCGTCCACGATGCTGGCGATAACTGCCACAGCACGCTCCCTGTCCAGCCGGTCGCCGTCGGGCATACCTAATGACCAGGCAACTCCGGCGCTGGTGGTCGCTATAGCTGGCGCTCCCGCTGCCTCCGTGATGACGGCGCTGGCGACGTCCCAGGCGTTGCTGAGTGCCAAGGGCTTTTGGCTGGTGTGGAGGGATCTGAAGTGGGCTGCGGTTTTATTCTGTTCCGGATTCATGAGTCCATTCCACCAGCCATCACAGTGGATGTCCGGCGGAAATCGGACATCACCAGGGCACGAACAAACTAGACCCGCTGCTCCGTCAGCTTTGCCTCGAGAATCTGGGCCACGCCGTCGTCGTCGAAGTGCGGTGCCTGCTGTCCGGCGGCGAGGATGGCCTCCGGGTGTCCGCTGGCCATGGCGTAACCGTGACCGGCCCAGCGGAGCATCTCGATGTCATTTGGCATGTCTCCGAACGCCACTACATCAGCAGCTTCGATCCCCAGGGACCCGGCGTACTTGGCGAGCGTGACGGCCTTGTTGATGCCGGGCACTGACATCTCCAGCATCGCGGTTCGAGGTGCCGAGTGGGTGGTGCTCACCAGGTGGGCGACGGCAGGCTGAACTTCGGCGAGGAATTCGTCCGGCGTACCTTTGCGGGTGATCGCCAGGAACTTCACGACGGCGTCATCCGCCGTGAGCGTCTCAGCCAGGGGTTTTGGGGTGAATTCGGCGAGAAGCTCGCTGGTTTCGTTCTCGATGAAGCCCGGCTCAAGCTGGAAACCCGTGAGGGTCTCAACGGCGAAGAGGGCGTCGGGCCGGAGTGACTTGATGATGCGGCGTGCCTCGAACACAGATTCCGCGTCCAGGGCAGTCGAGGATAGTGCTTTCTCGGTTTCGAGATCCCACACCACGGCGCCGTTGGAACAAATCACGATCCCGCTGTGTCCCAACTGCTCTTGCAGCGGGTACAACCAGCGCGGCGGGCGACCCGTGACGAAGACGAGTTCCACCCCTGCGTCGCGGCACGCCTGGAATGCCTTGATGGTCCGGTCACTGATTTTGCCGTCGTGACCGAGGATGGTGCCGTCAATATCGCTTGCTACGAGCCGCATCATGCCAGTCTACGTGGGCACAACCGTCCACAAGGTCGCGCGGTTCAGGGAGCCCGGCTTAGGGTGAAGTCATGAGTGAGAAGACCAGCGAAGTCGACGAACACAGCACCCGCGGGGCGTACGTCACCGGCAGTGAGTTCACCCGGGACACGAACTACATCGAGGACCGCATAACGCGCGGGGGCACTCCTGGGCCGGACGGCGAGTCCGGCTGGCCCGTGGAGCCGGGACGCTACCGGTTGATCGCCGCCCGGGCCTGTCCGTGGGCCAACCGCACCGTGATCGTCCGCAGGCTCTTGGGACTTGAGGACGTCATCAGCCTTGGCCAGCCCGGCCCCACGCACGACGCCCGGTCCTGGACCTTCGATCTGGATCCGGACGGCAAGGACCCGGTACTCGGCATCGAGCGCTTGCAGGAGGCATTCTTCCGACGCTTCCCGGACTACCCCCGCGGCATCACAGTTCCGGCTTTGGTGGACGTCCCCAGCGGCCAAGTGGTGACCAATAACTTCCCCCAGATCACGTTGGACTTCTCCACGGAATGGACGGAGTTCCATCGTCCGGGTGCGCCGCAGCTGTATCCGGAGCACCTGCGCGAAGAAATCGACACCGTCAACAAGAGAGTCTTCACCGAGGTTAACAACGGCGTTTACAGGTGCGGCTTCGCCGGGTCCCAGGAAGCCTACGATGCGGCGTACACCCGTCTGTGGAACGCCTTGGACTGGCTCGAGGAACGGCTGACCGGCCAGCGGTACCTCGTGGGCGATTCCATCACCGAGGCAGACGTCCGGCTCTTCACCACCTTGGCGCGCTTCGATGCCGTCTATCACGGTCATTTCAAGTGCAACCGCAACAAACTCAGCGAAATGCCGGCGCTATGGGGCTACGCCCGGGACCTGTTCCAGACGCCTGGGTTTGGAGACACCATCGACTTTGTGCAGATCAAACAGCACTACTACATCGTCCACGAGGACATTAATCCCACGCAGATCGTTCCTGCTGGACCGGATCTATCCGGTTGGCTCAGTCCCCACGGACGGGAATCCCTGGGAGGAAGTCCGTTCGGGGAAGGCACCCCGCCGGGACCAGTGAAGGCCGGCGAGGAAGTGGCCGCCGGTCACGGGGCCAGCTAGACCCCTACGCTTTCGGCCCGTGGTTACGCCACTCCGTGGTTGAGCTCAGCCCGCGTGGGCGGATTCGCGCCTGCCCGCGACACCGTCACGGCGGCCGCACGTGTTGCGTGATCCATGATGGCTGCCAAGGTCTCAGCCGGCATGGCCCTTAAGGCGTCACGATTCTGCGCTCCATCCAGCCCATGGTCAACAATGGCGGACAACAACCCCGCCATGAACGAATCCCCCGCGCCCACAGTGTCCACCACGTTCACAGCTGGTGCGGGAATCTGGGTCTCACCTGCCCTGGTGATGCCCCACGGACCTCGAGAACCACGTGTCACCACAACCAGGGCCGGACCTCCGGCGCCTCCCAACGTCAGCCAGCGGCGCGCGGATTCCGTTGGATCGATGCCGGGGTACAGCCACTCAAGGTCCTCGTCGGAGGCCTTGACGACGTCGGACAGCGCCACGAAGCGTTCGGCTTGCGTCCGCGCGTAATCAACGTCCGTAATGATGCTCGGACGGCAGTTGGGATCGAAGCTGATGGTGCTGCCCGGGTGGGCATGTTCGACGGCGGCAAGCACCTCTGCGGCGCCGGGCTCCAGTGCGGTGGCTATGGAACCTGTGTGCAGCAAGGTGGCGCCCTGCAGCATCAGCGGCAACCTTGCGGCGAGTCCGGGCAATTCCCAGGCGAGGTCAAAGACGTAGGTGGCGGCGCCGTCGTCGTCGATTGTGGCAGTGGCCACGCTGGTGGGCTTCTCGTCCGGCGGAAGCGGCACCATTACGGAGCTTGAGCGGAGGTGTGCCGCCACGGAGTCACCGTAGGCGTCCCGGCCATAGCGCCCGATGAACTGCACCGGGTGGTCAAGGCGCGCCAGACCGACGGCAACGTTGAGCGGACTGCCGCCAACGTGCGCCTCGATTCCGGACGAGCGTTGGACCACATCAACAAGAGCTTCACCAATGACTGTCAGCATGGGACAACTCTGCCAGAGGCAAGCCCCCGCGACGTACAGTTTACGAGAGCAGTCGCTGGACCAGTTCGCGGCACTTCTTATAAGCGACCGCTTTGGGGTCGATCAGGTCGAAGTGGTCCCCGGGAACGCGGAGCAACTGGGCGGCGCTTCCGGCCGCCGTGGCTGCAGCAACGTAGGCCTCGGACTGGCTGGCGGGAACATCCTCGTCGTCCGTGGCGTGGACGGCATATACGGGAACGTCAAGCGGCAGCGAGCTCATGGGATCCGCGTACTTATGCCGCTTGGGGAATCTATGGGAATCCCCGCCCATAAGGTTGCAGACGGCGCCGTTGCTGAGGTTCAGCTTCTCGGCCGCGGCGAGGTTCAGGAGGCCGGACTGGCTGACGACGCCGGTCAGGTGCACGGCGTTGTCCTCCGGGCTGCGCTGGAGTTGGCGGTCGGCGTCGGGCGTTCCGATGTCCGAGAGCCGTTGCCGTCCAGCAGCCCAGACCGCCAAATGGCCGCCGGCCGAGTGGCCCAAGGCGACTACTTTGCCGAGCTGGAGATTGTGATCACCGGCGATGGTGGACAGGTGGTCGATGCCGGCCAGGATGTCCTCGAAAGTGTGGGGCCAACCACCGCCGTTGCCGGCCCGCCGATACTCGAGGTTCCAGGCGGTGATGCCGTGCGCTGCGAGGTCCCGCGCAAGAGGCTCGCCAAGCTCCGCGCCGTACTGGGACCGCCAGTAACCGCCATGGATCACAACGGCGATTCCACCGGCCAGCGCAGACGCGCCGCGATGGTTTCCGTTGGACGGTTCAGGTATGAAGAGTTCGCCCCATTGGCTGGGGTGTTCGCCGTAGCTGTACTTGTGCCGCAACATTGCGCCCTCCTTTGTACTGAGCCTATCGTGACGATTCACTAGTTTGGCTAGAGGCACCCCGACGGCGAGTGGCTCGGTTCAGTGTCGGACCCGCCCCGTATGCTGGGGGCATGGCAAGCAATTGGGACAGCCTGGACCAGGCCCAGCGCGACGCAGTGGATGCGAATGTGGCGCTCTATGAGCGTGTTCGCCCTGCCCTGAAGCGGGTTACGCGGGACGTTCTGCTCACTTTGCGGGACATGCTGAACGACGCTGAGGTCACTCCGTTGTTTGTCACCGGACGGACCAAAACAGTGGAGTCCTTCCGGGAAAAGATTTCCCGCACCGATGATCCCCTGGAGCCGGGCGGCCCCCGGTTGCTGAAGTTTCCGGACCCCTTCCGCACGTTGAATGACATGGTGGGCATCCGTGTCATCACCAAGCTTCCGGCCGAGAACGCCGCCGTGGCCAACATCATCAAGCGGCAGCGGCAGCTCTTCGATTGCCGCGGAGACCGTGAGAAGGACATCGGCTCCATCGAGTCGGGAACCTACGGATACTCCAGCCGGCACCTCATTCTGCGAACCATCCAGAATGAGGCCGTCAAGGAATACCAGCAGGTCTTCAACCCGGACATGCCTGCCAACGGCAGCTATTTCTTCGAATGCCAGATCCGCACCGTTTTTGCCCACGCTTGGAGCGAGATCGAGCACGACATCCGGTTCAAGGCCGAAGACCCGCGCGCCTGGACACCCCATTTTGATCGCCAATTCACTGCAACAGCTGCCATGTTGGAAACAGTGGAGAGCGCCTTCGCCGATCTTCACGAGCGGTACGAGGAAGTTCGCGGCTACTGGGACCTTGAGGGCGATGGCGGCATGCCCCTGACGCCCAACCGGGTCCGTGACGTCTGGCGTACGCTGCTCCCGCACGTTGACCGTAAAGTTGATGACGACTGGGGATGGGCTGCCGAGCTGCTCGCCGCCCACGGCCTCACCAAGACCGTGGAGCTTGCCGGACTGCTCAGCGCCAACCGGATCACCGAGGTCCGCAAGGCCCTGGACCACCGCTACTCCCCCGGCCCCGACCGCCTCCTGGATGACCTCCTGTTGTGGCAGTACGGAACCGAACACATCGATCTCACCGCTGAGGCGCCCGACGTCGTTCCGCACCCGCGGCGCGACAGCCTCCTGCGGCGCCTTAAGCAGATTGAGCGCTACCGCCAGACTGCGCTCTAGGACAACTGCACTGTAAGGACCCATGACTCCCGAGCAACTCATGTCACTGCGGGCGACCTTCCGCTCACCCCGCCGCCTGCTGACGGAATCCCTCGCGGGGCTCGTGGTGGCGCTGGCTTTGATCCCCGAGGCCATCGCGTTCTCGGTGATTGCGGGGGTTGATCCGCGGATCGGGCTGTTCGCGTCCTTCACCATGGGCGTAGTGACGGCTTTGGTGGGTGGCCGGCCTGCCATGATTTCCGCAGCCACCGGAGCTGTGGCGTTGGTGATCGCCCCGGTGATGAAGGAGCACGGACTCGACTACCTGATCGCGACGATCATCCTGGCAGGTGTTTTCCAGATCATCCTGGCGGTGCTGGGCGTCACCAAACTCATGCGTTTCATCCCACGGTCCGTGATGATCGGCTTCGTGAACGCACTGGCCATCTTGGTGTTCATGTCACAGATGCCCGAGCTCTTCAATGTGCCGTGGATGGTCTACCCGATTGTCATTGTTGGTCTGGTCATCGTGTTCGGGCTGCCCCGCCTGACCACAGCGATTCCGGCTCCTCTGGTGGCCATTGTTGCCATCACGTTGGCGACCGTGGTGGGTGGCATCGACGTTCCCACCGTCAGCGATAAGGGTGAACTCCCGGACAGCTTGCCCGGCTTCTTCCTGCCCAACGTTCCCCTGAACCTGGAAACGTTCCAGATCATTGCACCCTTCGCACTGTCCATGGCATTGGTGGGCCTGTTGGAATCCCTGATGACTGCCAAGCTGGTGGACGACATCACGGACACCCGTTCCAACAAGACCCGCGTCTCCTGGGGTCAAGGTGCGGCGAACATCGTCACCGGGTTCCTTGGTGGTCTGGGTGGTTGCGCCGTCATTGGGCAGACCATGATCAACGTCAAGGGCTCCGGCGCCCGGAGCCGGCTCTCGACGTTCCTGGCCGGCGTGTTCCTGCTGGTGCTGGTAGTGGTCCTCGGCGACGTCGTGGGCATGATCCCCATGGCAGCGCTGGTTGCCGTGATGATTTTCGTTTCGCTGATCACCTTCGACTGGCACTCGATCCAACCCTCTACGCTGAAGCGACTGCCCAAGTCGGAGACCGCCGTCATGCTGATTACTGTTGCCGCTGTAGTGGCGACGCACAACCTCGCGGTGGGTGTCGGCGTCGGCGTCTTGACTGCAATGGTGCTGTTCGCGCGGCGGGTGGCCCACTTCGCTACGGTGGAGCGGACGGAACTCGAGCTCAACGGCGGGAACGTGGCCACCTACACCGTGGACGGCGAACTGTTCTTTGCATCGTCCAATGATCTGTACACGCAGTTCGACTACGCAAAAGATGCCTCAGAAGGAATAGATCGCGTGATCATCGATCTGCACGGCTCCCACATTTGGGACGCGTCGACTGTTGCCGTGTTGGATTCCGTGACCGAGAAGTACCGGAATCACGGGCGCGAGGTGGAGTTTATCGGGCTCAACGAGGCCAGCATCCGTATGCGCGAGCGGCTGGCCGGGAAGCTCAACTCCTGATCCGCCCCTCCCAACTAGGTAACAGCACACGTCCTAATAAGGGCTCAGTGGTGCGTTTACTGTCACTTAGTTGGGTGCGAAACAGCGGTTGTCTGACATATTCCCCCGCGTGGATGTAACGAAGTCGTTCGGGTCTGGCGCCGAGTGTGAGCATGGATGAATGCTTGAGGCAACCAATACCCCGTCGAAAACCGAAGAACCCGCTGCGCCCGCCAACGCCGCCCTTGCCGCTGAAGCCAAGATTGCGCGCATTGCTGTCACCGTGTTCCCACTCCTGGTGGTTGTAGCGGGGGTCCTCGGCTTCCTGATTCCGGATCTGTTCAAACCGATGGGCGTCGCGGTTCCCTACCTGCTGGGCGTCATCATGTTCTGCATGGGACTCACGCTCACCCCGCCGGACTTTGCCTCGGTGGCACGGCGCCCATGGGCCGTCGCCCTTGGCATTGTGGCGCACTACGTGATCATGCCCGGCGCTGGGTGGCTCATCGCCGTCCTCCTGCAGTTGCCGCCGGAACTGGCCGTCGGCCTGATCCTGGTGGGTTGCGCACCTTCGGGCACCGCCTCGAATGTCATGGCGTTCCTGGCCAAGGGCGATGTTGCCCTGTCCGTGGCCGTCGCCTCGGTTTCCACGCTGATCGCGCCCATCGTGACCCCTGCCCTGACACTCTTCCTGGCCGGCTCTTTCCTGCACATCGAAGCCGGCGCCATGGTGATGGACATCGTGAAGACAGTGCTGCTGCCGGTGATCGCAGGCCTGTTGGCCCGTCTCTTCCTCTCGAAGCTCGTCGCAAAGGTTCTTCCCGCACTGCCGTGGGCGTCCGCCGTCGTGATTTCGCTGATCGTAGCTATCGTCGTAGCGGGAAGCGCCAGCAAGATCGTCGCGGCAGGCGCGATCGTTTTCCTGGCCGTCGTTCTCCACAACGGTTTCGGTCTGGGCCTGGGTTACTTGGCGGGCAAGCTCGGCCGGCTGGACGACAAGGCACGCCGCGCCCTCGCGTTTGAGGTTGGCATGCAGAACTCCGGTCTGGCCGCCACTCTGGCCACAGCGCACTTCAGCCCCCTGGCCGCACTACCGTCGGCCGTGTTCTCGGTGTGGCACAACATCTCGGGCGCAATTGTGGCTGCCTGGCTGGCGCGCCGTCCGCTGAAGGACTAGCTCCTAGCGCTGGGTGGTGCCTCGGCGGTGTACCTTCCATGGCGAGGCAACCCGGATTCCTTCTGCCGGTGTGGTTCCCGCCAAGCGATCAAGCAGCATCCTGACCACCTGCTCAAAAATAGGGTCCGGCCCAACAGTGGTCAGGGCCGGGTCATACTCCTGGCCCTCAGTGGAGTTTCCTACGCCAACAATCTGGATGTCCTCAGGGACCTGCAGGCCGAGGCGGTACGCGGCACGGATGGCTTGCAACGCTTCCATGTCGTCCGTGCAGAAGATGGCCGTGGGCCGATCCGGCAGCTGGAGCAACTCCAACGCCGACTGGTACGCGGTGGCAGGGTGGTGCTGCGACGTCCTGACCAAGGACTCATCCAGGGGTATGCCTGCCTTCTCCAACCCGGCAGCATAGGCGGCAAAGCGGCTCTTGGGCCGGCCGGCCGGGTCTGCCCTGCGGATGCACGCGATTCTGCGGTGGGAATTGGTGAGGAACTCCATGCACTCCGCGAGCCCTTCATCGGACTCGGGAGCCAAAACATCAAACCCCGCGGGCTTCATGGTTCCGGAGATCACCACTTGGGCGACGCCGCGGCGCGCCAGCTCGGTGACGGTTTCGTCGTCTGTCTTGGCCTCGGGGAAGTAGCCGATGATGACGCCATCGGCGCCCCCGGACATCATGAACTTGCGCCAATCGTCGCCCAGCAGGATCACCGGCTGGTACCCGTGCTCCGGGAGGATCCGGGCCGCCGCCGTGGCGAGGGCTCGATCCCACGGCCAATCGAGGTTTCCGATAGCCACGGCCACCACGTCCGTCTTGCCCCGACGCATGCCCCGGGCCGCCTGGTTGGGCACGTAACCGAGCTCCTTGACCGCGGCCAACACCCGGTCCTGCGTGGGCTGGCTGATCCGGGTGGTCCCGCCGTGACGGCCGGAAAGCACGTAGGACACAGTGGTCAGCGATACGTCAGCCGCCTTCGCAACGTCCCGGATGGTGGGCTTGGATCCCTGGCTCACGTGCAGCTCCTGGTAGACAGCGGGTTTCCTTGAACTCTATCGGCAAGGGTTGGACACCCCTTGACCCGGCTCTTTGTGAACGCTCACAATTTGTGGGAGTCCGATAACGCCAGATGGGAAGATCATTCAATGAAGAACTGGGCAGGAAACCTCGAATACTCCGCCGCGGAAGTCCACCGCCCCGCCTCGGTGGCCGAACTGCAGGAGCTCGTGGCAAACGCAACCAAGATCAAGGCCCTCGGCTCCAGGCACTCCTTCAACACAGTGGCCGACACGGACGGGACCCACATCCTCCTCGACGCCCTCCCTCAGGAGATTTTGTTGGACGCCGCGAAGAGCACGGTCAAGGTCAGCGGCGGCATCAGCTACGGCGCCCTGGGACGCGCGCTCGAGGAGCAGGGCTACGCCATCCACAATCTTGCCTCGCTCCCCCACATCTCAGTCGCCGGCGCCATCCAAACCGGAACGCACGGCAGTGGGGTCAACAACCCCTCGCTGGCTGCCGCCGTCGTGGGTGTTGACCTGGTGCGCGCCTCCGGCGAGCTGGTGACACTGACAGCGGACGACGACGAATTCCCCGCCAGTGTGGTGGGCGTGGGAGCCCTTGGCATCGTCACGGGACTTGAGCTGGCAGTCCGTCCGAGCTACGAGGTCCGGCAGCGTGTGCTCACCGGGTTGTCGTGGGAAGGTGCCTTGGCGAACTTCCACACCATCGCATCCAGCGCCTACAGCGTCAGCTTCTTCACCAATTACACCGGAGACACCATCCCGCAGGTCTGGCTCAAAGCACTCGACTCCGAGGCTCCCCTGACGGACCTCTTTGGAGCAACAGCAGCGACGGCGGCCATGCACCCCCTGCCGGACATGTCGGCCGAAAACTGCACCGGGCAGCTGGATGTCGCTGGAAAATGGCTGGACCGCTTGCCGCACTTCCGCCACGAATTCACACCCAGCAACGGTGAGGAGCTGCAGAGCGAGTTCCTTTTGCCGCTGGACCAGGCGCCTGCCGCCTTGCAGGCAGTCCGCGCGCTTGCAGGCAAGCTGTCGCCGCTCTTGTTCATCTCGGAAATCCGCACCATCGCTGCTGACGAGTTCTGGCTCAGCCCGTTCTATCAGCAGCAAAGTGTGGCGCTGCACTTCACATGGAAGCCCCTCCAGTCCGACGTGGAAGCAGTACTCCCGGAGCTTGAGGAAGCTTTGCGTCCGTTCGGGGCACGCCCGCACTGGGGCAAACTCTTCACGCCCGGGCAGTACGACTTCGCCGCGCTCTACCCGCGGTTCGAAGACTTCCGCGCCCTGGTTCAGGCGAACGACCCCACAGGCAAGTTCCGCAACAGCTTGCTGGACAGCGTGCTGGGCATTTCAGCGGCGGCACACGCCTAGCGGAGCTAGTGGATGTGGGCCAGCACGGCGCCGGCGGTGACCACTCCGCCCGGTGCGGACAGGACTTCGGAGAGCGTACCTGTCCGGTGGGCGGGAACTTGGGTTTCCATCTTCATGGCTTCAAGGACCACCAAGGGGTCACCCGCGGCGACTTCTTCACCGGGTTCCACCAGCCACTTCACTACTGTGCCGGCCATGCTGGAGACGAGCGCTGATTCGGCTGGGGAGTGGCTGCCTGAGACAGAACCCGGCAAACCCTTCACGTCTGACGCCGCAGGAAGGCCTTGCCCTGATCGGGCCCAGCCGTCCAGCAGGTCAGCCGGAAGTCCCACGGCGAGGCGTTTTCCGTCCACATCGATGGTGATGGTTCTGCGCTCACCTCCCGGGGCCATCACGTTGTACTCGGGATCCACCGGGATCTGGTCCGCGAAGTCGGTTTCAATCCATCGGGTGTGGACCCGCATTCCGGCAATGGACGTGAAGTCTTCGGATTCCATAACCGCGCGGTGGAACGGCAGAACGGTGGGGAGGCCGGTGATGTTGATTTCGGCAAGGGCCCGGCGCGCGCGGCGGAGTGCCTGCTGACGATCAGCTCCGCTCACGATCAACTTGGCCAGCAGGGAGTCGAACTGGGGCGCCACGAAGGAACCGGACCGAACACCGGTATCCAATCGGATGCCGGGTCCCGTCGGTGCTTCGAACAATGCAACAGTGCCCGGCGAGGGAAGGAAGCCGCGCCCGACATCCTCTGCGTTGATGCGGAACTCGAAGGAGTGTCCACGGGCAGCGGGGTCCTCCGTGATGCTCAGCGGCAGACCGGCAGCAATGCGGAATTGCTCCTGGACAAGGTCAATCCCCGCGGTTTCCTCCGTGATGGGGTGCTCGACCTGAAGGCGGGTGTTGACCTCCAGGAAAGCCACGGCCCCGTCAGCTGAGACCAGGAATTCCACTGTCCCGGCACCGTAGTAGCCTGCTTCGCGGACAATGGCCTTGGAGCCCTCGTAGATTTGCTTCCGCTGTTCGTCGCTCAAGAAGGGCGCCGGAGCTTCTTCCACGAGCTTTTGGTGGCGTCGCTGCAGGGAGCAGTCGCGGGTTCCCACCACCACCACGTTGCCGTGGATGTCTGCGATGATCTGCGCCTCCACATGCCGGGGCCGGTCGAGGTACTGCTCCACGAAGCACTCGCCGCGACCGAACGCAGCCACTGCTTCACGCACTGCGGAGTCGAAGGCTTCTTCTACTTCGGCGAGCTCACGAACCACTTTCAGGCCACGGCCACCGCCGCCGAAGGCCGCCTTGATCGCAAGGGGGAGTCCGTGTTGCTCGGCGAAAGCGCGGGCCTCTGCCGCAGACGATACCGGGCCATCGCTGCCGGCCACCAAAGGTGCGCCGGCGCGGACGGCGATATCGCGCGCCGTGATCTTGTTGCCCAGCTGGCGAATCGACTCCGGCGAGGGGCCGATCCACTTAAGTCCGGCGTCGAGCACTGCTTGTGCAAAGTCCGCGTTCTCGGACAGGAAACCGTAGCCGGGATGGACGGCATCAGCGCCGGACTCCTCGGCAACAGTGAGGAGTTTCCCAATGTTCAGATAGGTATCGGCCGGCGAGTTGCCGCCCAGGCTGTAGGCTTCGTCGGCAGCGCCAACGTGCATGGCATCGGCGTCGATGTCTGCATAGACGGCGACTGACTGGATGCCGGCGTCGTCGCAGGCTCGGGCGACGCGGACTGCGATTTCGCCGCGGTTCGCGATCAGGACCTTGCGCATCACATACTCAATTCTCTGGGGTCTTGGTAAACGTCGTGGTGAAGTCCGGCGCATCCGGAACGAGGTGGAAACGGATCCGTCCGCCGATGGGGACCTGGGCAGCGAGGTCAAGGTGTTCGTCGCGCACCACGCCAATCACCGGATAGCCGCCTGTGATGGGGTGGTCCGCCAGGAAGAGGACGGGCAGCCCCGCGGGCGGAATCTGAAGGGCGCCGGCCATGGTGCCCTCGCTGGGGAGTTCGCCCTCACGGATGCGCCGCAACGGAGTTCCGTCCAGGCGCATGCCCACACGATTGGACTGCGGCGTGACCAGCCACTCCTGACTGCAGAGGGAATCAAGCGCTTCCTGGTCGAACCAGTCGGCACGTGGTCCGGGAACGACGTCGAGTACCGTGACGCCCTGGCCGGGGAGGCCGGGGAAGTCCGGTTGGAGCTCTGGGCTTTCCACTGCTGTGGATGCGGTGGCTTCACCGGCCGGGAGCTCCTGGCCAACTGCCAAAGGCGCGGGACCAATCCCGGACATCGTGTCGGCCGACCGGCTGCCCAGAACCTCAGGGGCATCAACGCCGCCACGGATCGCCACATAGTTTCGGAATCCCGACTCGGGAGCCCCGATGGTGAGCACTTCGCCGTCGAGCAATGCGAAGGGCGCGGCCATGGGGACGGTCCGCTGAGCGCCGGGCTGGACGTAGCCGTCGTCGTCGGATCCTTCAGAATCAACCCACGACGGCGACTCAATGGTCAGCGTCGTCGGCGCACCCGCCACAGCAATCACTTGGTCGCCGATTGCTTCCACCGTGAGGCCGCCGTTGACGCTCTCAATGGCTGCAGCCGACGAAGCGTTCCCCACCAGCCGGTTGGCGCGGCGCAGCGATGCCCGGTCCAAAGCCCCGGCAGCAGAGACTCCCAGCGGACCATAGCCCCGGCGGCCGAGGTCCTGGATAAGGCTTTGGGCCCCCGGATTCAGTATCCGAAGACCGGACTCAGTGTGGCGCTCCTTGTCGGAGTCGCCGGCCGGGGAGTCTCCGGCTGACGTATCCCGTGCCGAGGGGGCGCCGGCCGTCACAACCTCGCGGACGGCTTTGTACTGCACACGGTCGCCGGGTCGAACCAGGGCCGGCTGGGCACGGTCAAGGTCCCACATCCGCGCCCCGGTCCGGCCAATCAGCTGCCAACCGCCCGGTGAACTGCGGGGATAAACGGCCGAGTACTGGCCGCCGAGGGCAACAGATCCAGCGGGGACAGCTGTCCTCGGGGAAGAGCGGCGCGGGACCGTGAGGGCCTCGTTCTCGCCCACCATGTAGCCGAAACCTGGTGCAAAGCCCGCGAAGGCAACGGTCCAGATCTGGCCGGTATGGGCGGCTATGACGCCGTCCACGCTCAGGCCGGTGAGCTCCGCGACGTCGGCGAGGTCGTCGCCGTCGTATACGGTCTCGATGACCACCAGCCCGGAGTCAGTGACTTCCGGAGCGGTGATTTCCAGCTCGAGCAAACGGGTGCCGATGGCGCGGGTGGCCGCTGCGGACTCGCCCACCACCATGACAGTTTCGGCGGCGGCAAGAACGTCCACCTGTCCCTGCAGCGGGGACTTGTTGAGCATGTCCTGGAGGGCCAAGACGTCCTGCAGCCCATCCAGTTCAGCCAGCACGGCACGGGTACCGACGGGCCTGACAGAACGAACCCTTTTTGCGGTGGCTGTGTGCATCACGGTTTCCATTTTTCGCTACGACGCCGGCTGAGCGTGCGTCCCCTGCATCAAACGGACGTCTTCTTCCGGTTTGGGGTCGCGACCGAGGAGCATGCCCACGATCGTCACAACAGAAGCGACGAGGATGTACACAGCGATCAGGTACCAGCCGCCACCTGCCGCGCCGTAGAGAGCGGTGAAGATGATGGGTGCAACGGCCCCACCGATTACACCGGCCAAGGTGTACGCCAGCGAGCTGCCGGCGTACCGGAGCCGGGCCGGGAACTGTTCGGTGATGAAGGCCGCCTGAGGGCCGTACATGAAGGCGTGCAGGGCCAGGCCGATGACCGTACCGACGGTCAGCATGGCTACGGACTTGCCTTGGATCATCAGGAAGAACAGCGGGATATAGGCGGCGGTCGCAGCTGCAGCGATGCCGTAGACCCAGCGACGGTTGAAGCGGTCCGTCAACGCACCGGCCAACGGGATCAGGAAGAGCTGGAAGGCAGAGCCGATCAGGATGGCAGACAGGACGTTGCCCGTTGTCATGCCCAGTTCCTTGGTGGCGTAAACGGCGACGAACACCGTGAACAGCGCGTAAAGGATGTCAGGGCAAACCCGGGACAGCGCTGCGGCGACCAGTGCCTTGGGCTCCGTGGTGAAGACTTCCTTGATAGGAGCTTTGGGACGATCGCCGTGGGCCTGGATGGCCTTGAACACCGGGGTTTCTTCAAGCTTGAGTCGGATGACCAGGCCGAACACCACCAGCAACGCGGAGGCAAGGAAGGCTACGCGCCAGCCCCAGGAGAGGAATGCCTCTTCGCTCAGCGAGGCGGCCAGGATGGCAAGGACACCATTGGCCATGAGGTTACCGGCGGGCGGGCCGATCTGTGCTGCGGAGGACCAGAAACCCCGCTTGTTGGGATCGCCGAATTCGCTGGACAGCAGTACTGCACCGCCCCATTCGCCGCCCACGCCGATGCCCTGCGCCAGGCGCAGCAAGACGAGGATGGTGGGAGCCGCGACGCCGATCACCGAGTAGTCGGGCAAGGCGCCGATCAGGACGGTTGCGACACCGATCAGGACGAGCGTGAAGACCAGGACGTACTTGCGGCCGATCTTGTCGCCCAATCGGCCGAAGATGATGCCGCCAATGGGGCGGGCCAAGTAGCCAACTGCGAAGGCCGAGAAAGAGAGCAGCAACGCGACAAATTCGTCATTGCCGGGGAAGAAGATCTTGGGGAACACGAGGGCCGAAGCCACCGAGTAGATGGCGAAGTCGTAGTACTCAAGCGAGGTGCCGGTGAGGCTGGCGACGTACGCCTTGATGGCGCCGGCCGGTGGCTTCCTTGTCACGGCCTTGGCTGCCTTGTTGGTGCTGGTCATGGTTTCCTCCGGGGGTGAGGGATGTAGTGCTGGGCCTGAATGGAACGGATTAGAGGAACGAGCCGACGGCGACGCCGGCCTCGCCCAAAGCGGACTTCACTGCGGTGGCCATTGCAACGGCCCCCGGTGAGTCACCATGCACGCAAATGCTCTCTGCGCGGATTTTCAGGATGGAACCATCAATGGTTTTGACGGATTGTTCGGTGGCCATGCGCAGGACGTGCTCTGCCACTTCAGCCGGATCATGGAGAACGGCGCCCGCCTGTGAGCGGGAAACCAGCGTTCCATCCGGGTTGTAGGCACGGTCCGCAAAAGCCTCGGCAACGCCTCGAAGACCTGCTTCTTCAGCGAGACGGAGTACTTCGGAGCCCGGGAGGCCGAGAATCGGGAGGTTGGGGTCCACCGACTTCACAGCTTCGACAACGGCACGGGCCTGGGCCGTATGCTTCACGATCGCGTTGTAGAGGCCACCATGGGGCTTCACGTACTGGACGCGTGCACCTGCGATGGCCGCCAGCGCCTGCAAGGCACCAATTTGGTACACCACATCATCTGCCAGTTCCTTGGGGTCGATGTCCATGAAGCGGCGACCGAATCCAGCGAGGTCGCGGTAGCCAACATGGGCGCCGATAACGACGCCGGCCTTCGCCGCCTTTTCGCAGGTGCTGCGGATGACGCTGGGGTCACCAGCATGGAATCCGCACGCAACGTTTGCACTGGAGACTGACTCGAACATGGCTGCGTCATCGCCGAGTGTCCAGCGCCCGAAAGACTCTCCGACGTCGCTGTTCATATCGATGATTGCCATGATGTGATCCCTGCCTCGTGATGTGCGTTACATCTAGGATGCCTCAATCTGCTGGATTGTTCAACAATCCAGCGATCCAAGTTTTCGGCAATCGTGTAATTTTGGTGTCATGGCCAGTGCAGATCAGGAAAAAAACGAAACCGCTGGCCTCGATAGCGCGCGGGCCCGGGTCCGCATGAGAGTTCCGTCCGTTGCCGAGAGAGTCGCCGAAGAGCTGCGCTACCAGCTGGCCGAAGGTTTCCTCGTCCCAGGAGCCAAGCTGACCGAAGCCACCATTGCTGAGGACCTGGGCGTCTCCCGGAACACGGTCCGCGAAGCATTCGCTGAGCTGGCCGGCGAACGTCTACTCCTCCGCCAGCCCAATAAGGGCGTTTTTGTTGCCACCCTTGAAGCGGGCGACATTCACGACGTTTACACGGTTCGCC
This sequence comes from Arthrobacter sp. YN, assembly GCF_002224285.1. Lineage (GTDB taxonomy): Bacteria > Actinomycetota > Actinomycetes > Actinomycetales > Micrococcaceae > Arthrobacter. The sequence goes on along the minus strand of NZ_CP022436.1, from coordinate 67,449 downwards.
GTGCGATCGAGGTCAGCTCCATCCGGGCGGGCGGTTCACCGGAACGCATTGCCGCCGTCAGGGCCGCCGTCGACGAGGGGAAGCGGGCCGCGGCAGCCAAGGACAACGAAGGCTTGGGAAGCGCCAACCAGCATTTCCACGGCGCGATTGTTGCACTCGCCGAGAGCAACCGGCTGAACACGATCATGGCCCAGATTCTGGCCGAGATGCGCCTCTACTTCCACAAGGCCACCTTGAATGCGCACTTCTACAGCGACTGGCTCACGGACAACGAGCACATCTGTTCAGCGCTGGAGGCGGGAGAGCTGGAACGGGCCGGCGACCTTCTTCTGGCCTACCTCAACCGCTCAGAGCAGCAACAGACCGCAATCCACGGCGCGTAGCTAGCGCTTGCCCTTCTTGCGCGAACCTTTACCCCGGCCCTTGTCAGGATTCGGGGCGTAACGCTGCGCGACTGCAGGCTTCCTGGGGCCTCCCCCGCGGCGGTCGGGCTTGGGTTCCTTCTTGGGCTTCTCCTGCTGGGCCGAGGGTTGGCGTGAACTCTGCGCGGTCCGCCCACGCACAATTCCAATGAACTCCTCGATCACGGGACTGTCGGTTCCAACCAGCCAAGCCAGGCCGATCTGCGTCCCGGGAGCGCCGGTCAGGCGGCGCATGACGGTGTCTTTGGCGTTCAAATGCCGTGCAACTGACATCGGCAGGATCGCCAGCCCAGCACCGGACGCGACTACTTGGAGGGCCATGTCCGGCCCGCCCATTTCCTCAATGTCGAGGAAGTTCTCCTCGGAAAGATCATCGAGGGCCACCTCTTCGAACACGGAGATCTCGTGCCCCTTGGGAGCGACCACCACCGGCTGCTCTTCATAGAGAGGAATGACGTTCAGGCCTTCGCGGTCCACCGGCAACCGAACGAAGCTCAGGTCAGCGGAGCCGTCATGCAACACCGAAACCTGGGCGGCGTCGTCGGACATGAACGAGTGCAACGGAAAGTTGGGCATGCGCTCTTCCCACCGCCGGATCCATTTCCCAGGGGTCACACCCGCAACATAGGCGAAGCGGAGGCCGGCAAGGGGCCCGGTTGTTTCGGCGGAATCTTCAGCGTCTGGCACACACTCACAGTACCGGCCAGATACCCTTGAAGCATGACGTCCTCGAACTCCCAGTCCATGAAGCCGGCAACAGTTGCCAAGAAACTCGGCATCTACCTGCCCGCTACACCCCAAGAGTTCCAGGATTCGTCCATCACCCGTGACGAATTCGCCGAACTCCAGGCCAATCCCCCGGAATGGCTCGCCGAACTTCGCCGCAACGGCCCCCACCCCCGCCCGGTAGTCGCGCAGAAGCTGAACGTCTCCATCAGCGGCCTCGCCCGCGGTGGCATTGAAGATGCACTCACGACGGCGGAAATCACCGAGCTGCTGCAGGCTCCGCCGCAGTGGCTGGTCACCGAGCGCGCCACCCACGCTGCCGTCCGCTCCGAAGCCCAGCGGGTCAAGGACGAAGCCACCAAGAAGGCCGCCACCAAGGAAGCCCGGGACAACGCTGCCGCAAAGCGCGACGCCCCGAAGACCTCCAAGCGCGACCACGCTTAAGTCTGTGTGAGTTGTGGCCGGGACCAATGGTCCCGGCCACAACTGTTTAAGCTCAGTCTTGGTGAAGCTGAATGAAGTTGCCGCACCCGTCGTCGAAAACCGCACTGACGCCGGACGGATCTTCAGACGGTTCTCCTTGGAACGTCACGCCGGCGGCAAGCAGACGCTCATATTCAGCCTGAACATCGGGCACGCCGAAAGTGATGGCGGCCAGGCCGGACTCATGCAGCGCGTTCATGTAATTCGAGGCGATGGGGTTGTCGCTGGGTTCCAGCAGCAGGCCGGGCGAGGTGCTGTTGTCCGCGCCGGGATCCTTGATGATGAAGAGGTTGTACTCGGGCATGGCCATCAAGGTCTCGAAACCCAACGTCTCCGTGTAGAAAACATGGGCTGCTGCCGGGTCTTTGACGTGGATGCTGCACATTTTCAGTCTCATGCTGCCTAGGCTACGCCCCGGGTCCGACAAGCTGACCCCTCGCGCCAACGCGGGCACTGCCGCATACTGAAGGCAAAGCAGCGAATTCGCCTGGAGGTGGTCCGATGCCCGCCATGATGCTCCTATGGGGTGTAGCTCTGGTTCTCGCAACCGCAGCAACCACGTATGTCGTGCACAGGAAACTGACCTACGGCCGCGGCGCGGAGCCGGACGGGCTGTTTTGGGACGTGTTCGGAGGGCTCGTGGTCGTGGCGCCCGCCATCTTGGTCCCCGCGGTGCAATGGCCTCCGGCAGGGCTCATCATGATTTTCGTCGGCCTCGCCACAGCGGCAGCAACCCTGACCAGCATCCACAAGGTGGAGCGGATCCATGCAGCTGAGCCCCGCCGTCGTGCCGGTTTTGCCGACGATGCCGCCCGCCACGATTACGTCCTGGAGCGCTGGAGCCGGTACGAACTGGACCCCGCACACACCATCGATTTCCCCGCCATGACGGACGTCAGGGCAGCAGAAACAGCCGCGCTCACCCGGGCCATGCGGGAGGCCGAATACTGCAAGGTGACGGCTGGAACTGACTACCGGGCCGCCGTCGAGCGTCTCACCGAGGCCCTCGCAACAGCCGAGCGGGCAGCGGGCGTCCCCACAGCCGCCCTGACCTCGCCGAAATGACGGCACTTATGCGAATCATTCTCATTTAAGATAGGCTCCGGGTGTGATAGGACGCACCCATGAGCGTTGACCTCGCACGCCAGGCCAACCGAAACGCAGCAACACCCGCCCGCCCACGCAGGTCAACGCTTGAACGGTTGCTGACACCAACGCTGGTGCTCGGAATCGTTGTGCTTCTGGTGGTTTCGGGCAGCACCGGGCCGCTGCAAACAACGTTTTTGGAATCGCTGCGGATCATGGCCGGGCACCTGATCCCTGGCCTGCCATGGATGTCGGACGGCTCGCTCACCGTGTCCCAGGACCAAGCCGTGTGGAGCTTCCGGCTCCCCCGGGCGCTCCTGGCCGGCATTGCCGGGGCCAGCCTCGCGCTGGCCGGAGCCCTGCTCCAGGCGAACGTCCGCAACCCACTCGCCGAGCCTTACATTCTGGGTGTTTCAGCCGGGGCGGGAGTGGGAGCCGTTCTGGCCATCGTGGCAGGCTCGACGGCGGTGGGCGGGCTGGGCTTGAACGCGTCGGCATTCGCGGGAGCTGCGGCGGCGACGGCCCTGGTGTACTTGCTCGCGAAACAGGATGGCGTGATTGCACCCTCCCGGCTCATCCTGGCAGGCGTGGCGTTGGGCTCACTCCTCTCCGCGATCACCAACTTCCTGACCATCACCACCGACGCCCAGAACGTCTACAGTGTGCTGTTTTTCCTGTTGGGCAGCGTTTCCGCAGCCACCTATCCGCAACTGCTGCTGCCGGGCGTGGCACTCGTGGCCATCAGCGTCTTCGCGATGTTCCGATCACGCGCGCTCAACGCCTTCCTGGCCGGCGACGAAACGGCCACGGCCCTGGGCGTCAACGTGGAATCGCTGCGTCGGACACTCTTGCTGGCCACGGCATTACTGACTGCCACCACGGTTGCCGTATGCGGCGGCATCGGATTTGTGGGCTTGGTAGTGCCGCACGCCGCGCGCATGCTGGTGGGCTCCGATCACCGCCGCATGCTGCCCGTCACCATCTTTGGCGGGGCCCTTTTCCTCATGCTCACTGACCTGCTGGCCCGCACGGTGGCGCAACCGGCCGAGATTCCCTTGGGCATCCTCACCGCTACCGTCGGAGCGCCCTTCTTCCTGTGGCTCATGCGCGGCAACGGCGCTGTACGGGGTGGCATCAAACGATGAAGGTGGAATTCCTCAACGTCAGCATCGCCCTTGGCGGCACTCCGGTGGTTCACGACGTCACTTTTACTGCACCCAGCGGCTCCGTGGTGGGCATTCTGGGGCCCAACGGATGCGGCAAATCCACTCTTTTGCGTGCCCTGTACCGGGTGAACAAGCCCACCTCGGGGACCGTCACCGTAGGCGGCCAGGATGTCCGCGCCCTCAACTCCCGGCAGGCCGCGCTCCGCGTGGCCGTGATGGCCCAGGAATCCAGTCAGGACTTTCCCATGACGGCCCGCGAGGTTGTGATGCTGGGCCGCGCCCCGCATCAGCGCGGGTTCGGTGCGGATTCGGAGCGGGATCACCACCTCGTCCACCAAGCAATGCTCGACGTCGGAGCCTCCTCCCTGACGGACCGCTACTTTGCGGGGTTGTCCGGCGGGGAAAAGCAGCGGGTCCTCCTGGCGCGGGCACTCGTTCAGGAAGCACCGGTCCTGGTCCTGGATGAACCTACCAACCACCTCGATGTCGCCTTCCAACTGGAGCTCATGCATCTGGTCACCTCGCGGGGAAGGACCGTGCTGGCGGCCCTGCATGACATGAACCTGGCGGCAGAATTCTGTGACCAGGTGGCCGTGCTGCAGTCCGGGCGGCTGCAGGCTTTCGGGCCGCCGTCAACGCTGCTGAACCCCCAACTGATCCGCCGCTGCTTCGGTGTTGAATCCCGGACGCTGGAGCATCCTTTGACCGGGCGGGCGCTGATCGCCATCGCAGCGAAGACGCCGGAACAGACGCCCCCACCCAGCCAGGATGCGGACTTCTCCGCCGCCCGCCATTGAACGTACCCATCACCCGATACAACCCAACTGGAGGCACACCCATGAAAAAATCCACCCTGCCCAAAACCGCTGCGGTGCTGAGCGTGATGACACTGAGCGGAATGCTGTTGTCCGGCTGCGGTCAAGCAGTCAGCCAAACACCTGCCACGGACAATGCTGGTGTCGCTGCGCAGCCCGCGGGAGCAATCGAGAACTGCGGCCGCACCCTGACCTTCACCTCCGTTCCCCAGCGGGTGGTGGCCATGACTCCCGGACAGTCCGAGCTATTGGTGAAACTGGGCGCCGCGGACAAGGTTGTGGCCGAGGCACAGACCAAAGGCAGTGAGCTGCTGCCGGAACTGAAGGAGCGCGGTAACGTGCAGCAGCTGAGCGATCAGATGCCGCCGTCGCGCGAAGTCCTGTTGGGTGCCGACCCCGATTTCGTCTACTCCCCCACAGCGTATGAATTCACTGCCGAGCAGGGCTTTGCGAGCATCGAACAGCTCAAAGCTGCAGGCGCTGAGTCCTACATAGCAACGGCGGGCTGCATGGAACGCCGGAGCAAGGCCGAGGTCAAGGACATCCTCACGGATATCGAGAACATCGGCGCTGTAGTTGGCGCGGGTGAGCGTACGTCTGCCGTTCGGACGGAAGCAGCTGAGATGCTGGCTTCGGTTGCATCAAAGGTGGAAGGCAAGGAGAAGCCCACCGTGGTGGAGCTGTTTGTTGAGGGGAACTCCATTGCGGCCATCGGGGCGGGGATCGAGTACGACATGATCAAGACTGCCGGTGGCGAGAACCTCTTCAGCCCGTCCGATGAAGCCTTCGCCACGTTCTTCTCTGCCATGATCTCCCCGGAGACACTGGTGCAGAAGAACCCCGAGGTCATCGTGTTCACCACCTTGGACAAGGCCCACGAGGACGCCACCCGCACCTTCCTTCAGGAGAAGTTCCCTGAGGTGGACGCGGTGAAGAACCAGCGATTGGTGGCCGTGGAATCCGATGACGTCATGCCCGGAACCTGGGGCAACCTCCGCGCCGTGGAGCAGATCGCCAAGGGCCTCCACCCCGACGCGTTCTAAGCCCTTTCGCAGGTTAGGAAGATGGCCACGAGCGTCGAAGAAGTTCCTAAATTACTGCTGGAGGCCTCAACCACGGGATTTGCCACGAACCTCCAAGACGCACAGGGAAGGGCTGCTGTTTAGTAGCCCTTGGTTGTGGCGCCATACCTATACGCTCCCCTGTCGACTCCCCCGGCCGGACGGGTTGCTCCGGTGAAATCAACGCTGGGCGCGAGTTGGGCGGTTCCGGTTCCAATAGCCGGTGAGCCGGAGTTAATCCGGAAATCGGAATCGGCCCGGACTGTGGATGGGAAGTAAAACAGGGGGTTCGCTACGTCGTCCTGCGGCCCCAGCACCTCTGGGGTAGCGCCGTTGAAGTAGATGTTGTAGTCGTACCGGACATTGACGTTGTTGTACTTGGAGTTGGTGGACTTGCCCGTCCGCACGTACGAGACATTGTTCAGGACATTGCAGTTCTGGCTTTCCCAAGCACCGATGTTTCCATAATTCAGCGTGGAGCTTGCGGAGTTGAAGTAGCCGGTGTTGTTGATGATGTCCACGTTGTTGGCCTTGTAGGCGTGGATGCCGGAACCGCCGTTGTTGAAAACCACGTTGTTGGACACTAGAGTCCTGCCCTGGTAGCGGACCCCTCCCGATTCCAGTCCCAGCGTGGAATCGACAATGATGCCGTTTCCGTCCGAAATTTTGCCGGTATCCCGCCATGGAATGTTGGACTTGTTGCCGTACACCAAATTCCTCGTAAAGAAGTTCCGATTCCCGGTGTTGGTGTTGAAGTTTGACGGCACCAGAGTAGAGACACCACTGTTGGCGAAGATGGAGTACCAGGCATTGTTAAAGATGGTGTTTTGGTTCACTGTCAGATAGTCGGCCTTGACAGCAGCAACACCACCGCCGGGCCAGCTGTGAATAACGTTGTTGCGCACGATGATGTGGTGGGAACCAACTGTGCTTGTATCCCCCTGCGCCAGCTGGATGCTGATGCCGCTGGCGTTGTATGTGGGGGTTGCCTGCAAGCGTGCAGCGTACGCATCCGCATAAACGAGTTCGGCGTTCAAACCCGCAAGGGTGAGACCCTCGATGGTGATGTAGTCCGCGCCCGTGATCCGAATACCAGCCCAGGACTCGCGGGTCACCGTGATGACGGGCGTATGCCCCGGATAAGCAGCGTAGGTGATTGGAAGACCATCTTGTCCGGACCGTGTGATGTTCAAAGTCCCGCTGTTCCCCGGGTTGCCGTTGTCAATGTAGGTCCCGTTCATGATGAGAACCGTGTCACCGGGCGTGGTGATGTTCGAAGCCGCCTGCAGTGTCCCGAAGGCCTTCTCCGGTGTGGTGCCGTCCTGGGCAGTGCCCGTCCCGGCTCCGGCCCGGACGTAGATGTTCCGTCCCGCTATGGCGCTTGCGGGCCTGGCAACGATGCCGCCCTCCTGGATTGTGAAGCCCACCGCTCCTACCGCTGCCCCGATTCCCATCAGTCGGAGGACATCTCTGCGGCCAGGACCGCGGAGCTGTTCCAGCGGGTTGGGCACGTTGCGTGAATTTGTCATAGCCAAGAACTTCTCCCCTTTGAGTGAAACCCGCATGGATTCTGCAGGCACACGAAGTCAAACATGTGACCCACCCCACAATCTAAGGAAGCGAACCGATTAGCACACACTCAAACAAAGGTAAACAACCGCGCCCTCAGTGGCGCTACCACCCATGACCACCTCGGGGCGGCATTCTTGACCTGTCAGCAGCGTCGCCTCCGGGTAGACTGCCACCACCCCGGGAGCCCTGCGCCCCAGAAACCCCGGTATACCCGAGCGGGCTCGAATGAGGATCACGATGGCACCAGACACACTTTTTGCGGAACAGCGGTATGAATTCGTCATGAACGAGCTGCGCAGAGAAGGATCGATTGGCGTCGGGGAAATAGCCAATCGTCTTTCGGTAAGTCAGATGACCGTCCGGCGAGATATCGAGGTACTGGCGCGTCGTGGGCTCCTGAGCAGGGTTCATGGTGGTGCCATTCTTGTCAGCACCACCAATGAAGATGGTTGGCCGCCGGCCGTCAGCCAGTCGAAGTACAAGCTGGGGATCGTGGTGCCTTCACTGGAGTTTTTTTGGCCCGGAATCATCAGAGGAGTTCGTGCCACGGCAACAGCCAAGAAGACTGCAGTTTTGGTGAGAGGCTCGGCATATGACGGGCCGGACAACCGCCGCCAGATAGAAAAATTGATTAAGCCGGGGAAGGTTCATGGACTGTTGTTGGCGCCGACTACCTCAGGGCCAGGTGGCCCTGATTTGCTGCGTTGGATTGGCAGCCTTTCTGAACCGCACGTGCTCATGGAGCGTTTCACGCCGTCCCACTTGGTGAGTGGCGGTGCAGACATCGTGGCCACTGACCATCGGCACGGGACTGAAATTGCTGTGCGGCATTTACGCTCCCAGGGCCATACAAAGATCGGAGTACTCATCAGCCGGGAGTCCCCCACCGCAGGTCACATCCTGCGTGGGTGGGCGGCGGCCTGCGGGGAGCTAGGGATTCCGAACGGTAACGATCTGGTGCATGAAACGGTGAGCTTTGACGCTCCACGTCGGGAAGACTTGCTGAAACTCGTGGCCGAGGAAGTTATTGGTGCTGGAATCACCGCCCTGATCATCCACTCGGACCCTCATGCTGTTGCTTTTGCCCAGTTTTGTTCCCATCATGGCATACTGATCCCCGATGACTTAGCGGTGGTTGCGTACGGCGATGAGGGCTCACATCTCGGGGAACCTCCCCTCACTGCCGTTCGACCTGCCAAGCAACACGTCGGGCGCCTCGCCGTGGAGTTGCTGCTGGCACGCCTGGAAGAAGGTCCTGAACGACCTACTCAGCGCATCTACGTGAACCCCACACTCGTTGTACGCGAATCGTCGATCAAGAGATAGCGCACCGCCCGGAATGCAAACAGTTTGTGCTTTCTCGAAAGCAGTAGTCCTGAACGCTGGCCAAACGGTCATCAGGCACGACCAATTGAATCTCCCGCCAGGTAGATTGCGCCAGCCGACCGGCCACGCTGATAGCGATTAGGCTACTTCCGTCCCATGAATACCCGTGCATGCCAGCTCAAGTACGGGAGTAGAAGGAACTGCGAGAACTCCCGTCCCACTTCCAAGTAGGCAGAGACCGCGCCGGAGAAACAATCCACATCCAAGGCTAGCCCAGCTGCACCCGCCGGTGGCATGCGGCCAGGGTGGACTCCCTGTGGGACACAGTGATCACCGTGGTGTCGCCGGCAATCGCAGCAACAGCTTCCACCAGGGCACGCTCCGAGGCAGGATCCAGGCTGGCTGTGGTTTCATCCAGCACCAGGATCTTGGGCTTGATCAACAGGGCCCGCGCCAAGCAGAAGCGGGCACGCTCGCCACCGGACAGGCTCACCCCTTGCTCGCCGATCACGGTATCCACGCCCTCCGCCCATCGTTCGCCAGCGAGCGGAAGCCCTGCCCGGTCGAAGGCTGACAGGACGTCGGCTTCAGTTGCCGTGGGCTCGGCCAGGCGCATGTTGTCCAGAACGGAACCATGGAAGACCGGGGCGTCCTGCTCCACCAACGTGACCATACGCCGGAACGACTCCTCGCCCACGGCCCAGGCGTCCACAGACTCCCCGCTGCGCGGCACCAGGGCGATACTCCCCGAATCCGGCACCCACAAGCGCACCAACAACCGGGCCAGTGTGGTCTTTCCTGCCCCGGATGGCCCGCTGATCCCCACATGCTCGCCGGGCGCCACTGACAGGGACGTCGCGCGCAAAGCCGGCGCGTCGTCGTCGTACGTGAACTGCAGGTTCCGGACCTTCAGACCCAGCGGCCCCTGGGGGTTGAACTCCACGATGGGCCCCGAAACCGTTGCGGCCGAGGGCAGGCTGATGCCCTCCCCAACGCGCTGGGCACTGGCACGGTGCGGCTGGAGCTGGGTTACGGTGGCAACGCCCTCGGCAACCGGAGCCAGGAGAGTCAGAGTGCCGGCAACCACGGCGGGCAGCCACACAGGATCCAGCCCGGGTTGTGAGATGGCAGCAAGGAAGACCGCCACCACGGTGCCCAGGACACACAGCTCGCGCAAGGACGCTGCCATGGCAAGGAAGGAGTTGAGCCTGCGCTGGCCGGCATCCACTGCCAGGCTCTGGTCCTCCAGTTGGCGTTGAGCGTGCTCCTGTAGTCCGAAACCCAGGATCTCGCGGGTGCCGGCCAGCAGGTCCACGGCGAGGACCGACACCCCGGACCTGGCCTCCTGCACCCTCGCACCCAACATGGCACCCCGGCGCAATCCCGGGAGCGTCACCACAACCAGCGCCACGAACCCCAGCAGCAAGGCCCCGGCCAAGCCCGGGCCCAGAGGCCACAGCACAGTCACCCCGGCCACGAACAGCACTGCGGAGCCAGCCAGCTGGGCAACCGTGTGGGCGTAGAAGAACTCCAGCTTTTCAACATCGCCCATGGCCGTGGCGGCGAGTTTTCCGGTGTGCTGGTCCGGCTTGCGGGAAGGGACGCCGCGCGCGAAACCGTCAAAGAGTGCCATGCGCAGCGCGGCCAGGATCCGGTACGCAATGCTGTGCGAGATGTCCATCTCATGCCACGTCAGCACCGCCCTGAACACCACGGCCGCCACCCCGGCAACCCACCATTCGCCGGCTGCGGGCTCCTGCCTCATCACAGCCAGCGCCACAACGTAGGAGCCCACAACAGCAAGGACAATGAGGGCCAGGTTGTTCAGGATGCCCACAACGGCGGTCCATACTATCCCTGCCCATTCGCCGGACATGTGCGGAACCAGGCCCAGGAGCGGGTTGCGGGGTGTGCGTGCGGTGAGGCTCATAGCGTGGCTGCTTCCTGTTGCTGTGTGTGGAGTTGGCCATGTGCCAGGCGGAGTACGGTGTCCGCGGCAGCGAGGGCTTCGGGCCGGTGGGCGATCATGAGCACAATCCGGCGTCCGGCTTCGCGGCGAAGCCCCTCCAACACCTGTCCAGCGAGCTCGGTGTTGAGGGCGGACGTTGGCTCGTCCAGGAGAAGAACCGGCCTGTCCACCAGGAGTGCCCGTGCAATCGAAAGCCGCTGGAGCTGGCCTCCCGAGACGGATCCACCCCCTTCGGACAGCACAGTTTCCAGGCCTTGGGGCCACTGCCGCAGTTCCTCGGCCAAGCCGGCAATCTCCACGACGCGCTGCATCTCCTCCTCCGTAGCAGCAGGCGCCACCACTCTGAGGTTCTCCCGGATGGTCCCCGGAAAGAGGTAGCTGCGTTGTGAGACCACGCTGACGTCACTGGGCCTAAGCAGCTGGCCGTCCAGGCGAATATGGCCCTCCTCCGCCGGCAGGAATCCCAGCAGGAGGTCGAACAGCGTGCTCTTCCCCGCCCCTGACACCCCCGCCAGCGCGGTGAGGCCGCCGGGCTGGATCTCTGCCGACGCATCCCGCAGAACCCAGGGGTCCGCAGCTGAGTATCGGAAGCTCACGTTCTCCAGCGTGAGACGACCGGGAGGCACGACGCCGGGACGCACCCCGGGCGCGGAAACGGCACCGTGTGCGTACAGGGCACCGTGCGCAGAACGTGCCTGCCCTTCGCCCGTCAACGTACGGTCACCGCGGGTGTCCGCGCCTCCCGCTGCGTCAATGCTCCCAAGAGCCGAGAGCCCCAGATACCCGGCATGCCATTGGCGTGCCAGATCCCGCACCGGCCTGAAGACTTCCGACGAGAGCATCAGCAGGAAATACGTGATCGCCGCACTCTCCGGTCCGGGCAATGGCCCCTGCCCCAGCGCTGCGAATGCGGCAAGCGCGGCGGCGGCCAGCATCCCTGCCTGGATCCCGAAGTCCGCCAACGCCGTGTCCACCAGGGACGTGCGCATGGTGGAGACGGTTGCCCTGTGGAGCTCCTGGGACCTGTGATGGAGCCGCCCCCTTGTCCGGGGAACGGCGTGAAGGATCTTGAGGGTCCGCATCCCTTGGAGGGCCTCCAGGAAGTCGGCGCTAAGTGCCTCGTAACTGTCCCAGTGCTGCTGTCCGCGTTTCGCCAGGGCCCTTCCCCAGACTTTCGGCGCACCAACAGCCACGGCCACGGCAAGGGCCAAGGCAAGCGCCAGCAAGGGATTCAGCCACGCGATCCAGACAAGAAGCGCGGGCACCACTATCTGCAGTTGGAAAGCGTGGGGGATGTACTGGCTGATGTAGCTGTCCACTCCGTCCACACCTTCGCTCAGGGCCAACCGCCGGGCTCCACCGCGGTCCGAGGTATCCCTGAGCCGTTCGGGCTGGAGCAGGCTGTCGGCCAACTTCCGTCGTACCTGCAACCGCACCCCGGAGCCCAAGGAACTGGCCAGCCGGGCGTGGAACTGCTGGATCACGAGGCGCCCCAGGCCACACGCAAGAACCCCGGCAAGGTACGGAACCAGCGGCCCGTACGTGCCGCCGTCGGGGTTTCCGGGAACCCGCACCAGAACCACCAGCGCCGCCAGGGCCTGGGCCAGGAACCACGCCTGCAACCAGTAGCTCGCCGTGGTGATGCAGAGCAGGGCTGTTACCCCAGCCAGCCGGCCGCGGTGGCCGGCCGTCATCTGGAAGAGCCTCTTATTGACCAGCATGCGCGGCCCTTTCGTGGTTTGTGGTGAGTGGTTTCCGGATTGCTACGCCCAGTCCATGGAGTGTGGTCCAGCCGCTGTGGGAGCCGGTCCAGCCGCCCACCGGCCGAAATTCCAGGGGTAGGTCCGCGCCAAGCGCGGTGTAGAGGCTGTGGGCGGCCAACGTGGCGGCCCACCACATGGCGGCCGGGGTTGGCGTGCCCGGGGTCTCGAAAACCAACAGGGCGTCGAGGTTCCCTATCCAGTGCTGCCCGGCACATCGATCGGCCAGCTCCGGATCACGGAGCCACTCCGCGGACAGGACGCGGGCCCGGCAGGACGAAGGGGCTGGCTGCGGGAAGGAAAGGAGGGAACGCTCCAGGAGATCCTCAACAACCCGGCCCGCGTCGGCGGCCGGGCGGGCACCCAAGCGGGAGAACTCACAGCTCCTGCGGGCAGCCAGCTGCGCCTCCGATACCCCGGCGATCCGGTCATGACGGCGCTGCGGCCACCTCGCCGGGGACACCCCCAGAGACACCGTGGCCAGCGCGAACTCCGGAACAGAGCCGAGCCAACGGACAGGCGCAACAACATCCCACCGGGCGTCCACACCCCGGGCAGCGGCATGGTGAACCAAGGCCACCGCCGCGTAGGCAGTATCCGCGATCAGCAGCGGACCCGCACGGTGGTGGTACTTCGCCAGGGTGCGTTGCGGCAACACGGTCAGTACGACGACGGCGCCCCGCGCGGGTGCCCGCGGACCCCCTTGAGGTGGGGTACCGTCGTCGTGGTTCCGCAGGCGAAGCAACTCACCGCCGCTGCCGTTAAACACGTATGTTCCGGGCGGCACGTCGCAGCCTTCCCCGCAGAGGACCCGCAGTTGCACCGGGTAGCACCCGCCGGCCGACGGCACTGGGCGTTTCCGCACCTTCCCGGGCAGGCCGGTGGCGGGATTCGGGTGGAAGTCCTCGCTCCACCAGATGGCCTTCAGCATGGCGGCCACCGGGAGCCCATCATGCCGCGGGTGCTCAACTGTGCCGGACACCGGGGCACCTTGGGGACCGGGCGGCTGCACGGGACCGGGAATCTCGTGGCTCCAGGCGCGGGCAAATCCTGAGGGAAGGAGTACGTGGGGGACGTCCATTACATGTGGGGAGGTGGGGTGAGGGTGAAGTCCTCCGGCCGTGCCGGCGCCGTTTCACGCCACCCGCGCTTCAAGGCCGCTGTGGTGAACCTGGGGCAGCCGAGGTAGGCGAAAGCGGCCGGCGCGTTGGGAACCAGTCCTCCCACCACGGCGCGGACAACACTCAGGCCGGTCACCGCGACGTCGGGAGTGGTCAGTTCACGGGTATATACGGTGTGGCCGGCCGATTCCAGCCGCCTGTAGAGCTCCGGCATGGACACGTCATCCACGGCATCAATGTCCGCCAGCCCACCTGCGGGCTTGGTGAAGCGTTCCGCGAGGACGTGTGTCCGGGGATCAAGCCACACCTGAACATGTGCACCGAGGTCGCGGACTGCACCGAACCCGGGTCCCACGTCGTCCAGGTATTGACGGTCTTCACGGTGTTCCAAGTACAGTCCCTTGGCCATGAGCCCTGCCTCCACCGCTTGGAACACCCAACCGTCCTCGTCGGTGGCACCTTGGGAGTAGATCCAGGTGTGGACGGCCTCCAGGACTGCCTTGCGTGCCGCTTCAGCGGGTTCGTTCTTGCAGGAGAAACCGGCAGCGTACAGCCCCGTCTCCGGGTCGAACACCAGGGCCGCCATGCAGGGTGCGAACTCACTGGGCATTTCCACCACCCAGTACCGCAGCCGGCAACCGGCCATGGCGTCCACCAGTCCGGGAACACTCTCTGGCCTGACACCGCGGGTGGGACCGTCCAAATGCCACCACAGTTCCAGGGCGTCGCGTTCGATGGTTTCCAGCACCGCCCTGTCCGTGGCATCAGCGCGGCCCTGCCCGGTGGCGATCCCCGCGTAGTTCAGATGATGGATCCGCGGGAGGTCACGGAAGCGCCGTTGCCGCCAGTTCAGGAGAGTAAGGCTCGCAGGCAGCCACACCTCCGAGCTGTCCGATTCCCGCCTGCACGCTGTCCACAGCGCGGGAGTGTCGGCGTCGAGGTTCCGGTAGGGGAATGCCGCACGTTCCAGCTGCCAGTCCGCGAATCGCGGCAGTTGTTCAAGCCCGACGGCGGCCCGGCCTGACGCCGTCAGCTCACGGGCCGTCCCGGTGAAGTAGTGGTGGTCCGGGAGGTCTGCGGGGATGAAGTTCCCGCAGTACCGTTCCATGCCTTCGGCGACGGCCGCGATCCAGGCTTGTCGGCTGTCGCCGAACGTGGTGCCCAGTGAAACGCGGTCGGCGGGCCAGTCTCCCAGCCAGCGCGCGTTCGATACCTCCGCGGTCATGGACGTGTACGCGGGTGGGGCGTTCTCCGGGGTGAGAACGGGACGAACCCTGCGGATGATCCCGGTCTGCTCGTCCACCAAGGTGTGCAAGGGAAGCAGGCCCAGGTTTTCGGCTGTTGTGGTCATGATTCTCCGTGGTTGTTCAGGGGGTGCGGCAGTGTCTCGGGGGTGGCGGGTGCCCAGCGCCATGAATGTGGCTGGTTGCCGGGCTCCCACTGGAGGGCTGGCGGGCGGGAGTGTCCAAGGAGCTCGGGCTTGGCGCCGGGTGGATCCCAGCCGCTGGCAGCACCCAGAAAGTCCTTGATCCGGGCCATCAGGCCGCCCTGTTCGCGGAGCGCGGCGGCGGTTCCGGCGTCGAGATCGCTGGCGAGTCCGTGACCCCATGGCCCCCAAAGCGTTTCCACCAAAGTTCGCGGCGCCGCGCTGCCCCAGGCCCTCACCAGCTCCGCAGCTTCGGCAACAAAGAAGTCCCGTTGTCCCGAAATCATCAGCAGCGGCGTGTTCAGCAGCCCATAGAGCCCGTGGAGATCGGCTGGTGGGGCGTCCCAGAGACGCTTCCAACCAGCGGCGGAACCCGGACCATACGTGGCGTCATCCATGAGGTTGTGAATCGTCCAGTCCATCCCGCGTTCCTCAGCCTGCCGGTATATCCTCCGGAGCTCTGCGGCGGGTAAAGGGTGGCCGGACTCCCTACCGAAACCGTGCTGGTGCCACCAGCCAATCCTGTCCCGCAGGCGCGGTGTGCCATCGGGCTCCCTGGCCGTTTCACAGAGGCCCAGTGCCGGCACCATCGCCACCACGGCCAGGGGCCTGGGCGCGGCCGCCTCCAAAACCCGGGCCGCCTCCAAAACCCGGGCCGCCTCGAAAACCCGGGCCGCCTCGACTGCACAGTGGGCATCATAGGAGGCTCCGGCCAGAATGAGGGGGCCCCTGAGCAACCCTTTCCCGGCGAGGTAGCGGGCGGTTGCAGCTCCGTCCGGGCCCTCCTTGTCATAGGGATTCCATGCGCCGGCGGAACCGTAGCGCCCACGGACGTCCTGGACCACTACGTCGTATCCGGCACGGCACCATGCGTGGGCTTGGGCCGCGTACTGGGTCCGGCCGTAGGGTGTCCGGATCAGGACCGTCCCTTGGACCTCCCCTTCCGCCGGTGCGCGGTAGTGGTCTGCGGTGAGCCGAACGCCGTCGTCAGCGGTGATGTCCAGATGATCCGGCGCGGTGGCGGGTCTCATCGCAGCGGAGCCCGCAAGCCCCCACCCAAGCGGCCGGGTTCCGGGAAGGGCAGAACGGGGTGTTCGCTGGCTGCCAACGTCAGAGTGTCCAGCCGCCAGAGCGTACGCCGGTGAGCGGCAAGTGACGGCGAATTCCGTTGCCAGGCGGTGATGATGGTGAGCAGTCTGGCCGTGAACAGGTCCATGGCTACGCCTTGGGGAGCGAAGTCCGCGGCAGCAGCGGGGGTATCCAGCCAGGCCCACAGTTCGGCCGCGGCCGGTGAGGCTGCGAGCCTGCGCCGGACTACCTGCCACCCTGTTGGGTCTGCCGGTTCAAGGGACAGCGGATCGACGAAGACCAGGTCGCCTTCTCCGTAGAAGCGGAGCACGGCTGACCGGCTCCCCGGCAATGCGTCAAAGCGGTTCCGCTCGGCGGGCGTGGCTGCCAGGTGCAGGAGGAGTCCTACGGAGCCGGGCTCCCGGTCGCCACCCACCGCCAGGTCCACCCCGGCCTCGTGGAACACGGGCAGGAGTGCGGCAGCAACGGGTTCGGGGGCTACCAGCCCGATCCGCTCCCGTCCGGGGAGGGGACGCGCACCAGCTTGGCGGCGTTGCAGCAGTTCGTCGCTGACGTCTGTCGCCAGGTGCTGGCCACTGCCTGCCGAAGGTGGGAGATGGAAGAAGGCGCCGTCACCGCTGCGGATGGTTGATCGTCCCGCGACGTCAAAGCTGTCTATTGCGGTGCCCATGGTTCCTTCCGAAAGTTGCTGGGGTGGAGCTAAGGGGGCGGGCGCGCCGGCGCGCCCGCCCCCTGGCTTAGTGACTAGTCGAACGGGTTTTCAACCAGTGCATTCGAGTGTGTTGCCGACAGGTGTGCCAGCTGCTCGGTCTCTTCAACTTCAACCAGAACCGTGGTCTTTTCCATGGTTGGTCTCCTTTCGGTGGTGGTGGTTGCCTCCGCTGTTGCGGCGACAACGTCACACTATAGTTAATGAGAACCATTCTCAAATTAAGTGAAAGGGAGAGCCAATGACCTCCGAAGTTTTGGTTGTCGCCGACCAAAAAGCGGGGAATGTACAGTTCCTGAATCCGGTCACCGGGGCAGTCCAGCACCGCTTGGACTCCGTGGTCCTGGCGGAGCACGCCGGGTTCCTGCCGTTGGGAGGCGGACGATGCGCGTTCATTGACGATGCCGGAGGTGCCCTGGTCATTGCCGATGCCTTCACCAACACCCCGCCCCGCATCATTCCCGTGGCCATCCCGGGTGAGCACCTGGCCTGCGACCCGTCGGGCCGCTTCGTTGCCGTCACCACCGGGCTTGGTGTCTCGTGGGAGCCTTGGAGCGACCTCCTCACGGTTGTGGACCTGGAGTCCGACGGCGGACCCACCTCACGCCGCATCCGCACCAGGGCTGGGGAGCCGGGTGTTGTGGTGGGCGAAACGCCAGAGGGGCCTGCCGCCGTCGTCCGTCACCGCGAACCCGGCGGCATCGAATCCTTCAGCGTGGAGCGGATCCTGGCCGAAGGAGTGCACTGCCCACCCCTGCAAGGGCTGCGGGCTGAGGCCTCCCCCGACGGCCACGGTGACGCCTTCGATCCCGTCACGGGCACCATGTTCGTGGCCACGGGCCAGGGCCTGGAACGCTTCGACGTCCGCAAGCCGCAGCCGGAGGCCCTTGACGTTATCCCGTGGGATGCTCCCGGCCGCGCCTACTTCCTGCGCTTCTGCCCGGGGCGTCGTGTCCTGGTGGCCGTCCTTCGCCACGGTGGCGGGGAACCCAGAGGCTGGGCCCAATGGGGCAACACTTTGTGGGTGTACAACGTGGATACCGGGCTGACGCAGACCACACCACTGGGCCAGGGGTTGGTCTTCCGTTTCGCTCTGACTGCCACCGGCATCGCGACCGCCCGCGTCCATCCGGAAGGCGACGAGCTTTCGGTGCACCACCTTGGACCGTTGGAGGCAGGCCCGCCGGTGCTGCGGGGCACGTGGGACCTCCCCCGCATGGACGGCGCCCCACGGCCCGGCCATGAACCCTGGGACAACGTCGAACGGCGCGCCATTGCCGCCTCACCGTCCTCGGAACTCGTCGCCGTGACCCGCGGTGGGCATGGCGAACTGCACGTAGTGGACACGTCAGCGGCCGGTAGCCCTCTGCGCACCATCACCTTGGGCAGTCCCCTGCACGACGGCGGCCACCTCGCATGGGTCTCTGCTGTGGACGCGGTGCCGGGCGACACGGTGGGACGGTGAGTACCTTCAAGGAGGCTGTTCCGGGCATAGGACTTCGGCCGCATTTCCGTGCCTTCTTGGAACACTGGGACTCCACGCCCCGCCAAGGGCTCCCCCAGTTCGCCGGCGGACAGGCTGCCTTTCTCTGGCGCGGGCCGGGCGAAGCGTTTGCGTCCTTGCACCTGGCACCCGAGGCCGGGCTTCGGGATGCCTGGAATGTTCGCCGGGCCCACTTGGAGGTGGCCGCGCCGCCCGGTGCCCGGCTCCCCACGCCACCGGGCGCCATTGTCCGCGGATTCACCATCTCCCCTGACGGAACGCGTATCGCAGCATTGCTGAGCACATCCGCCAGTGAACTAGCGGAAATCTGGATCCTCGCTGCCGGGACCCAACCCGTCCACATCCCAGGGGCGACGTCTTGGTACGCAGCGCCGGTGTGGGAGCCAGACGGGGGTGGGATCTGGGTCTTGACCGGTAAACCGCCCTGCCAGCAGATCATGCGCTCCCCGCTCGGCTCCGGCCACACCCAGGAGCTCCCGTTTCCAACGGATCTTGGCAACACCACGGGCAGCCGGCTCTCCCTGACGCACGGCAGGGGCAATCTCCGGCTGGCGGCGAAGAACCCGGGGACCGGGACAAGGGAGTGGGAGTTGGAGTCAGGGGCCTGGCATCCTGCGGCTGCGGCCGCACCTGCCGGTCGTGTGGAACTGGTTTCCGACCTCCACGGCACCATGGTCACACTGGATAGCCGCCCCGTGTACCGTTTATCCCCAGCGGAATACGTGTCATCGTTCACCCTCCAGCCCCGTGCCGATGCCACTGACCTCTGGATCCAGACGGCCTCCCCGGAGCGTCCATCGGGGGTCTTCTGTGTGGACGAACCGGCGCGGTCGAACGAAAGCTCCGGAGACTCCAGCAGCCATATAGTCCACCGGAAGGTCACAGCCTTGGCGAGTGACGGCGTCGGCGTCCCCGTGGTCATCTCCGCACGGGCTTCAGACCTTGGGCCTGACGGCTTCCCGGTGCGGCCACTGCCCCTGATTCTCACGTGCTACGGCGGTTTCGGCGTCACGCACAGGACCGAGGCCGAACCCAGCGTGCCGGCGTGGCTGGACAGCGGCGGAGTGTACGTGGCAGCCCATCTGCGTGGGGGCGGGGAAATGGGCCGGGACTGGCATGAGGCGGGCCGGGGTCCACGGAAGATGCGGACCATCCAGGACCTCATCGACGTGGCTGGATTCCTATCATCGGCCGGTTGGACCACACCCGGGCAGACCGTGCCGTTCGGGGCGTCGCATGGCGGGCTGGTGGTCACGGCTGCAGCCCTCCTGTCCCCCGCCTCATTCGGCGGAGTGGTGGCCGTGGCTCCGTTGCTGGACACCGTGAACCTTCACCGCCATGGCTTGGGGAAGCAATGGCTGCACGAGTTCGGCGCCGACGGGGAGTGCTCTGACCATGATCGGGCGGCCTACTCCCCGGTTCACGTGCTGGGAAGAATCGGCTCCGCCGCCGCGCTGCCGCCCCTCCTGTGCTGCCTCCTGGGGCGCGACGAACGTGTGGACAACAGTGCCGCCGTCGAGGTTGTTACCGGAATCCGCGAACGCGGGGGCCGGGCCTGGCTGCTCCACGAGGACCGTGGCGGTCACGGCCAGCGTGCAGCGCCGGAAGTACTGGACTTCTCCGCGGCCGTGCTCGCGTTCGCGGCGTCCATTTCCCGCGAAGCTAGGCCCGGGTCAGAACCTTGCCCTTGAAGAACTCGGGCCGTATCCGGTACATCACCAGCATGATCACTACGCCCAGCAGGATCACGCCCATTCCCAGGACGAACACCAGCCCAACGCCGCCCACGGATGAGCCCGAGCCGTACTCCGGATCCATCGAGTCCATGGCTGTCTTGACGAACATGACCAGCAGGATCACGCCGCCAACAAGAGGTGCCAGGAACTTGAAGAAGAACGAACGCGCACCGCGGAATGCCTCGGCCCGGAAGAACCAGACACAGGCCAGCGCTGTGATGCCGTAGTAGAAGCAGATCATCATGCCCAGAGCTGTGATGGTGTCCCACAGCGCATTCTCGGACACGGTCCGGGTGATCACGTAAAAACCGGCGGCGGCGATTGCAGCGGCGATGGTCGCGAAGCTGGGCGACTTGTACGTGGGGCTGATCTTGCCGAACTTCGGCGAGATGGCGCGGTAGTGGCCCATCGCGAGCATGGTGCGGGCCGGGGAAACGAACGTCGACTGCAACGATGCCGCGGAGCTGCTCAGAATGGCCAGTGACATCAGGATCGCGAACGGACCCATCACCGGGCCGGCAAGCACGGCGAAGATGCTGGACTGGTTTTCCGGGTTTCCGGCACCCAATCCGGTCTCGCCAACGCCGGCGAAGGACAGGGTAGCCAGTGCGACGGTCATGTAGATGACCACGATGACCAGCACTGTGATGGTCGCGGCGCGGCCCGGGGTTTTCTCGGGATTCTTCGTTTCCTCGTTCATGGTGAGGGTGACGTCCCAGCCCCAGTAAATGAAGATTGAGAGCGACACACCTGCGGCGAATTGTGAGAACGAGTCCACGGCGAACGGGTTGAACCAGTCCGGTGAAATGGCGGTGGCATCGAAGGCCGTGCCGTTGGCCACGTGGGCGAATGCGGAGACTGCGAACCAACCCAGGACCAGCAACTGGAAGGCCACCAGCACGTACTGAACGCCCTTGGTGGTCTCCATGCCGCGGTACGAAATCCAGCAGGCCAAGGCGATGAACACCAGCGTGGTGGCGATGTTCAGCGGAAGGATCTTGCTGAGCTCACCCAGTTCCGGATTGCTGAAGATCTGGGCGAGCATCAGGTAGAAGAAGTCCACCGCCACGGCCGCCAGGTTGGACAACACGATGATCGTGGCTGCGATCAACCCCCAGCCACCCATCCAACCGATCCACGGACCGAAGGCGCGCGTCGCCCACGTGAAGGAGGTACCGGCGTCGGGCATTGCGTTGTTCAGTTCGCGGTAGCCCAGCGCCACCAGCAACATGGGGATGAAGCCCACCAGGAAGATGGCGGGCAGGTGCACACCGACCTCGGACACGGTGGGGCCGAGGGCCGCGGTGAGCGTATAGGCGGGTGCGATACAGGAAACACCGATCACGACGGCGCCGATGAGGCCCACCGATCCGGCCTTCAGCCCCTTTTCACTCAGGGCTGGCGATTCTTTCGACTGGACCGTCTTTGGTGCAGTGGACATGGGTTTTGCCTCTCAGGCGATTGCTAGGCGCTTTGGCGCGTGTAGTCGCGGGGGACCACGATCATGGGTACAGGGAGGGCACGCAGGATCCGGTTTGCGGTGCTGCCCAGGAAAGTGGCCCGGTGCTGGGCCAGGCGGCTGGAACCGATCAGCAGGATTTCGCCGTCTTCCCAGTCGAGTCGGTCAACGGCTTCCTCGATGGTGCGGCCCTGCGCGACGACGATCTCGGGTTCCGGCACTTCTGTTGCGGATCCCGCTCCGGTCGCGTCTGCTGAGCTTCCGACGGCGGCAAGCCGGTCGGCGGCATGCACCCAGGCGGCGTCGGCCAACCCAGGCGAGTTACCGCCGTCGAGCGCCAACAGGGAGACGAGCCGCAGCGGAAGGCCACGGTCGCGCGCGGATTCGACGGCGACGTCGAGCAGTTCACCAGAACCCGGACGCGCGCCGAAGCCGCAGCTCATGCGGGTGATCGGATCGGTCCGGTGGTAGCCCTGCGGCGCCAAAGCCACCGGCACGGGCGACGAGTGGAGCAGCGAACCCGCCACAGAGCCGATGGTGAAGCGCTTGAGGAGGCCGCTGTTGGTGGCGCCGATGACCAGTGCCGCAGCGTCGAACTCCACGGCGGCATCGATCAGGGTCTGAGCTTCGGAATCACCGCGGCGGATGTGGGCGCGGGCTGTAACGTCGTCCGGAACCAACGCCAGTCCTTCATCCAGCCAGCGCTGCGCCTGCTCGGTGAGGATGTCGTTGTAGCCGGTCTCCGGAGGGTAGACGGCGTTGAACGGGGAGTCTTCCGGGATTACCAGGACCAGGTCCAGGCTGACATCGTGGTTCCGGGCCAGCGCGACGGCAAGGTGAACGGCGTCGTGCCCCCTCGCGTTGGCGGTGTAGCCCACTACGTAGCGCATGGTGGTCCTTTCCTGTGGTGCATAAACCGGTTACTGCTTAAACAGTCGAGCCGGCAGGCCGGGAATGGTGCTCCCCCGGCCTGCCGGTGCTGGTACGAAATGCCTTAGGCGACGGGCAGTGCGCTCAGCTTGTTGGCCTCAACGATGCGGGCAGCAGTTGCCTGGCCCATGCGGACCGCGCCGTCCACGTGCTGGTAGCCCTCTGCTGCGAGGTCGGACGAGGACCAGTAGATCGGTCCGACATTCGCGTGCTGGTCTTTGCCGTAGCGGTGCAGGCCGCCGAGGTCGTAGCTGGATGCGTAGGCGCCGCGGGTCCATTCTTCGGAGCCCCAGTCGGATTCGTAGTAGACCTCGGGCGCGAGGGCCTTGTCGCCCAGGAAGCCGGCGATGGATTCCAGGATGGCCTTCTTGCGGTCCTCGGCGCTGAGCTCGAAGACGGCATCGGCCTTTTCGTCGGACACGAAGCCCACCAGGGTGCCGCGGGTGTCGCCGTGGTTCGTGTTGTCGTAAACCTCCTGGACCAGCGCGCCTGCGCTGAAGCCTGTGCCGGAAAGTCCTTCTTCGCGCCAGAACGGGGTGTCGTACACGGCGTGGACCTTGATGACCAGGCCCAGGGACTGGTGCTGGTGCATCTGGTGCTGGCGGCGCGGCAGCGGTGGCTCGAACGAGACGCGGGAGTACAGGTTCGGCGGCACGGCCATGATCACGTACCGCGCGTTGACGGTTGCCTGCTCGGAGACCACGGTCACCTTATTGTCGTCCCACTTGATGGTGCGGACCGGGCTGTTGAGGACGACGTCGTCGCCCAACTCTGCTGCCTGCAGGAGCGAGACCTGCTGCATACCGCCGATGACGCGCTTGTCCAGGATGAAATCCTCGTCCGTCAGGTGCGTGAACGAGCCGGCCGAGGCGGCCATGAGGACTGCCTGCAGCGCGGAGAAGGCGTGGGCAGGCTTGGTGAGCATGCCGCCGGCGATGAAGAGGCCAATGTTGTTGCAGGCTTCCTCGTCGTTGGAGTTCTGGCGGAGCCAGTGGTGGAAGGAGATGGTGTCCAGCTCGCGTGCCTTGGGGTGTGCCCAGGGCTCGGTGGGTCCGATCTCGGCGGCGAGGCCGTCCAGGATGGCGACCAACTTGTCCATCTCGGCCTTGGTGGTTTCGTTCACCGGGAAAGTGTCACCGGTGTACTGCGTGCGCTTGCCGTCTGCGCCGATGTAGACGGACTTGCCGTCGCGGTAGCGTGAGTACATTTTCAGTCCGAGCTCGTCCAGCAGCTCCATGAGCACCGTTTGGTCCGGGGAAACCCACTGGCCGCCGATTTCCAGCATGGCGCCGTCGATGGTGTCGGTCCAGGTGCGGCCGCCCACGCGGTCGCGTGCTTCGAGCACTGCGACGCTGAGTCCGGCCTTCTTCAATTCGCGTGCCGCCGTCAGCCCTGACGGTCCGGCACCGACGATTACAACGTCGCGATCAAGATTCTGCATGATGTCCTCTCCGTGGCCGTCCGTGGTGGCTGACCAATAAATGAATGCCATTCATTTATATCCATAGTAGCGTTGGAGTCGGCCGCTGTGAAGGCCCGATGGAATAATGCTGGGGACACAGGCAGCAGAAAGGCTTCCGATGCCCGCACCAACTCCCGCTCCTTCCGCGCTCCCCGCGCGCCGCCGCGCCGGTCGGCCGACCGCGGCAATCCTGGACCAGGACGGCATCACGACGGCGGCACTCGACTTGATCAGCAGCAAGGGTTATGACGGACTCACCATGGCGGCCCTGGCACGCTCCCTCGGCGTCGCGCCTTCTGCCCTGTACAACCACGTAGCCTCCAAGGATGACGTGTTGCTGCTGCTGGAGGACCACTTGGCGGCGATGGTGGATGTCTCCGCCTTTGGGGTGGAACCGTGGGATGTTGCTGTGCGTCGTTGGGCGTGGTCCTACCGGGATGTGTTCTCGGAGCATACGCCGCTGATCCCTGTGATTGCAGTACTTCCGGTGGCCAATGCCCCGAAGACCCTGGCCATGTACGAGGCCGTTACCGCCGGCTTCCGGGACGCCGGATTCCCCGAAGAAAAAATCATCTCGGCAATTGTCGCGTTGGAAGCCTTTGTGTTCGGGGCCGCTTACGACGTCACCGCGCCGGAGGACATCTTCGACGCCGGCAGCCTCGCCGAACAGGTCCCCAACTTCACGGCCGCCGTGGATCGGCTGGCCCTGGAACAGCATGCGCGTCCCACGGATGTTGCCTTCAGTTTGGGACTCGAGGCGCTGATTACCGGGTTCGGGGCGCTGCGGGGGTAGGTTCCTGTGGTTCGAAGATTTGCCCCTCAGAGGCTGAGGTAGCGGATTTCTCTGGTGCTGTCGGCGTAGGTCACCTCTACAGGTACGTCTTCGCCGGAATTTGTCAGTTCCCCACCCGGAAGCCAAAAGGCGAATTGGCCTTTGGATACGGTGGCCGTAATCCGATCGCCGGCCACGCTGGTGTAGGTCATGGCGGCGACTTCTGGACCAACTTGCCCCGACGCCATGGAGAGCGGGTTGTTGGCGATGACACCCGTTCCGAGCTGGGTGGTTTTGATATCCCGGCCGGTGGGCTCCTTCCCATTTCCGGGCTTTCCTACTGAGCCGAAGGAACCCCTCTTGAACCATGCAGCCGTGGAATCGGTGGTGCACGTTGCTTCAAAACCGTCAGCTCCCGCGAGGACTACAGTGGTCCAGGCCCCTCGCTTTTCTGCAATTGCGATCTCCGCCGCTGCCACATCTTGGGCGAACATGCCATCACCAACACCCTTACTGGACCCGACGCAGTCGGAGACCGCGCGATCCCGCTCGTCACCGATCAGTTCACCAGGTGCGGCGGTCCACGTGGCGTAGGCCGGGTCGCCTCCGGACAGTGCTGGCACCACGAGGAACCCAACTGTGGCGGCAAAAGCAACGGCACCCACCGCGAAGGTTCGACGACGACGGCCGCTTGGGTACGTCGTCGACTTTTTGTCTTCCACAGGTCCTGCGCCTCTGTCCGCAGAAGTTGGGCGGGATCTGAGGATCTGTTCCAGGTCGCTCTGCGAACGGCCCGGGTTGGGAGCTCCACTCTGCCCGGCTGCGTCCATGGAGTGCAGCAGCGTGTCGATAT
Organism: Arthrobacter sp. YN; assembly: GCF_002224285.1. Taxonomy (GTDB): domain Bacteria; phylum Actinomycetota; class Actinomycetes; order Actinomycetales; family Micrococcaceae; genus Arthrobacter. The sequence goes on along the minus strand of NZ_CP022436.1, from coordinate 42,002 downwards.
TCCGGCTGTTTTTCATGGTGTCGTGGCCTTTTCGGGAAACGTCGCTGGCGGCAGCGACTCATTCTGGGGGATGTGGTCAAGAAGCAGTCGCAGGGCCCGCCTTGCGCGGGTGAGCCGGAGCCTGAACGCGACTGGGGAGATGCCCACCACGTGCGCTGCCTGGGGTGCAGCCAGGTTCTCGAAGATTGCAAGCCCAAGGGCCTCTTGGTGGACTTCGGAGAGAAGGGCCCAGGCTCTGCCTAAGTCAACGCGGCTGCTGACCAGGTCAGCGTGGGAATCGACATGGGATGTGGCTGTCGCCTCAGCCAGTCGGACGCCCAGGGCCTGCCGCCGCTGTTCTCCGCGGCGGGCATTCAGCATGAGATTCCGTGTGATGCCAAAGAGCCAGGCCCGGGCGTCCTCCTGGTGCTTCGGCGCTTCCGAAAACCGCCGCCACACGATAAGAAATGCCTCAGCCACTACATCCTCGGCATTCGCCACGTCCGCGCGACGCTGAACAAACTTGAGCAGGTCAGCGTAGGCGGATTCGTACAGCGCCCGAAAGGCCTCTTCCCGGTCGGGGGCTCTTGATAGGTAGCTCATACCCAGTACTTGTCCGCCACGTAGCCAAGTGTGTTGCAGTCGCTCTGAATATTCCCGGAACTCGAAGGACACGCATAACGTCGCGGCCTGTTGCAGAAGGTATCCAGCGCCGTGAAAGCTCTAGCGGACCAGGGAAACGCCCAGAGTGGCCAGAATTCCGAACGCGGTCCCCCAGATAATGATTGAAATGATCTGCCAGAGGATGACGGCGTTCCTGGAGGCTCCGAAGGAGATCATGGCAACGGATGTGATCTGGCTGGGCAGAATTGTTGGGCCGATCAGGCTTACTCCTGCGACGCCGAACTTATCGAAGGTAGCGCGCAATTTGGCGCGGCGCGGGGTGACTTCTTTGGTCGGCTTGTTTGACGCCACTTTGGTGCGCACGCGATGGGCAGCAAAGACAAATATGAGCAATGAGATGACGTTTCCCACAACAGCCGCGGCTATGGCCACCGCAGGATGCAAGCCGGTCAACACTCCCACCACAGCACCGAAGTAGGAATCAACAAACGGGATGGCCGCTATAAGTACCACCCGAGCCACTTCAACATTGGCGGTAGCGAGGACGTGAAATCTTGCAAGGACTCAATCATCAAGGGCTCTCTTCATGGGTGGGTGACGTTGACAATCCAATCCTTCAGCGCGCGAAGCGGTCCGTGTAGTGCGCTCTTGTCATTGCTTCATCAGCTGATTCGCAGGTGAATCCATGACAAATGTCATTGCCCTACACTGGGCGTCATGTCCGCAGCCACGACCCTTGAGGTTCCGCAGCCCACCTCCCGCCCGGGTCGCAGCGTACGCACGACGTGGACTTACACACTCGGCTCCATGGTGTTCATCCTCGTGGTGCTCAATTTCATGCTGATCATTCTTGCCTTGGACGCGTTCTCTTCCCATTCCGACGGCGTTGCCGGGCTTCTCCTTCTTGCTCTTTTCTGCGCTGTGGCGGCCCAAATCCGGTACTGCTGGTTCCTGCGGGCAGGCCTGAACGGAGGACTTCCGAGCACTGCTTGGACGCTGGCGCTGCTTGTTTCTTCTGTCGCCGTTTGGGTGTTGGGCCTATTCTCTACCAGCAATGCGCTCATGTGGAGCCTGCCGCTGTGGTTGGCTGCCTCCTTGGTGGCTTGCCTGCTTCCTTCCCGCCAGCGGCTGGTCGTACTGGGCGCTGGCCTCGCAACGACGCTTTTGCATCCCACCATCTACTCGCTGCTGCATGGCCACGGCTACGGATTCCCAGAAGAGCCCGGCTTACGCATGCTTCTCAGCTATGCCGCATTGATGCCCGTGGTCTTGATCAGCAGCTTGTGGTGGTGGCGGATAGTTGTGGAGCTGGACAGGCACCGGCTCATGGCAGGGGAACTGGCCGTTGCCCAGGAGCGGCTACGCTTCGCCGCGGACCTGCATGATATCCAGGGGCACCACCTCCAAGTCATTGCCCTGAAGTCCGAACTTGCGGAACGACTGCTCACTGTCGATCTCGATGCTGCCCGCGGGCATATTCACGATGCCCGGCTCTCCGCAAAACAGGCGCTGGAGGAAACCCGCTCCCTGGTCTCCGGATACCGCGGAACAGTTCTCGAAAACGAACTCGAGAACGCACGCGAAGTACTTTCGGCCGCTGGAGCGCATTGCGAACTCACGATTGACCCGATTCCTGGAAACCCCGACGTTCATAAAGCGCTGGCCATGGCGGTTCGCGAAGCCACCACCAACATCCTCAGGCACAGCGATGCAACACTGGCTTCCATCACGCTGGTTGCTTCCGCGGATAGCTGCACCCTCACCATTCGCAACAACGGAGTGACAAGCGATTCGCTCGTCAGCAAGTCACCCGGCAATGGCCTTGCCGGCCTTCGCGAACGGATCTCGGCGCTGGGTGGTCAGCTCGAAACGATCCTGGACGCGGAGCGCTTTGAACTTCAGGCGTCGGTCCCCTCCAAAGGAATTGCTTCGTGAACGATCGTGATGACCCGCAGCGCATCCGTTTGCTGATAGCCGACGACGAACATCTCATCCGCGGCGCCTTGGAGGCCCTTTTAGGGCTGGAGCCTGATATCGAGGTGGTGGCCAGTGCCGACAACGGTGCCACCGCCGCCGAGTTAGCACAGGAGTTTCAGCCGGACATCTGCCTCTTGGACTTGGAAATGCCCAGGATGGATGGAGTAGAGGCAGCAGCCCGCATCCTGTCCACCGTCAAAACACGAGTCATTATTGTCACGCGTCATGCCCGGCCCGGGGTGTTGCGCAGGGCATTGGCCTCGAAGGTTTCAGGCTTCGTCCCCAAATCCACCCCGGCTGAAGACCTGGCCCACGTCATCCGTGACGTGGCTGGCGGCAAAAGGTATATCGACCCTGAAATTGCAGCGACTGCCCTGGCCGCCGAGCGCTGCCCCCTCACCGACCGCGAACTTGACGCATTGAGGTTCAGCCGGTCGACGTCCAGCGTGTCGCAGGTTGCCGAGCAATTGCGGCTCGCCCCCGGCACCGTGCGCAATTACCTGTCCTCGGCGATGATGAAACTCGGGGCCGTTTCGCGGCACGATGCCGCCGAGAAAGCCTGGCAACAGGGCTGGATCTGATGATCCGGCGCCCTGTCGGGCACCACATAACCGCCGGTCACCACCAGTCTCCCCAACTCTTGTAGTACAAGTTTAAAACTTGTATCCTAAGTGGTAGGCAAGGATGCCGCACCCACTAGGAGAACCATGAGCACCGTAGATCTCATTCGCCACGTCAAGCTGTCCACGGCTCGTTTGCCCCTCACCGTACCCATCAGCGATGCCAAAGTCTTCACGGGTCGGCAAAAGCCCATGACCGAAGTGGTGTTCCTGTTCGCCGAGATCACCACGGAGCAGGGTCACAGCGGCATCGGCTTCAGCTACTCCAAGCGTGCAGGCGGCACCGCACAGTACGCCCACGCCAAGGAAGTCGCAGAGGGCATCATCGGCGAGGACCCCAACGACATCGGCAAGATCTACACCAAGCTCCTCTGGGCCGGCGCATCGGTGGGCCGTTCGGGTGTGGCAACGCAGGCACTTGCCGCGATCGACATCGCACTCTATGACCTCAAAGCCAAGCGCGCCGGACTCCCTCTGGCCAAACTGCTGGGCTCCTACCGCGACTCAGTGCAGACCTACAACACGTCCGGCGGCTTCCTCAACGCAACGCTGGACGAGGTCAAGGAACGAGCCACCCGGTCCATCGATGAGGGCATCGGCGGCATCAAGATCAAGGTCGGCCTGCCTGATTCCAAAGAAGACCTGCGCCGCGTGGCCGGAGTCCGCGAGCACATCGGCTGGGACGTCCCGCTCATGGTGGACGCCAACCAGCAATGGGACCGCGCCACGGCGCTGCGCATGGGCCGTCAGTTGGAGGAATTCAACCTCATCTGGATCGAAGAACCGCTGGATGCCTACGACTTCGAGGGCCACGCCCACCTCGCGCAGGTCCTGGACACCCCCATCGCCACCGGCGAGATGCTCGCATCCGTTGCTGAACACAAGGGCCTCATCAACGCCAACGGCTGCGACATCATCCAGCCCGACGCTCCCCGCGTCGGCGGCATCACCCAGTTCCTGCGCCTCGCCGCCCTGGCGGATGAACGCGGACTTGGCCTGGCACCGCACTTCGCCATGGAAATCCACCTCCACTTGGCCGCCGCATACCCGCGCGAGCCGTGGGTGGAGCACTTCGACTGGCTGGACCCCCTGTTCGAGGAACGCCTGGAGACCAAGAACGGCCGCATGATCGTTCCCGACCGCCCCGGTTTGGGTGTCACGCTCAGCGGGCAGGCGCGTGCGTGGACCACGGAATCCGCAGAGTTCGGCGCGTAATCTTGAACCCATGAGCCGAAACCTGACCGCGGATCTCGCCGCCGACCTCCGCAACCGCATCGTCGACGGCGCCATCCAACCAGGTGAGAAGCTCCCCAGCGAAAACACCCTCATCAGCGAGTTCGGGGTGAGCCGGACCGTCGTCCGCTCCGCCCTGACCCGCTTGCAAGCAGAGGGATTGGTGGAAACCGAACGCGGGCGCGGCAGCTTCGCGCTGACCCCGCCCGCGGAAGGTCCCGCAGCAGCGCCGGGAACACGGCCCGTTTCCAGCATGGAAGACCGGCTTCAGATGCTCGATTTCCGCATCGGCGTTGAGACCGAAGCCGCCGCATTGGCAGCGAAAAACCACACCGAATACCAACTCAAGGCCGTGCACGGCGCGTTGGAACAATTCACCGCGAGCTCAGGCCACCCGGCTCACTCCATGAGAGCGGACTTCGAATTCCACCGTGCCGTTGCTGCGGCCACGGGCAATCCCTTCTATACGGACTGCATCTCCGCCTTGGGCCAGACCATGATCACCATGCCACGCCCGCGCCTCGTTGCCAGCGAAGACCGGGACTCCCCCGAGCGCTTCGCGCAGGTGGTCCACGAACACTCCTCTATATACGCGGCTATCGCGGAGGGCGACCAAGTGGCTGCTGCGGCAGCCATGCGCCTGCACCTGAACAACTCACGACGCCGGTTCACGGGTTCTGCGCGCAGCTGACGGTTTCGCGCGCCTCACCCAACTAAGTAACAGCAACTGCTCCTACGAAGCGCCAACGGAACGTTATCTGTCACCCAGTTGGGATCCCCTGGAAAACAAAAGAGCCCCAGTCCTAAGACTGGGGCTCTTTCAATTGCGTGCGCGAGGGGGGATTTGAACCCCCACACCCTTTCGGATACTGGCACCTGAAGCCAGCGCGTCTGCCGTTCCGCCACTCGCGCGCAACTTCTTTTTTCCGGACTTCCGCGGGTTTCCCAGCTTCGTTTCCTTCAAAAGCAGCGAGATCAAGCATAACGGACATTCCCGGCAAAACACCAATCGGGAGATGGCACTCCGTCTGCGAGGCCCCGGAGCCCGGAAGAAATCCCCGATCAACCACTGAACTCCACGGAAATTTCCTGGCCCGCCTCCCGCACCAGCAAGGGCCGGGAGCGAACTTTTCCGGGTCGCAAGGCGTTGTGGATTAAGGCCATTCCCAGTCAGTCCCAGTAGTATCGGGAAGTGGAAGGGCCGTCAGGCGCGTACTTCGCTGTGTGCGCAGACGGACTATCGGACCAGGCACAGCGGGTGCCGCGGCAAGGAAAGGAGAAGGACATGGGTTTGCTGGACAAAGTCGAGCGCGGCATTGAAAAAGCCGTTCGCAACGTCTTCTCCACGGGGTCGCGTGCACGTGTTGAGCCAGTGGAGATTGCGAGCAAGTTGAGGCGCGAGTTGGACAACAAGTCCATCACCATCGCTGCCGGCCGCACCCTCGCTCCCAATGTTTTCGATGTCCTCCTCAGTGACGAAGATTTTGCCAGGGCCCAGGAATGGGGAACTCCCCTGGCAGAGGAACTGTGCGATGTCGTCATCCAACACGTCCGCAGCCAGGGCTACACACTTCAGGGTGCGGTCCGGATTTCGTTCCGCCGTAATGACGAAGAACGTGCCGGGCACTTTGAGATCACTTCCCGGACGGAGAAATCCTCCGATGACGCCGCTCCCGCCCCGCAGGCCCCACGGGCCAACGTTCCGGCAGCCCCGGCACGGCAGCCCATCCGCCTCCAGCCAGTTCTGGACATCGGCGGCCAGCGGTACTCCCTCAATGCCCCGTCCGTGGTGCTGGGACGCTCCTCGGAAGCCGACATCCTGGTGGATGACACCGGAGTCTCCCGGAAGCACCTTGAGGTCCGCACACAGAACGGCAGCACGTGGGCCGTAGACCTTGGCTCCACCAACGGCAGCTACGTCAACGGGCATAAGGTAAACGGCAGCGTGGAACTCACAGACGGCTCAACCATCACGATGGGACGTACCAAGATCATTTTCCGCCTTCTCCCCCAAACCCCGGGTGGCAACGCGTGAACGACATCAGCGAACTGACCATCACAGCGCTTCGCTTCGGGTTTCTTCTCCTGCTGTGGGTCTTGATCTTCAGCATTGTGTCCACCATGCGCCGCGACTTCCAGATCGGCCGTAAAGCCGTCACCGGAGTTCCCACGGCCCGCGAAGTCCGCAAGCATCCGGAACTGGCAGCGTCACCGCCGCCGGCCATCCAGCATGCACGCACGTTGGTTGTCACTGAGGGTCCGCTCAAGGGCACCACTGTTCCCTTGGCCGCCAGCCCTATCCTGTTGGGCCGCGCGCAGGAAGCCACCTTGGTCCTGGAAGACGACTACGCTTCCGGCCGGCACGCGCGCCTGTTCCCGCAGGGCAGCCGCTGGTTCATTGAGGATCTCGGTTCCACCAACGGCACCTACTTGGCCGATCAACAGCTCACCCGTGCTCTGCCGGTTGAGCTTGGCGTCCCCGTGAGAATCGGCAAGACGGTCATTGAATTGAGGCCATAGTCCATGGCCTCACCCGAGACCCCCGAAGGCAAGGAAACGCCCGCGGAGCGCCCACTCATCATGCGCTACGCGGCCCGCTCCGACGTCGGACGGATCCGCTCCAAAAATGACGACTCCGCTTACGTGGGTCGCCATCTGGCAGTGGTGGCCGACGGCATGGGTGGCCATGCCGGCGGCGATGTCGCTTCGGCGTCAACGGTCCTGGACATGATCCATCTGGACCATGACGACTATCCTGACGGCGCAGAGACTGTCCTCGCGGACGAGATCCAGACGGCAAACTCACTGCTTTCCGAGCTTGTTCACCAGAATCCCAAGCTTTCCGGCATGGGGACTACCGTGACTGCCCTCCTCCTGGAAGACCGCAAGCTCCACTTCGCGCACATCGGTGACTCACGCGCCTACCGGCTGCGTAACAAGAAGTTTGAGCAAATCAGCATCGACCACACGTTCGTGCAGCGGCTCATTGACGAGGGACGGCTGCGTCCTGAAGAAGCCGAAACCCATCCCCACAAAAACGTCCTGATGCGCGTCCTTGGCGACGTCGATGCCAGTCCGGAACTGGACTTGGACGTCCTCGACGTCGAACCCGGCGAACGCTGGCTGCTCTGCTCCGATGGCCTCAACTATGTGGCCGGGCACGTGGTGGAGCGCATGGTTCGGGAGACCAAAGACCTTCGCGAATGCGCTGAGATCCTGGTTGATCTCACGCTGGAAGCCGGCGCCCCGGACAACGTCACCGTGGTGATGTTGGAGATCGTGGAAGAGACCGACGACGACGTCAACACGGCCGCCGTCGACGTCGTTCCGGCTGCGGCGCTTGCCGCGGTGGACGAGCCCGAAGCGGTCACCGCTTCCAAGCCCACTGAGGGTCCTTCCGCCACCAAGTTGGCTGAGGACACGCCGGCCGAGCCTAAGGAGAAGGCCGCGAGGGAGGCCGAAGCTGGATCCTCGTTCAGCGCCAGTGACCCCAGCGCCACAGACGACGAATCCGGTGAGGCTTCCACATCCTCGGATGAGTCCAAAGAACCCCCCATCACCACGGATCCGCACTTGGGCGAGCACCTGTCCGCCGAGGTCCTGCGCGAAGAACTGGCCAGCCGCCCCCATGAGCTGGTTGGCGCTGCGGCAACAGCTGCGGAGACCGGCTCCATCCCTACTGTCGCGGGCCGGACGGTTGCCCGCAGGGCTGCCACCGTCCTCACCCACAAGGCCGAACAGGATCGACTGGACGTCGAGGAACCTGCACGGCGCCGCGTCCGATGGTTGATGCCCGCCGTCGCAGCGGTTGTTGTAGTGGGAGTCGTCGTTGGCCTGTGGCTTGGCTACGCGTGGACCCAAACCCGTTATTACGTGGGCGAATACGACCAGCGCGTCGCTATCTTCAATGGCATCTCGCAGCGACTCGGCCCCATCCAGCTCTCCCGGCTCGAAGCCGTAACCGATATCAAGGTGGATTCATTGCCGGAATACGGTCAGCAGAGCGTACGCCAGACGGTTCCCGCAGGTGACCTCGACGACGCACAGGCCATTGTGGAGAACCTGAAGAACACCGGCAGCGCCTCAGCCAACTGCCCCACCACTGCTCCGGCGACAGCGACAGCCACGCCGTCGCCCACCAGCACCGTGCCCGTACCGAGTACTGCGGCCGTTGCGACGCCTTCGCCCGTCCCGACTCCCTGTGAGGCGGCCAAGTGATACAGACTGAAACTGCTCCCAAACCACGCCGGAACGTTGAGCTTGTCCTCATCGTGCTGGCCCTTGCCGTAGGCGTTGGCGCGAGTGCCTTGGTGAGCATAAATTCCGACGTCGGCCTGGACCGGGACTTCTGGTTCCAGTCGAGCTTGCTGGCTGTGGCGGCTTTTGCCTTCCACATGGTCCTCAGGCTCCGCGCGAAGTATGCCGATCCGGTAATACTTCCCATTGTCGTGGCCTTGAACGGTCTGGGGCTTGCCCTGATCCACCGCATGGACGGTCCAGGTGACGATACTGGCAACAACCAGCTCCGCTGGACCCTGATTGCCATGGCAGTGTCCATCGCCGTGATCTGGTTCCTCAAGGACCACCGGATATTGCGCCGCTTCACGTACATCTCACTGGCAGCCAGTGCGTTCCTGCTGATCCTCCCCTTGATACCGGGCATTTCCGCCGGTGAAATCCTGGGTGCCCGCGTCTGGATCCGTGTTGGCCCCATGACGTTCCAACCAGGTGAGATCGCCAAGATCACGCTGGCCATATTCTTTGCCGGGTACCTTTCCTCCAACCGGGATCTCATCCTCCTGGCCGGCCGGAAGATCGGCCCCATGCAATTCCCGCGGTTCAAGGACCTCGGGCCCATGATCACCGCCTGGTTGGTCAGTATCGGGGTCCTGGTCTTCCAGCGTGACCTCGGTTCCTCCATCCTCTTCTTCGGCCTGTTCATCGTGATGATTTACGTGGCCACCAGCCGTATCTCCTGGGTTGTCATTGGCCTGTTGCTGATCCTCGGCGGCGGATTCATTGCCTCGCAGATCTTCTCGCACGTGGCTTTCCGCATCGACAGCTGGATCAATGCCTTCACCCCGGAGGTCTTCGGCAGGTCGCCCGGCGGCAGTGGACAGATTGTGCAGGGCCTGTTCGGCATGGCCGACGGTGGTCTGGTGGGTACTGGCCTTGGCCAAGGCCGCCCGGACCTGGTTCCGTTCGCCAACAGCGACATGATTGTGGCCCTCATCGGCGAGGAACTCGGCCTCATCGGCCTCTTCGCCGTCGTGATGCTCTACCTGCTGCTCTTTACCCGTGGCTTCCGCGCTGCACTGGGCACCCGCGATGCCTTCGGGAAGCTTCTGGCGTGCGGCCTGTCCTTCGCGATCGCCCTGCAGTGCTTCGTCGTCATCGGCGGTGTCACCCGGCTCATTCCGTTGACGGGCCTGACCACGCCGTTCCTGGCAGCCGGTGGTTCCTCGCTCCTGGCCAACTGGATCATCGTCGGCTTGCTGCTCATGATCTCCAACACGGCCCGCGGGCCGGTGGACACCACTCCCATGGTGGGCAAACCCCCTGCCAGCAGCAGCGCGCCCGCACGTAAACCGACCACAGGACAGACACCCAGCGCACCAACAGAGGCGGTGAAGCACCAATGAACCAGGCTATTCGCAGCTCCTGGATGGCCGCCGTCGCCATGTTTGCGTTGATCTTCGGCGCCATCAGCTATGTCCAGGTCATTGGCGCGGACGACCTCAACGCCAATCCCTGGAACCAGCGCGCCATCCTTGCCTCGTTCTGCAACGACCGCGGCGCCATCATCGTCGGCGGCAAGCCGGTGGCTGAGTCTGTTGCCGGCACAGAGTCCTGCGCGTTCCAGCGCAAGTACAACCAGCCTGAGCTCTACGCCGGCATTACCGGTTACTTCTCCAAGGGCTTCGGTTCCACTGGCTTGGAACTCTCCATGGAGGACACCCTCGCCGGCAACTCGGACCAGCTCTTCCTGGACCGCATCAGCCAGATGTTCCTGGGCAACGAGCCCAAGGGTGCATCTGTAGAGCTGACCCTGGATCCCGAAATTCAAAAGTTGGCCTTCGATCTCATCCCCGATGGCCAGCGTGGATCCATCGTGGTGACCAACCCCAGGACCGGCGCCGTTCTGGCCATGGTGTCCAAACCGTCCTACGACCCCAATTTGATTGCGACCCATGACACGGCCGCCGCAGAAGCAAGCTACGCCGAGCTGAACCAGGTCCCTGGCATCAACCTGAACCAAAACGTCAGCGGCCCCACAGGCAACCTGCTCTCGCCGGGTTCGGTCTTCAAGCTCATCGACACAGCTGCTGCGCTGAACTCAGGCAAGTACAACAAGGACAGCGAGCTGCCGAACCCCAGCAGCCTGCCGTTGCCCGGTTCCAGTGCCAGCCTGCCCAACTACGCCGGTGGTAACTGCAACGTCCGGGAGACGGCGTCGTTCGCCTTTGCCCTGGAGCAGTCCTGCAATACTCCGTTTGCCAGCATTGCGCTGGACCTCGGCCAGGATGCCATCCGCGAACAGGCGCAGAAGTTCGGCTTCGGAGAGACCTTCGGCGATCAGCTCAAGCTCCAGCAGGCGCCCAGTATCTTCCCGGAGGACCTCGATCAGGCCCAGCTCGCACAGTCGTCCGTGGGCCAGCGCGACGTCAAGGCCACCCCGCTGCAGATCAACATGATGACTGCCGCGATCGCCAATGGCGGTGTGCAAATGAAGCCGAACCTGATCAAGACGGTCCGGGCTCCTGACCTCCGTGTCATCAGCGAACTCAGGCCCGAGGCTCTCCGTACCAGCACCACCCAGCCCATCGCGGCCCAGATCACCGAGTGGATGACCAGTGCGGTGGACAACGGCATTGCCAAGGGCGCGGCGGTGTCCGGCGTCAAGGTGGCCGGCAAGACCGGTACCGCGGAACTCGGCGATTCAGGTTTGAACAACTCATGGTTTACCGGGTTCGCCCCGGCAAACGACCCGCAAGTAGCCGTCACCATCGTCATGGAAGGTGTGGATGTGCTCAGCGGTGCCCAGCTAACCAGTCCGAACGCAAAGAAGATTTTTGAGGCGGTGTTGAATAAGTGAGGCCTACTTCGGGAATCACACTCGGCGGCAGGTTCCAACTGACCAGTCGCATTGCGATTGGCGGCATGGGCGAGGTCTGGAAGGCCAAGGACCAGATCCTCGGCCGGATCGTCGCCATCAAGGTGCTCAAAGAGGAATACACGGGTGACCCCGGGTTCCTCCAGAGGTTCCGTGCCGAGGCCCGGCACACCGCCCTCCTCAACCACGTGGGCATCGCCAACGTCTTCGATTACGGCGAAGAAGCCGGCTCTGCCTATTTGGTCATGGAGCTCGTTCCGGGTCACCCCTTGAGCGGAATCCTCGAGCGGGAGCAGGTGCTGTCTCCGGACATGACACTCTCGATCATTGCGCAGACAGCCCGCGCACTTGCCGTGGCACACGCCCAGGGACTGGTCCACCGCGACATCAAGCCGGGCAACCTGCTGATCACGCCGGACAACCGGGTCAAAGTCACCGACTTCGGCATCGCCCGCTTGGCAGACCAGGTTCCGCTGACCCAGACCGGCCAGGTCATGGGCACTGCCCAGTACTTGGCTCCTGAGCAGGCAACCGGCCAGACCGCCACGGGTTCCTCGGACATCTACTCACTGGGTGTCATCGGCTACGAGTGCCTCACCGGCCACCGTCCTTTCTCCGGCGAATCGCAGATCGCCATTGCCCTGGCGCAGGTCAACGACGCGCCGCCGCCCCTGCCGGAGACCTTGCCGACACCAGTCCGCGCCCTCCTGATGTCCATGCTGGCCAAGGATCCCAAGAACCGTCCTGCCAACGCAATCAAGCTGGCCGAAGCCGCCGACGCCATCCGCAACGGCGACATCGCCACAGCCCATGCGGCCGTACCCGGCATGCTGCTGTTCGAATCCACTACCGGACCCATCACGGCGCCTGTAGACACCGCAACGGCCCCCACCGGCGTCGTCACCTCGCCTTACGGTAAAGAGCAATCGTCGACGGCGACCTCCGCACTTCCGGTGCTGGGCGCCGGTGCAGCCGGAGCTGCTGTGGGAGCGGCTGCGGCCTCGTCCGACAATCCGCTGTCACGCGCCAATGCCCTGGAGGCAGAGCGTCAGCTGAACGACGAAGAGGAGGTCGTCTACACCGACGACGAGAACTTCGACGATGGCGAGCCGGAACGCAAGAAGCGCAGCCCCTGGACCTGGCCGATGGTTGCCTTGATCCTGCTGGTGCTGTTCGCGCTGGTTGGTTTCCTGATTACCCAGTCCGGGTTCTTCTCGCCGACTCCCAGCCCGAGCCAGTCCACCACTGCCAGCACCAGCCGGAGTGCCAGCCCGACGTCGACCTCGGCTACGCCAACAGCGACGACACCTCCTCCTACGTCCGAGGCACCGTCGCCGACGCAGTCAACGCCCCAGAAGATCAACGTGATCCCCGAGCAGTACCTGGGTCAACCATTCCAAACCGTCAGTGCGGAACTCCGCGATTTGGGCCTCGGCGTCAACGGTGTGGAGGTCTTCAACCCGGCTGCTCCAGGAACCGTGGTAGACATCAACCCCACAGGACCTGTTGACCCGGGACAAACCATCACGGTTCAGTACTCCAAGGGACCTGAGGCGGTCGCCGTCCCCACCATCAGCGTGGGAGCCAGCGAGTCACAGGTTCGCGCGGCCATTGAGGGCGCGGGACTGCGGTGGGTAGCCGGGGATCCCGTGAACGGAGCCGTAGGCCAACAAGCAGGCACGTTCGTCAGGTCTTCGCCGGCAGCCGGAGCTGAGGTTCCCGCAGGTTCTACAGTGACCTACTTCCTGTCCAAGGCCGTTGTACCCACCAACCCCGGATCCTCGAGCGCCAGCCCCAGTGGCACCGGCAGCCCGAGCAACTAACTGAGTCCCATGTCTACACCACGCCAAGGTCCCGCGCATCGAGAGGAGAGCACACCTGTGTCTTCACAGCGCATCCTCAATGAACGCTACGAACTGGGTGATTTGATCGGTCGTGGTGGCATGGCGGACGTATACCGCGGAACGGATACTTTGCTGGGCCGGACCATCGCGGTCAAGATCCTGCGTGCAGATCTGGCCCGCGATCCGCAGTTCCAAGCCCGGTTCAAACGTGAGGCACAGGCCGTTGCGGCGTTGAACCATCCCTCCATCGTGGCCATTTTCGATACCGGCGAGTACTCGGTCCCCGGAGGTCCCGGCGAGGACGTCCGGGTCCCGTACATCGTGATGGAATACGTGGCCGGCCGCACCCTGCGGGACATGATCAAGGCGAACGAGCTGGGGGTAGAGAGTTCCATCGGCTTCACCCTCGGTGTCCTTGCTGCACTGGAGTACAGCCACCGCGCGGGCATTGTCCACCGTGACATCAAGCCGGCCAATGTCATGGTTTGTGCCGACACCGGAGACGTCAAAGTCATGGACTTTGGCATTGCACGCGCCATGGCAGATTCCGCTGCCACCATGACCCAAACCCAGGCCGTCGTAGGCACGGCACAGTACCTTTCACCGGAGCAGGCCCGCGGCGAAACCGTAGACGCCCGCAGCGACCTCTACTCGGCCGGGTGCCTCCTCTACGAACTGCTGACCAGCCGGCCGCCGTTTGTCGGCGACAGCCCGGTCTCGGTGGCCTACCAGCACGTCCGCGAAATCCCGGACATGCCCAGCGCCCACAACCCCGATGTTTCCGAAGCCCTCGACTCAGTCCTGGCAAAGGCCCTGCAAAAGAGCCGGACAGACCGTTTCCAGGACGCTGCCTCCTTCCGCCGCGCCCTGCGCGCGGCAAGCAACGGCATTCCCGTCCCGGCTGTCCCGGCCAGCGAGGCGCCCACAGATCCGAACGACCTCGTGGACCAAGAGGACCCGGCCACCCAACTCCTGAGCTCCACAGCGGTGGGCTTTCTTGCCGCTGACCAGTTCAAGGAAGCAGAGTACAAGGACGAACCCGCTGAGCGGCAGTCGGAAGAGCCACTTCCCCTGGGCCTCCCACCGGAACGCGAGCGGACAGCGGTTCAGAACAACCGGCGTCGTACCTGGATTGCCACCCTGGTAATCTTCACTCTCATTGTGCTGGCAGGCGGCGGGTTCTGGCTTTACAACCTCATGAACGCGCAACCGCCGGTGCCGGCCAAGATCGCTGTGCCCGTGGTGGCCAACATGTCCGAGTCCCAGGCCATCCAGGAACTCTATTCAGCCAAGCTGGTGCCTAAAACGGTGCGCGAAGCCAGCGACACGGTGGCCAAGGACATGACCATCGGAACATCACCCACCGCTGGTTCAATGCTCGACCAGGACGCCGAAGTTGTCCTCAAGATTTCCAGCGGACCCAACTCGGTGACCATTCCGGCCGACATCGTGGGCCGTACGGAGCCGGACGCCCGCGACGCCCTGCGCAGGCTGGGCATCACCGGCGATATTGTGACTGTCCGGACGCACAGTGCCACTGTGCCTGTGGGACTGGTCATCAACACCGGCCCGGCCCCTGGCGGAGCCATCGCCATCAGCTCCAAGGTGGAGCTCCAGGTCTCCTCGGGCAAGGTACTCATGCCCCAGCTGATCGGACTGCCGCTGGCTGAAGCGGAAGCCTCGCTCAAGACCAATGGCTTGCCCATGGTAGTGGTTGAGCAGGAAAACTCAGAGGTCGCTGCAGGAACGGTAACCGCCCAGAGCGAGACGTTCAATACGGAAGTCGATCAGGGTAAGACCGTCACCATCACGGTGGCGAAGGCCCCCGTCATCCCGACGCCGACCCCCACTCCGACACCCACGGAGACGGACAAGCCGACCCCCAAACCGACGGCCACCAAGAAATAGCCGGACCGAAGGCAGCGGGCCGGCGCCCGGAAGCGTGCATCAAAGCGAGGAACGAGCTAGCACGCGGAGGGCGGCGGTCGCTGCCGACCGCCGCAGCCCGCAACCTACTGCTTGATCAGTGGGCTCAGTTTGGAGGCGCGTTCGGCCGCTCCGGCCATCCCCAGGGACTCCAACCAGTTGCCGAGCATCTGGTAGCCACCTTCTGTGAGGACCGATTCGGGGTGGAACTGGACACCGCAGAGGGGTGCGGTCTTGTGCTGCAAGCCCATCACTACGCCGTTGGTGGTTTCGGCGGTGATCTCCAGGACGTCCGGGATGGAATCGCGAACCGCAGCGAGTGAGTGGTAGCGCGTTGCCGTGACGGGCGAGGGGAGCCCGGCAAAAACGCTCTTGCCTTCGTGCTGCACCGGAGACGTCTTGCCGTGCATGAGTTCAGGGGCATGGGTCACCACACCGCCGTACGCTTCGGCCAGGGCCTGGTGGCCGAGGCAGACGCCGAACATCGGTTTGCTGTTGTCGCCGCACCACTTGATGAGCTCGATGCAGACGCCGGCTTCGGCTGGGGTGCCGGGACCCGGCGAGACGAGGACGCCGTCGCGCGTTGCTGCGAGCTCAGTGGCCTCGGAAAGTGTCACGTCGTCGTTGCGGACCACGGTGGTCTCCGCACCGAGTTCCTGGAGGTATCCCACCAAGGTGTAGACGAAGCTGTCGTAGTTATCTACTACAAGAATTTTTGTTGTGCTCATGGCTGCTGCACTAAACCAATCGTTGAGTCAGTCAAAGTGGTGAATTGGGAGAACCAGGGGAAGAGGAACTGGACCATCAGTACCAGGGCTGCTGCCACCAATACCAAACAGGTCAGGATCCGCACCCAGACGGGTCCCGGTAGATTGCGGAAAATCCACGCGTACATCCGCTACCCCTTTCCTTGGGCCTGGGCTACTTGGGCGGCAATGTCCGACGGCGGTCCCGCTGAGGCCGGTTGCCAGCCCTCCATGACGGAGTAGGCGATGATGCGTTCCTGCGAACCGAAACGCGGGTTGCAACTGGTCATGGTCAGGATTCTCTCCTCCGGCGCGACGCCCGTCTGGGTGGGCACGGGCAGCAACACATCAGTGCGGTTGGGAAGCACGATCTGGTTGTTGCGGAAGACGTAGGTGTAGTACCCATCGGCAGTCTGAACGTAGATCTTGTCCCCGGGAACCAGAGTGTGAATGCTGTCCAGGACCGCTCCGTGTGTCTGCCGATGGCCGGCCACCGCGAAGTTCCCGACTGCGCCGGGCATGCTGGTGCTTCCGTAGTGTCCCAGGCCCAGCGTGTCCAGGACGTCCGAGCCGGTTCCTTCGATGATGGGACGGGTGTAGTCGGCGCCGAAGCGCGGGATGTACATGATCCCGATCGTTTCCCCGTTGGCAGGGGCTGTTCCCACGACTGGGTCCCCGTAGTCCGCCGGGTTCGCGGCCTCTGCAGGAGTAACGGGCCCTGTGAGTTGCTGGGCGAAGTTCTGAATGGCTTCCGTCTGTTTGGCGTCTGCCTCAACGTTGGTCCACCACAATTGCCAGCCCACAAACAGCAACAGGACAACACCGCCCGTGATGAGGATTTCACCCAGGATCTGGCTGAGTTTTCGGACGACGTCCGAAGCGCGGAGGCGCTTGCGGGGAGTTCGTTCCTGCCCCCGGCGCCCGGACGGCACGGCGGAAGCCGCCGTCGTCTGCTGATGCGCCACAGCGTCTCCTCGGATCGGGCGCGGGCGCGGCGGGCGGACCCCGAGTTGCGGCTAGACTTGACAGCTAGAACCAACCCGGAACGCCGCGTGGCCGTTAACCGCTGGAATTTTCCTTCCTGCAGGATATCAAGGCTGGCTGGAACGGGTACCAACGTACAGCCAAGGAGGATCCGTGCCCGAGTCCAAGCCCCGCAAGCGGCCTGCCCGTCAGGACCAGCAGGCTTCCGCAGCGCAGCAGTACAAGCCGAACCCGGTTTGGTACAAAGCCGTCATGTTCGGACTGATGATCCTCGGCCTCCTCTGGATCATCACCTTCTACATCACCGAGGGACAATTCCCGGTCCGCGACTGGGCCTCATGGAACATCGTGGCCGGCTTCGGAATCGCCATTGTGGGCTTCCTGATGACCACGCGCTGGCGCTCCTAGGAAAGCCGCACCTCACATTTCCGTGCCCGTGGACGTCTACAAGATATGAGCATCCGGCACACCACCATGGATTCCCCGTTGGGGCAGTTGACGATGACTGCCCGCGGGGAATTTTTGACGGGCATCTTCTACGAGGGCCACTGGCATATGCCTCCGCCCGACTACTTCGGTGTTCCTGTAGGGCTCGAGGATCCTGTGTTCGCCCGGACCCGGCACCAGCTGGACGAGTATCTGGGTGGCCACCGCACCGTTTTTGGCGTCCCGCATGAGGCACGCGGGAACCCCTTCCAGGAGAAGGTCTGGACGCGGCTCCAAGATATCCCTTTCGGAGAAACAGTCAGTTACGGCGAGTTGGCCGCTGAGTTGGGCGATCCTCATCTGGCCCAGGCCGTGGGCTCCGCGGTCGGGCGCAATCCCATCAGCATCATCATTCCCTGCCACCGCGTGGTGGGACGCAAGGGTCAACTGACCGGGTACGCCGGTGGCCTCCGGAACAAACGCTTCCTTCTTGAACTGGAAGAACCGGCGGCTGTGAAAGAAGGAAAGCTTTTCTGATGGAGCTTCGGCAAGCGACCAGCAAAAGACCCTTCGAATCGGTAGTGCAGGAACAAGGCGCCACCGTCCTTCGGGTGTGCCGTGCGGTCCTGGGCGTGCACGATGCTGATGACGCCTGGTCCGATACCTTCCTCGCGGCCCTCCAGGCTTATCCTGACCTCCCGCACGACGCCAACGTGCAGGCCTGGCTGGTCACCATAGCGCACCGAAAATGCGTCGACCACCTGCGGGCCGGCAACCGTCGGGCCGTCCCGGTGGATTCCCCGCCCGAGCACGCTTCGCACCTTGGCATTCCCGGTGAGGACCACGCCGAGTTACTGGACGCGGTGACCCAGCTTCCACCCAAACAACGGCAGGCCGTGGCGTATCACTACCTGGCTGGACTTCCTTATAACGACGTAGCCGCACTCCTGGGAGGTACTCCTGAGGCTGCGCGACGCGCAGGGGCGGACGGCGTCAAAGCACTCCGCAGCGTGCTGGCTGACCTTCCGGCGCTGGCACATTCACTTCCGAAGGGAGAAATCCGATGACCCTTGAATCAAGCCCTGACCACGCGGACGTCTTGTCACTCCTGGAACCCCTCGACGCCGGCCTGGAACCCGCGCTTACGAGCCTGTGCGCCCGGCTAGCCCGCGATGCCCAACTGACCCACACCCTGGATGTGGCTTACACAGTGGTGGATTCCCCTGTGGGGAAACTCCTCTTGGCTGCCACTGACCGGGGAATCGTGCGCGTGGCCTTTGAGGTGGAAAACCACACCGAAGTCCTGCAGCGCTTGTCCGACACCATCAGCCCCCGCATTCTTCAGGCACCGGCACGGTTGGACAGTGCTGCGCGGCAGCTCGACGAGTATTTTGGCGGCACCCGGACAGAGTTCGATCTCACCGTGGACTTCCGCCTTTCCCGCGGGTTCCGGCTGAATGTGCTGCAGCACCTGCCCCGGATTGCCTACGGTCGCACCGAAAGCTACGCGGACGTTGCTTTGGCAGCGGGCAGCCCCAATGCGGTCCGGGCTGTCGGAACCGCCTGTGCCACCAATCCGCTTCCCGTTATCATCCCTTGCCATCGTGTAGTGAAATCGGATGGCAGCTTTGGCGGCTACCTCGGGGGACCGGAGGCAAAACGCGCGCTGCTGACTTTGGAGGCAGCGGCGTGAGCGATGACGCCTTGTTCCCGTTGGAGCTGGTTCAGCCGAAAGCACACGACGCCGGACCCCGGCTGATTGCCCCGGGTGCGGTCCATGTTCCCGGCTGGCTCAGCGCCGAACAGCAGCGGTGGATTGTGGGGCGCTTTGGTGAATGGACCCAGGGTCCGGTGCCTTTGCGGGCGGCAACACTTCCGGGCGGCCGCCGGATGTCGGTACGTACCGTATGCCTTGGGTGGCACTGGCAACCGTACAAGTACACGCGGGAAGCCACCGACGTCAACGGCCGTCCCGTGCTCGATTTCCCGGACTGGATGGTTCGTTTGGGCCGGAAGGCTGTTGCGGACGCCTATGCGTCCGGAGCCAACCCGGATGGGTCGCTGGCCGATCTGGCCTCGGACTACACGCCCGACGCCGCGCTGGTGAACTTCTACGACGACGGCGCAGCCATGGGTATGCATCAGGACAAAGACGAACGCTCCGGGGCTCCCGTAGTGTCCCTCAGCATCGGCGAGGCCTGCCTTTTCCGCTTCGGCAACACCGAGACCCGGACCAAGCCGTACTCGGATGTGGAACTCCGCTCCGGAGACCTGTTCGTCTTCGGTGGGCCATCCAGGTTTGCCTATCACGGCATTCCCAAGGTCTTTCCCGGAACGGCTCCCGAGGATTGCGGCCTGTCGCACGGACGGATCAACATCACCATGAGGGTAACTGGAATGTCCTAAGGCGCAGAATGTCTGAGCCGCCCGGCAGAATATCCCCAGACGCTACAACAACTGGCCGCGGGTTCCAGGAGCCCCGGCCGCGGAGGAGCATGCATGAGCCCGGACAACGGCACCGTCATCGGTGAGGATGGCCTTGCCCGCCCCCAGTGGGCTGCATCGGACCCTCTCATGCAGGCTTATTACGATCACGAGTGGGGAATGCCTGTCCGCGATGAGCAGGGCATGTACGAACGCATCAGCCTGGAAGCGTTCCAAGCGGGCCTGTCATGGGCCACCATTCTCAGGAAACGGGAAGCATTCCGGAATGCGTTCCTGGACTTCCATCCGGAGAGCGTTGCAGCCTTCACGGATGAGGACGTCGAACGGCTGATGCTGGATGCGGGGATTGTCCGAAACCGCCTCAAGATCCGTGCAGCCATCACCAATGCCAAGGCCACCATTGCGCTGCGCGGGGAAGGCGGACTGGTGGACTTCGTGTGGTCTTTCCAGCCCAAGACCACTCCGGCACCCCGCACCCATGCGGACATTCCCACAACATCTCCTGAGTCAATCGCTCTGTCCAAGGCACTCCGGAAGAAGGGCTTCGCTTTTGTTGGGCCCACCACCATGTATGCCCTCATGGAAGCAATCGGCATCATTGACACCCATCTGATGGACAGCCATCGCCGCGGGTCATCGGGGGTATGGGCCTGAGCCACCGGCTCAGCGTGGGCGTGAATCCGTGGTGCGGCAATCCCCAGCCCTTGTCCACAGAAGTGCGCAACTTTATCCACAGGCGTGGATAAACTCTGTGGACATCCACGGAAATTGGCCCTGGATCGTTGGGCTGGCACCAATTTTGGCCACACATCCCGGGTAAGGATAGTTTTACCCACTGTGTACTGGGCTGTGGATAGTGCCCCAAGCTTCACCGAATGTTCAACATTCCAGGATTGCCGGATTTGCCCTGGGTTGCTTCGGGGGCACATCGGCGGCCCATCCACTCCGGCCTTCCACAGACACACTGACCCGTTGATCGCCCGGCAGGCACCAAGGTGGCCAGGAAGTTACCCACTTAATAACAGCCACCTACGCACAAGTTATCCACAGGTGGGGAAAACTTGTGGGTTTCTCAGCGGAAATCCCCTCGATGCCGGGACTCAGAGCACCTGGGATGCCCTGAACTACACGTGTGTAAGTTATTAACAATGTTGATAAGCCTGTTGATAGTCGCGGCCGTGGGACGTAATTAACAGGGTTGTCCACATGGGACCCAAAATCATCCCACTTGTCCACATAAACGGGGCTAACGGGGACAAAGTTATCCACAGGTGTGGAGAAATTCATGCCTTTCGGGGGATATCTGCCGATCTGACGGCTCCAACGACCGGAAGCGGGTCTAACTACACGCATGTAAGTTACACACAGTGTGGATAACAGCTGTGGATAACACTGCGGATAGCCACCATTGCCGCTGGGCGTAACGGGGTACAACGATGCGGTCTGCCCTTGGGCGTACGGTGGTGGCATGAAGAGCGACTTCAAAAAACTGATCCCCACCTACAGCGCCAAGCACGGCGAGTTCTCGGTAGTGACAGTCCCGCCGCTGCAGTTCCTGATGATTGACGGCCACGGAGACCCCAACAGCGCCCAGGCCTACAAGGACGCTCTGACCACGCTGTATCCGGTGGCCTACAAGCTGAAGTTCTTCAGTAAGAACCAGCTGGACAAGGATTATGGTGTGATGCCTTTGGAGGCCCTCTGGTGGGCCGATGACATGGAGTCCTTCACCAGCGCCAGGGATAAGTCACAGTGGGACTGGACGCTGATGAACCTGATCCCGGAGTGGATCACGCATGAGCATTTTGATGCAGCACGCGAGGTGGTGGCCCAAAAGGGGGAGGCCCCGGTCTTGGAGGAACTCCGATTGGAGCCGTTGGAGGAAGGCATGAGCGTGCAGACGCTCCACATTGGGTCCTACGATGACGAGGCACCCGTGCTTGAGGAGATGCACAACAGTTTCATTCCCGGTCAATCACTGGCTATGACCGGCAAGCACCATGAAATCTATCTCGGCGATCCGCGCCGCACCGCACCGGAGAAGCTCAAGACCATCCTGCGGCAGCCGGTGATGCCGGTTGCAGGCTAAAAAGGCCAGGCCGGCTGCGGACAGGGAAACTATGCCGACGAACGGCTATCCAGCAGTGACGCGGAACCACGTGACCACGGCCAACAAGCCAGCCACCAGGATCAGCCCGCCGGCCTGCAGTAGGGCTTGGTTCTTGCCCTTTGGTGCGTAGGCGATAACGGCAGCTGCCAGTCCGCCGGTGATCAAGCCTCCCAAGTGCGCTTGCCACGCGATGCTGGGAACGAAGAAACCGATGGCTCCATTGATGGCGATCAGGACCCAGAGTTGTTTGGTTTCACCGCCACGGTGACGTTGCACCACCAGCATGGCGCCAAACAGGCCGAAGATGGCCCCGGATGCACCCACAACGGCAACGGGCGGGAGCATCGGAGTCAGGGCCAGGTAGCCCACTGATCCGCCGACGGCAGAGATCAAGTACAGAGCGAGGAACCGGATGCGCCCGAGCAAAGGCTCAAGGGCTTGTCCGAAGATCCACAGCGTGTACATGTTCAGGACGATATGAAGCAGGAACCCCTGCGAATGCAGGAAGGCCGCGGTGAGCATGCGCCACGGTTGGCTGTCGGCGAAGATATTCGCGAAGGCAAAGTTCTGGAAGACCGCATCCCGGGGCACGATCCACTGAAGGACAAAGATCAACAGGCACAGGCCAATGATCACGTACGTCACCAAGGGCTTGCCCACAGCCAAGGCGCCGCCGTACGGCGACCGGTAAACCGGCGTCGTACGTTTTTGTTCGTTGACGCAGTCAACGCATTGGAACCCGACGGCGGCCGCCCGCTGGCACTCGGGGCACGCAGGGCGCCCGCAGCGCTGGCACCGCACATAGGAGGGCCTGTCCGGGTGCCTCGGGCACACCGGAATATCAGCGGACGGCTCTGCCGACGGGATTCCGTAACTCATGAGCTCAGGTTCAGAGTCTGACTAGAGCTGTTCGATGTCGATGCTGTTGATGACGACGTCCTCAACGGGGCGGTCGCCCATGCCGGTGCGGACGGCCTCAATGGAATCCACAACCTTGCGGGATTCCTCATCCGTGACCTCGCCGAAGATGCTGTGCTTGCCGAACAGCCAGTCGGTGTTCACGGTGGTGATGAAGAACTGTGACCCGTTGGTGCCCTTGCCCATCTGGATACCGGCGTTGGCCATGGCCAGCTTGTAGGGAGCGTTGAAGGTCAGTTCCGGGTGGATTTCGTCGTCGAACTGGTAGCCCGGTCCGCCAACGCCGCGGCCCAGGGGATCTCCGCCCTGGATCATGAAGTCCTTGATGATGCGGTGGAAGATGGTGCCGTCGTACAGCGGCGTCCCGGTCTTGTCTTCGCCCGTTTCGGGGTGGTTCCAGGACTTTTCGCCCGTGGCCAAGCCAATGAAGTTGGCGACCGTCTTGGGCGCGTGGTTGCCGAAGAGGTCAACCTTGATGTCGCCGAGGGTCGT
This sequence comes from Arthrobacter sp. YN, assembly GCF_002224285.1. GTDB lineage: Bacteria > Actinomycetota > Actinomycetes > Actinomycetales > Micrococcaceae > Arthrobacter. The sequence goes on along the minus strand of NZ_CP022436.1, from coordinate 18,564 downwards.
GTGGATCGTTGCTTTTGCGGTTGCGATGGTCATGGCCCCATTCTTCCATGCAGGGTCAACGCCGTTGCAGTTGTAAAGCCGGTTCCGCGCTCGGTGAAATCCGGGACGAATCGGGCAGATGAATAGCCGGTGTTCCACAAGCGACGTAGGCTAGCAACAAACGAGCATGTGTATCGGGAGGTAGTTGTGAAGAAATCAGACCGTATTGCCCGCGACCTCGAACAATCCGTTGTGGCAGGTGTGGACAACGCCCGCGACTGGGCAGCACCCCGCGTGGAAGCCGCCGTCAACTGGGCTGTTCCGCGTATCCAGCACGGCATTGATACCGCTTCCCCCAAGATCCAAGAGGGGCTGAAGTCCGCTGCGCACAACCTTGCCGACGGCGTTGCTGTTGTTACGCCGCGGATTCAGGATGGATTGGCGCACCTTGCGCCGAAGATCCATGACGTAGTGGAGGACGCAACGCCCAGGATCCAGGAGACGCTCAACAAAGCCACTCCGGCCCTCGGCCACGCGCGGGACAAAGTGGTGGATGAGTACCTGCCCAAGCTGTCCGAGCAATTGGGCCAGGCTTCGGTAGCCGTTCACCACGCGTTGGAGAACGCGCCGGCCCAAGTTGACGCCGTAGCGCAGAAGCTGGTTGATTCCGGCGTTGTGCACAGCGTCCAGGAGCAGGCGCAGGCCACCGGCAAGCAGATCAAGGCAGTGACCGACCAGGCCACCAAGGCCGTTTCCACCGCTTTGGTGAAGGAACAGCCTAAGCCCAAGAAGCGCGGCTGGCTGATCGTGACTGTTATCGCCGCGGCTGCTGCCGCCGGCGTTGCCGCATGGAAGGCTTCCAAGCCGGTGGAGGATCCGTGGAAGACACCTTCCCCGGTCACTCCGACGCCCGCTCCCGTTCCGGCTGCCCCGGCTTCGGCTGACGCCTCAGCATCAGCAACGGCTGCCGCAGTGACTGAATCCGGCACCAAGGACATCACGCCGGAGGAAGCCGAAGCTGAGGCAGAGCAGGCCACCAAGGATGCTTTCCAGAACGTTGAGGACTCCTCTGCGAAGGTGGCAACCGACGCCAAGACTGCAGTCAAGAACATCGCTGCAAGCTTGCACAAGGACACTGAGGGCTCGGACTCCGATCCCAAAGGTGTACAGAACTAAGCACTGACATGTGGCCCCTGGCAGGGGCCGGCACGTCGAGCAACTGAAGGGATCCCGGTCATCGCCGGGATCCCTTCAGTGTTTGCCGGCTTGTAACCAAAGCCTCCGTCCGACGCACTGCCTCGAGTGTTAGATTTGGAGTGATGTCAGCCGATAGACCCTCTGCGGGTGCCCTTCAGGATGGTCCGGTGCCCCCGGGCGTGTCCATCGTCATCCCGGCGTATAACGAGGAAAGCGTCATTCGCCAGTGTCTCATTGCGGCCATCTACCAGTCCGTACCTGCTGACGAAATCATTGTGGTGGACAACCTTTCCACGGACCGCACAGCCAAGATCGTGCGCCAGATGCAGCAGGAATACCCGGAAAGCCCCATCATTCTCCTGCGCCAGGAAGCCTTCCAGGGCCTGATCCCCACCCGCAATCATGGCCTGAACAGCGCCACGGGCGAGGTCGTGGGACGCATCGATGCAGATTCCGTCCTGGAGCCGGACTGGGTTGAACAAGTCCAAAAGGCTTTCACAGACCCGTCGATCGCTGCGGCAACGGGTCCCGTGGTCTACTACGACATGCCCATGCGCCGCTTCGGCCTCAAGGCGGACGACAAGATGCGACAGCTCATGTTGCGCCTGGCCAAGCACCAGTACCATTTCCTCTTCGGCTCCAACATGGCCCTTCGCCGCACCGCTTGGGAGACCATCCGCGACGAAGCGTGCCTGGATCCCAAGGATGAGATGCATGAGGACATTGATCTGTCCCTGCACCTCTTCGAGCACGACCTCAAGGTGCAGTACGTGCCGCAGATGGTGTCCGGGATGTCTGCCCGCCGGCTGGAGGATTCACCCCGCGATTACCGCTACTACGTGCAGCGCTTTGACCGGACGTACAAAGCCCACAACGTCAAGAAGATGGCCTTGAAAGCACCCATGGTGGTGTTCTTCTCGGTGTACTTCCCGGCCAAGATCCTCCGGGCCATCCACACGGCCAACGCCGCACAGGGCGCCCGCCGCGGTGGTGTCTAGGCGCGCAGCGCCGATGACAAGCGCCCGACGGCGGATCCTCAGTCCGTGCCCAGCTCAGCTTCGCGTCGATCTCCTGCCGTGCGTCCCCGCCGCTGCCCGGCAACAACCACGGCCAGGCCAACCAGGATCAGTGCCAAGCCCGCGTAGGTCCCGGCAGGCAGGGTCTCAGACAGGAAGACTGCAGCCAGGATGGCAGCGCCCGGAATCTCCAGCAGGATGATCATGGACACCAGCAGCGGACTCATCGTGGCCAGCAAGTGGTTGAACGCCGTGTGCCCTACCAGCTGCGCGCAAACCGTGATGGCAATAATGCCAAGCCAGCCTCCGGCGTCGAACCCTGTCAGTGGCTGGGAGCTGACCAGGGCCAACACCGCCACGATCGCTGCGCACATGCCGTAGCACAGCGTGGTGTAGGTGCCCGTTCCCATGGATTGGCGGGCTTTCCCGCCCGCGAGTGTGTACAGACCAGCCAGAGCGCCGCCGGCAATCGCCAGCAAGTCTCCGAGCAGGGCCTCCGGCGAGGAACCCATATCGAACCCGGTAATGGCGACCACGCCGCCGAAAGCGATCCCCAGACCCACCAGCACCGGCCAGCGATGCCGTGTGCCCCGAAACAGCTGGAACACCGCGATCCACGCGGATTGCAGGCACACCAAGGCAGTGGCGGCCGCCACCGACGTCAGTTGAAGGGCGGTGATGAAGCAAGCGAAGTGGAACGCCAGTGCGACGGCTGCAACAGTGGACCAACCGAATTCCCGCCGGGTGATCCTGCCGAACGCTTTCGGCTCGCGGAACGCCACCGGAGCTGCCATCACCACCGCACCGATCGCATTCCGCCAGAAAGCGATCGCCAGTGCCGTCACTGAGGTGGCTCCGAGGGTGCCCGCAATGAGCGGCCCGGAGGAGGCAACACCCAGAACACCCAGGGCGGCAATGAGAAAGGTCACGGATCAACACTAGTGGGGTGGGGGAGCGTTCCAGCCCCTATCTGATGCTCCAACAGTGTGGTTGTCTTGACTCAGCATTCCCGTGAGCCGGTGACGGCATACCCAAGGGGTTACCTGATTGAGCGAAGCACCCGTCAAGCGTCGGCGGTCAGTCCTGCTGCTGGTGGCGGCCGGGGGCTCACGGCTGCCCTGATTATCGCTGGATGGTCCGCTGTTTCACGTGGGCGTCCTGATGGAACCCAGGCACACGGGGGAAACGGGGCAGGTGTTCCAAGCATCTTCCCGGTACCGCAGCATGCCCGTACTGGAACCGGTGACCCTGTTCCGTTGACCGGGCACGTCTACGTAGTTGCACCCCCCGGAACCGATCAGGCCTCCACCGCCGCCGTGCAGGACCTCGTGACCGGCGCTGGAGGCACCGCGGAAGTCGTGACGCAGCTTGCCAACCCGCGCGACGGGTCATCTGCAGTCCATCTTGGCACCGAGTCCGCCGTGGGTCCGGCGCTCAAGGCCTTGGGTGTGGACGGGGACTCCTCCCTCCGTGATGCCCTTGGACGCGCTGAAGGCTATGCGATTGCTACCGGACAGCCTGACGGGATTCCGACGGCGGTTCTCGCCGGACGCGATAACGACGGCGTCTTCCACGCCGTCCAGACCCTCCGGCAGTTACTCAAGGCCGGCTCTGTGGCCCCGGTCCTCGTCAGTGACTGGCCGCTGATGCAAACCCGCGGCGTCATTGAGGGCTTCTATGGAACGCCGTGGTCCCACCAGGCCCGTCTGGATGTCATTGAATTTGCGGGCAGCCAGAAGATGAACACCTACATCTACTCACCCAAGGACGATCCTTTGCTGCGCGACAAGTGGCGCGAGCTGTACACCGACCAGGAGCTCGAGGAGCTGCGGGAACTGATCGACGCTGCTGCCGCCAACCACGTCCGCTTCAGCTACGCCCTCTCTCCCGGGATCGACGTTTGTTATTCGCGCGAGGCCGACCTTGAGGACGCGGTGGCGAAGCTTGAATCCCTGTATGCGCTGGGAGTGCGTTCGTACGTGATTCCCCTGGACGACATCGCCACCAAAGTGCAATGCGCGGAAGACCTCCGGGAATTCGGCGCGGGGCAGGCAAACCTGGCGAAGGCACAGGCGTCCTTCCTTAACGACGTGAATGAAAAGTTCATCTCAGCCAAGGACGGCGTTCTCCCCTTGGAAACGGTCCCCACCTTCTACAACGGCTCACCGAGCACTCCGTACAAGCGCGAACTCGGCCAAGCACTGAATCCCGGAATTGTGGTGCAGTGGACGGGTGAAGACGTCGTCTCCCACCGGATTACCCGGAAGTCAGCTGAGACAGCCGGCGAGACCTACGGGACACCCGACGCCTCCCGCAGCATCGTCATCTGGGATAACTATCCGGTCAACGACTTCTCCCAGGACCATCTCTTCCTGGCACCCGTCATTGGCAGGGACGCAGATCTGCACCGGTCCATCCATGGCATTGTCACCAACCCGATGATCCAGCCCTATCTCTCCCTGCCCGCCATTTTCAACTACGCAGACCTTTCCTGGAATGGCCCCTTCTATAACGCTTCCAATTCCATGAACGCCGCGTTGGCCTTGCTCGCCGGGCCGGACCCTGAGGTCCAAGCTGCCGTACGGGCCTTCGTGGACCTGAACCAGGATTGGCAGGACGACGAACTTACCCCTTCCGCTCCAGAGTTGCGGCGCGATATTGACCAGTTCTGGGCGGAGTACGACGCCGGCACGCAACCCTCGGGGGCGTTGAAGGACCGCGCTGGGTTGCTTCAGCGGCTTCCCGGGCTCCTGCCACGGATGGCGGAGCCCGGTTTCGCACAGGACGGCTCTACGTGGGTTGCAGCGGCGGCTGAGTACGGACGAGGCGTGGAGGAGGCCATCACCATGCTGGAGGCGGACAAGCGAGGCGATACAGAGGCCGCAACCGCAGCACGCCTCAGAGTGCAGGGTGCCCTGAAGAGCGCTGGGGCCAAGACACAGCCCACCCTTGAGCTGGGTGTGGTGACTCCCGTCTTGGGGAACAGCGAGCTGGCAGCGTTCCTTGAGCGAGCTTTGCAGCAGGTTCCGGCTGGCTGAGCTCCCTCTTGGTGCCGCGGGCATTCGTTGATGACACGCATATTCGCTGGCGCCGCCCGGATAAGTGTGGCGATGGTGGAAGCGCGCGTCGTGGGCGCGGCAAGGTGGCACCGGCCTTGTTGGGTGTTGGCGGGGTTAGGGAGTTAAAGCAAAAGTCCCGGTCATTTCTGACCGGGACTTTCCTTATGGTGGAGGCACGGGGACTCGAACCCCGAACCCCCTGCTTGCAAAGCAGGTGCGCTACCAATTGCGCCATGCCCCCATAAGAAGCAACCCGTCAATCATACCCCATGTCCACCCTGGTATTTACCAGTTCGAACCGGGCTCCTCGGCTAGTCGACCGTGTCGGTTGACTTGCTCCAGACGTCCTTCCGGGCTTCGGATTCCTGCGCCTTTTTATAGACCAGGAGACCTGCGACTGCCGCTGCTACAACTACAAGCAACTTCTTCACAAGTACCTCATTCCGGTTCAGTTTTACCTGAACCTCTTTCGGTTCCGTGGGCGTACCAGGACTTGAACCTGGGACCTCTTCGTTATCAGCGAAGCGCTCTAACCGCCTGAGCTATACGCCCCGATGCCTCATCGGGCCGAGATATGACTGTACAGCACATCCCGGCCCGATCTCAAATCGAGGCTTTTCCGTCAGGAATTTCCGCCAATTTCGGCGTATTTCCACGGGTTTTTATTAGTCGTCGGTCAAAGTGACGCCGACGCCACCAACCAACGTTGCGGAAATGTTATACAGAACTGCGGAAAGCATGGAGAGTGCGGTCAGCAGGACCACGTTCACCACGGCAATGATGGTGGCGAAGGATGCCACCTGGCCGAGGGACGCGATCTTCTTCAGTTCGAATCCACTGCCTTCCGATCCCGCCAGGGTCCCCAGCAGGCTGTCCACCTGATTGAAGATGCCTGTGAGATCCAACACAGTCCACAGCACGATGGCAGCCACGACTGTGACGATGCCCAACGCAACGGACAAAAGGAACGCCATCTTCAGGACGGACCAGGGATCCACCTTGCTGACCAGGAGACGTGCGCGGCGGACCTTGGCCTTGGGAGCGGGCTTCACCAAGCCTGGGGCACCCTGTGCGGGGCGCTGACCTGATTGGGCAGGGCGCTGTCCGGGCTGTGCCGGGCGTTGTCCGGAAGCGTCTGCAGGCCGCTGGCCTGCCTGGGCGGGCCGCTGTCCGGGAGCTCCGGAGGGCCGCTGCGCGGAATTGGCGCCAGTTGCCGGGCGTGCTCCAGCGGCGCCGGCTCCGGTAGCCCCGGTTCCGGGACGCTGTTGGGGCCGTGCAGGCGTTCCTGCTTGTGCGCTGCCCGAGGGCTGCCGGAGTCCGCCGGGGACACCTGTGCTCGGCTTGGGATATGAGTCGGAATTACTCACTCGTTACCTCCGGTGTTGTCTTCGTTCAGCTCCGCGCCCGTTTCGGTTTCCGGGTCTGCGTCGTTTTCCGTTTCGGCCGTCACGGTCGCCTCAGAGGCGCCGTCGTTTGCAGCCAACGTTACGTCATCGTCGAGTCCGTCTTCTGACTCTTCGACTTCCAAGCCGCGTTCGCTGTTGCGCGCAACCTCAATAATGCGGTCATTCTTGTCCGGCTTGGCGAAGATGACGCCCATGGTGTCACGGCCCTTGGCTGGCACGCCGGTGACCGCCGAGCGGACCACCTTGCCGCCCTCCATGACCACCAGGACTTCGTCCTCTTCCTGCACGATCAAGGCGCCCACAAGGTCGCCGCGGTCTTCAGCAAGCTTGGCAACCTTGATGCCCAGGCCACCACGGCCCTGCAGACGGTATTCGTCCACGGCGGTCCGCTTGGCATAGCCGCCCTCGGTCACGATGAAGACGAAGGAACCGTCCTGGACCACGTCTGCAGCAAGCAATTCGTCGTCTTCACGGAACTTCATACCGGTCACACCGGACGTAGCACGGCCCATGGGGCGCAGTGCGTCGTCGGTGGCCGTGAAGCGGATGGACTGGCCCTTGCGTGAGACCAGAAGGAGATCGTCGGTCTCGCTGACCAGTTGGGCGGAAACCAACTCGTCCTCATCGCGCAGGTTGATGGCGATGACGCCGGCCGTGCGGTTGGTGTCGTAGTCCTCGAGCCTCGTCTTCTTGACCAGGCCGTTCTTGGTGGCGAGCACCAGGTACGGGGCCTGCTGGTAGTCCCGGAGGTCCAGGACCTGGGCGATGTGCTCATCAGGCTGGAAAGCCAGCAGGTTGGCCACGTGCTGGCCCTTGGCGTCACGTCCCGCTTCTGCAAGCTCGTAGGCCTTGGCACGGTAGACGCGGCCCAGGTTGGTGAAGAACAGCAGCCAGTGGTGGGTGGTGGTGACGAAGAAGTGTTCCACGACGTCGTCGCCTCGCAGCTGGGCACCCTTGATGCCCTTGCCGCCGCGCTGCTGGGAACGGTAGTTGTCGCTGCGGGTGCGCTTGACGTAGCCGCCGCGCGTAATGGTGACAACCATTTCCTCTTCGGGGATCAGGTCCTCCATGGACATGTCCCCGTCGAAGCCCATCAGGATGTGCGTGCGGCGGTCATCGCCATGCTTGGCCACGATCTCCGCGAGTTCTTCGCTGATGATCTGGCGCTGCCGCTCCTCGGAAGCGAGGATCGAGTTGTATTCCTCGATCATCGACTCGAGCTCGGAGTGGCGGTCCTGGATCTTCTGTCGTTCCAGGGCGGCCAGTCGCCGCAACTGCATGTCCAGGATGGCGCGGGCCTGGAGTTCGTCGATCTCCAGGAGCTCCATGAGGCCTTCACGGGCAGCCTCTGTGGTGTTGGACGCGCGGATGAGGGCAATGACCTCATCCAGCATGTCCAGTGCCTTGAGGAGCGCGCGCAGGATGTGCGCCTCTTCCTCGGCCTTGCGCAGGCGGTAACGGGTGCGGCGTGCAATGACGTCCATCTGGTGCGCAACCCAGTGACGGATGAACGCGTCAAGGCTCAAGGTGCGCGGAACGCCGTCGACAATTGCCAACATGTTCGCCGAGAAGTTGTCCTGCAACTGCGTGTGCTTGTAAAGGTTGTTCAGGACCACCTTGGCCACCGCGTCGCGCTTGAGCACGATCACCAGGCGCTGGCCGGTACGGCCGGAGGTTTCATCGCGGAGGTCCGCAATGCCTGAAATCTTGCCGTCCTTGACCAGCTCGGCAATCTTGATGGCCAGGTTGTCCGGGTTGGCCTGGTACGGCAGCTCGGTCACCACCAAGCACGTACGGCCCTGGAGTTCCTCGACGTTGACCACGGCGCGCATGGTGATGGAGCCGCGGCCGGTACGGTAGGCGTCTTCGATGCCCTTGTGGCCCAGAATGGTGGCACCTGTGGGGAAATCGGGCCCCTTGATGCGCAGCAACAGCGCCTCAAGAAGCTCTTCCCGGCTGGCCGTGGGGTTCTCGAGTGCCCACTGCACGCCCTCGGCAACCTCGCGCAGGTTGTGCGGCGGAATGTTGGTGGCCATGCCGACGGCGATGCCGGAGGAGCCGTTGACCAGCAGGTTGGGGAAACGCGCCGGCAGGATGGTGGGTTCCTGGTTCTTGCCGTCGTAGTTGTCCTGGAAGTCGACGGTTTCCTCGTCGATGTCCCGGACCATTTCCATGGCCAGCTGTGCCATCTTGGTTTCGGTGTAACGCGGTGCAGCAGCGCCGTCGTTGCCCGGTGAGCCGAAGTTGCCCTGGCCCAGTGCCAGCGGATACCGCATGGTCCAGTCCTGGATCAGGCGCACCAAGGCATCGTAGATCGCCATGTCACCGTGCGGGTGGTAGGTACCCATGACGTCGCCGACCACGCGGGCGCACTTGTTGAAGGAGCGGTCGGGGCGGTAACCGCCGTCGAACATTGCGTACAAAACGCGGCGGTGCACCGGCTTCAGGCCATCGCGGACGTCCGGGAGGGCGCGGCCGACGATAACGGCCATGGCGTAGTCGAGGTAGGACCGCTGCATCTCTGTCTGCAGGTCCACCTGCTCCACGCGGTCGGTCAGCACATCGCCCTCAAGAACTACGTCGTCGGCAGTGTTTTCCGCCGGGACTTCGGGAGTTTCGTCACTCATAATCTAAGTTTTCCGTTTCAGGTATATGTCAGTTCGGGAATATTCAGATGCCCTTGCGGAGCCCTAGATATCGAGGAACCTGACGTCCTTGGCGTTCTGCTGGATGAAGTTACGGCGCGATTCAACGTCCTCGCCCATCAGGACGGAGAAGGTCTGGTCGGCAGCCAGGGCATCATCCATGGTGACCTGCAGCAGTGTGCGGCGATCCGGGTCCATGGTGGTGTCCCACAGTTCGGTGTAATCCATCTCGCCGAGACCCTTGTAGCGCTGGATGCCGTTGTCCTTGGGGAGCCGCTTGTTCATGGAAGCACCCTTGCGGATGGTTTCATCACGTTCGCGGTCACTGTAGACGTAGTCGTGGGCTGCGTTGGACCACTTGATCCTGTACAGCGGCGGCTGGGCCAGATAGACGTAGCCGTTTTCGATCAGCGGGCGCATGTAGCGGAACAACAGCGTCATCAGCAGGGTGGTGATGTGCTGGCCGTCAACATCAGCATCGGCCATCAAAACAATCTTGTGATAGCGCAGCTTGGAAATATCGAAGTCCTCGCCAATGCCCGTGCCGAAGGCGGTGATCATGGACTGGACTTCGGCGTTACCCAGGGCCTTGTCCAGGCGGGCCCGCTCAACATTCAGGATCTTGCCGCGCAGTGGCAGGATGGCCTGCGTTTCCGGGTTGCGGCCGCGCTTGGCCGAACCACCCGCGGAGTCACCCTCCACCAGGTAAACCTCGCAACGCGAAGGATCCTTGGACGAGCAGTCGGAAAGCTTGCCGGGCATGCCGAACGATTCCAGCGGGCTCTTCCGGCGGGCGTTATCACGGGCTTTGCGTGCAGCCATGCGTGCCTGGGCAGCCGAGATGGCCTTGCGGATGACGTCGCGGGCGGGGCCGGGGTTGCGTTCAAGCCAGTCACCCAGCTGATCCGTGACAACCCGCTGGACAAAGCCCTTGACCTCGGAGTTGCCCAGCTTGGTCTTGGTTTGGCCTTCGAACTGTGGTTCGGAGAGCTTGACCGAAATAACGGCAGTCAGACCTTCACGGATGTCATCACCCGTAAGGTTGTCTTCCTTCTCCTTGATGATGCTCTTCTCCCGCGCGTAGCGGTTGATGAGCGAGGTCATCGCGGCGCGGAAACCCTCTTCGTGCGTTCCGCCCTCATGGGTGTTGATGGTGTTTGCGTAGGTGTGGACGCTCTCGGAGTACGCGGTGGTCCACTGCATGGCAACCTCGACGGCGATGTGCCGCTCGGTGTCCTCGGTTTCGAAAGCGATGACGTCCTCGTGGACAATCTCGACCTTCTTGTTCGAGTTCAGGTGCTTAACGTAGTCCAGCAGGCCGTCCGGGTACTGGTACACCACAGTGCGGTGTTCGGCGGCGACTTCGCCTTCGGTGGCAACGGCGTCGAGATCGAGATCATCATCGCCGTCACGGGAAACCGGACGCTCATCGGTCAGCGTGATCCGCAGGCCCTTGTTGAGGAAGGCCATCTGCTGGAAACGGGCCCGGAGGGTTTCAAAATCGAACTCGGTGGACTCGAAGATCGTGCCATCCGGGTAGAACGTCTGGGACGTTCCGGTAACGTCTGTGGCCTCACCCTTGACGAGTTCGCCCTGCGGCTTGCCGCCGTCGGCGAAGGTCATGCGCCATACGTGGCCCTGGCGGCGGACTTCCGTGTCCACGCGGCGGGACAAGGCGTTCACCACGGAGATACCCACACCGTGGAGGCCGCCGGAAACAGCGTAGCCGCCGCCGCCGAACTTACCGCCGGCGTGAAGGATGGTCATGACCACTTCAACCGTCGGCTTGCCTTCGGTTGGGTGAATGTCCACGGGGATACCGCGGCCGTCATCTACAACACGAACGCCGCCGTCGGCCCGGAGGGTGATCTCGATGTGGCTGCAGTAACCAGCCAGTGCCTCGTCAACAGAGTTGTCCACCACTTCATAGACCAAGTGGTGCAAGCCGCGGGGACCAGTGGATCCGATATACATACCGGGGCGTTTGCGCACCGCTTCGAGGCCCTCCAGCACGGTGATGTCGCTGGCACCGTACTCCCTGGGCGCCTCTGCGGGCGTGTCAGGCTTGGGAACAGTCTCCTCTTCGGGCTCTACTGCCAAGGTCTCTGCATTGTCGTTAGCCACAGGCGCTTTCGACTCCTCTGTACTCGATGTCGGCCGTTCCCGGTGGTGTCCGCGGCGAACCGCAGCCGTCAACGGGCACGTGACTGATTGCGCCGATTACTCCGACGTAGGGGGTCCCAATGCCACAAGAGTGGATCCAGGACCCCAACGACGTTTCACCGGCGCTCAGTGATCTACGCCAATTCTATCGTGGAAACCCGCAAATCCTTGCAAATACGGGGGCAGCCGAGAGCTGAATATGGCCATAGGAGGGCGCTGGCCCTATCTGCAATGGCCCTACGGTGGTCCCGATGGGGGCCTATACGACTCCGGGGCGTTGAATCGCCCTGCACGCCGTTTAGCCGTAGGTATCGCGGGGGCCGCGACCGTTGACGCTGCGCCCGCCTTTTCGCCAACTTGGAGCCGATGGACCCAAGACCTGGATGCTGGTCACCACTCCTTCACCCAGTTCGTTGCGGAACATCTCCAGGAGGCTCGAGCTGAGCAGGCGGAGCTGCGTCGCCCACGCTGTGGAGTCGCAGCGGACGTGGAGCGTAGTGTCCGTGAAACTCTCCGGCGTGCAGTGGGCGGAGATGTCCGACCCAACAAGGGTTTCCCACTCCGCCATGACAGATCCGACCGCCACAGGGGACGTCCATCCGCGCTCAGCCACCAAACGGCCCACCACATTGCCGAGGCCCAGAGGATCCCGGCCGCTGCCATGGAATTTCGCGAAACCCTTGGTATCCCGGATTCCCTTGCGTTGGGGGGCAGATCCTGGCCGGGGGGCGCGCTGCCGTACTTCGCCCCGCGCGGCCGCGGCCTCGCGCATGCGGTTCAACGCCGCCTGGGCAGCATCAATCTCATCCGGATCGCGGCCGGGTTGAAGTCCGTCGCGGCTATCCTTCGCCATCGATGCCTCCCGGAACAACGGTTACGCGCCGTCCGGCCAGCTCCTCGGGGATATCGGCATCGACGGCGGCAGTCACCAGCACTTGCTCGGCACCGGCAACAATTGCAGCCAGTTTACGCCTCCGCTGGACGTCCAGTTCAGCGAAAACATCGTCCAGAATGAGGATCGGAGCGGTTCCACCCGTACGGGCGTCATCCAACATCACGTAGTAGGAGGCAAGCCGCAAAGACAGGCACATGGACCAGGTTTCACCATGGGACGCATAGCCCTTGGCCGGGGCTTGGCCCAACACCAATTCCAGTTCATCGCGGTGCGGACCCACCAGGGAGATACCGCGTTCCAGTTCCTTTTTCCGCGATGCTGCGAAAGCCTGGATGTAGCGTTCGGTGAGTTCATCCACGGACAGCAGCCGGAGGTCATCAACCGACGCCGAAGGTTCCGTGCCGTGGTCGGCTGGACCGCCGTCGTCGTCCAGGACGCCTTGGATGGTTGAGCGGTAGACCGCCCCAGCCTCTTTGGATCCGTCAGTCAGCTGCGCATAAGCACTGTTCAGGTGGGGCCGCAAACGTTCCACCAGTTCAAGCCGGGCGTGGAGCAGTTCGGCGCCGGCCCTGGCCATGTGCTGGTCCCACACATCCAGGGTGGCCTCGTGACCTGCCGTGAATTTTCCCGCACGGGCTGATTTCAAGAGGGCGTTGCGCTGCTTCAGGACGCGGTCATAGTCGCTCCGCGTGGCAGCATGCCGTGGCACCAGGCTGACCAGCAGCTCATCCAGGAAACGGCGGCGGTTCGAAGGATCGCCCTTGACCAGCGCCAAGTCCTCCGGCGCGAACAACACCGTATGGCAGATCCCCAGGATGTCCCTGGCCCGCACCGGATTTCCGCGGTTGATACGGCCCCTGTTGGCCCGCCCGGCATTGATTTCCAGTTCGATAACCGTGGCTTGTTCCCCGCGGACCAGCTTGGCGCGGATCATGGCGCGTTCCGCACCGAAACGGAGCAAAGGCGCGTCCGTGCTGACGCGGTGGGAGCTCAACGTCGCCAAATATCCAATGGCTTCCATGAGGTTGGTCTTGCCGATTCCATTGGAACCTACCAGGACAGTCACGCCCGGGCCGAGTTTCAGGTCAACCTGTGCGTAGCTGCGGAAATCCGTCAGCGAAAGATGTTCGAGGTACACGCCGTTTGCAGGACTCCTGCGGCCTAGTTGGCCGGACGGGTGGCGTGTCCGCCGAACTGGTGGCGCAGGGCAGAAACCATCTTCATGGCCGGTGAATTGTCCTCGCGGGAAGCGAACCTTGCGAAAAGCGCAGCCGTGATGGCTGGTGCCGGCACTGCGTTGGCGATCGCTTCCTCCACGGTCCAGCGGCCCTCGCCGGAATCCTCGACGTAATCGTCAATCGAGGCCAGTCCTGGATCCTCGTCCAGCGCTTTCACCATGAGGTCCAGGAGCCAGGAGCGGACCACCGTTCCCTTTTGCCAAGCCCGGAAAGTCCCCGGAAGGTCCTTCACGATGTCCTTGGCTGCCAGCAGTTCGTAGCCTTCGGCGTAGGCCTGCATCAGACCATATTCGATGCCGTTGTGGACCATTTTCGCGTAGTGGCCGGCGCCAACACCGCCAACGTGGACAAAGCTGTCGGCGCGTTCGCCTTCAGGGCGCAGGGCGTCGAATACCGGCATGGCGAGTTCGATGTCTTCATCGGCGCCGCCTGCCATCAGGCCGTAACCGTTCTCGAGACCCCAGACACCTCCGGAAACACCACAATCGGCAAAACGGATGCCCTTTTCGGCAAGTGCCGCAGCATGCTTCTGGTCTTCGGTGAATCGTGAGTTGCCGCCGTCGATGACCAAATCACCTGGGCTGAGCTTCTCACCGAGTTCAGTTACGACTGCATCGGTGATCGCGCCTGACGGCACCATGACCCACACCAGCCGCGGGCTGGGAAGAGCCGCGATGAGTTCATCTACGGAAGCAACATCAGTGACGTCCGGATTGCGGTCGAAGCCAGTGACCTCGATGCCGCCGTTCCGCATGCGCTGGCGCATGTTGAAACCCATTTTTCCGAGGCCGATCAGACCGATGTGCACAGTGCGAACTCTTTTCTGCGAAGGTGGCGGGTACGTTCCGGTTAGTTGGGCAGGCGGACCGGCATCACGAGGTAGCGGTAGTCGTCCTGGTCGTCGCCATCCGCCTCAGCCTGGGCCGTGATCATGGCCGGCTTGGGGGCGGTGGTGAAGGAGAAGCGAACGTACTTGGTCTCGATGACGCTCAGACCTTCAACGAGGTAGTGCGGGTTGAAGGCCACCGTGATGTCTTCCCCGGAAAGCTGGGCTTCGAGCTCTTCCGAAGCCTGGGCATCCTCGCCGGTACCGGCGTCGAGATTCAGCAGTCCTTGGGTGAACGCGAGGCGGACCGGAGTGTTTCGCTCGGCCACGAGGGAAACACGGCGAACGGCCTCCACCAGTTCCTGGGTCTGCACCGTGGCGTGGATGGGTGTGGAGTCCGGGAACAGTGAACGGATCTTGGGGTAGTCGCCATCCACCAGGAGTGAGGTGGTGGTGCGTCCGCCGCTTTCGAAGCCGATGAGCCGGCTGTCGTCGTCTGCAAGGGCCAGGTTGATGTCGCCACTGCCGCCGAGGGTCTTGGCTACCTCGTTCAAGGTCTTGGACTTGACCAGGGCGCTGGTGGAAATCCCGGGAGTAACCGGCTTCCAAGGGACTTCGCGCATGGCGAGGCGGTAACGGTCGGTGGCAAGGAGGGTGATGAGGTCATCCTCGATCTCCATGCGCACACCGGTCAGGATGGGGAGGGTGTCGTCCTTGCTGGCTGCAATGATCACCTGGGAAACAGCTTGGGCGAAAGCATCGCCGGGCAACGTGCCGCTGATGGTGGGCAGGGCCGGGAGTGCCGGGTACTCAGCCTCGGGCATGGTTGCGAGGTGGAAGCTGCTTCGACGGCAAGTGAGGGTCACTTTGCTGCCATCGGTCTCCACTTCCACGGGAGCCGATGGAAGGCTGCGGCAGATATCTGCCAGCAAGCGTCCCGAGACCAGAATTGTGCCCTCAACAGCAATATCTGCCGGAATTTCCAGGCGTGCCGAAGTCTCGTAGTCAAAGCTTGAGAGGCTGACCGTTCCTGCCTCAGCTTTGAGGAGGAGGCCGGAGAGCACGGGTACTGGCGGCCGCGGAGACAACGACCGCGCGGTCCACGTAACGGCTTCTGCCAGGACGTCGCGGTCGACTCTGAACTTCACGGAGGGGTGCCGCCTTTCATTGCTGCTGCCAAGTAGTAGCCGCGGATTCCTGCGTGGAAACCGCTAAATCTTTGCAATCCGGCACCGGAACCTGCATGGTCCGCACTCAGCGAACTACAAACAGACCCAAGGATGGGAGCGCTGCTGACAGCTTAGCCGGAAGATCCGCGATTAACCCATCCCCGTCGGGCCGGACCCTCCGTATGTGGACAGCCGCAGGCGGCCTTTGGGGTCCGTCTGTGGTCTGCCCTGGCAGGGCGGGACGGTGGCAGAACGAGATTGTTATTTGAGGGATTTCAATTTTTTGGGATTCGTAGTGTTAATAACTGCTGTGGAAACTGTGGATAACCCGATCCTGCCGCGTCGTTCAGCGGTTAAGCCCTGTTCACTCATTGTGCGTTAACTGGGTTTTAAACAGGGTGTGGATGGGGACAACTCCCAGGCCGGTTTTTAACGATCCACAGGCGGCTTAAGGGTTTTAAGCCCATTAACCGAGCTTGTCCCCTTAACTATCCACAGGCTTATCCACATGTGCCTGTTAATAAGGTATGTAGTGGCGGACGCGGTGTGGATTTCAGGAGTCGCGCTGCTGCTGTTTGATGCGGTTGGTGAGCTCAGTGACCTGGTTGTAAATCACACGACGCTCCGCCATCAGTTCGCGGATCTTGCGGTCAGCGTGGATGACGGTGGTGTGATCGCGGCCGCCGAGCTCCTGTCCGATCTTCGGCAGTGACATGTCAGTCAGTTCACGGCACAGGTACATGGCGATCTGGCGGGCGGTCACCAACGTACGGGTGCGGGACTTGCTGCAGAGCTCTTCCATGCTGAGCTTGAAGTAGTCCGCCGTCTGGTCCAGGATCTGCTTCGCTGTGATCTCCTGGGCGCCGTCGTCAGTGATCAGGTCCTTGAGCACCATCTCAGCCAGGGCAACATCCACCGGCTGGCGGTTGAGGCTGGCGAATGCCGTGACGCGGATCAAGGCACCCTCGAGTTCCCGGATGTTGCTGGAGATCTTGGAGGCGATGTACTCCAAGGCATCGTCCGGTGCCGACAAGCCTTCGCTCAGGCCCTTCTTGCGGAGGATGGCAATGCGGGTTTCGAGCTCCGGCGGCTGGATGTCGGTCAGCAGGCCCCACTCGAAGCGAGACGTCATGCGGTCCTCGAAGCCGGCGAGCATCTTGGGCGGCTGGTCCGAGGTGATGACAACCTGCTTGTTGGCATTGTGCAGGGCGTTGAACGTGTGGAAGAACTCCTCCTGCGTCCGGTCCTTGCCTGCCAGGAACTGGATGTCATCGATCAACAGCACATCCACGTTCCGGTACGTGGTCTTGAAGCTGGTGCCCTCGTCGTCCCGGATGGAGTTGATGAAGTCGTTGGTGAATTCCTCGGAGTTCACGTAGCGGACCCGGATGCCGCTGTAGAGCCGGCGGGCATAATGACCGATGGCGTGCAGCAGGTGGGTCTTGCCCAAGCCCGAGTCGCCATAGATGAACAGCGGGTTGTACGCCTTGGCCGGCGCTTCGGCCACGGCGACGGCGGCCGCGTGCGCAAAGCGGTTCGAGGAACCGATCACGAAGGTATCGAAGATGTACTTCGGGTTCAGTCGGCCGAACTCATGCGAGGTACTGGGAGGAGTGGGCTGTGGCTTCGGCTCGGCGAAGTCGGATACGGCAGAAAGCTCGACGACGGGTTCCGGCTCTGCATGGACCGGCACCAGATCGGTGTCGACGTCGATGGCACAGCGGATGTCGTCAGAGAAGACGCTGCGAAGGGCATCGTCGAGGGCATCCTTGACCTGGGTCTGCAGGACTTCGCGGGTGAGTTCGTTGGGAACGGCCACCAGGAGTGTGGAACCAATGAGGCCCTGTGCCTGGGCGAGGATGACGAAACCGCGCTGACGGGGTGAAACCCGGTCGTCCTGTTCCATGAGGCTCAGCACCCTGCGCCAGGAACTTCCGACAGTGTTGGCGTGGTTGGCTTCGTCTACTGTCATCAATCAGTTCCTAAATACTTGCTTGCCGGCGTTGCTGGCAGCCGAAGTGTCTCCGGCGGCGCTGTTCTGGGCGATAATCCACAGAGTTATACACAGCGGGTGGACATTGGGCTACTGAGCCACTCTAGGGGATGGAAACGCTAGAAGATAGCTGGGAAGTTGCCTGTGGATAATTACACCGTTGTTGTTCCGGAATGCGGCCTGTGAGCCACTTCATCCACAGGCTGGGAACGGGAGTTGGGCACAGCTGTGGATAGCTCTGCAGCAGGCTCCCGGTTTGACTGTGGGTGCCTTTTTGCCCTAACGTTGTGAAGTCCTTTGTGTCCGCTTTTGAGATCAGTTGTAACTCCGTACGTTCACCGTGCGGAAGGCAACGGCGGCAGGCACATACAAAACTTAGCGTCGGCCAGTTCTTCCCCTTTTTTGATCGGGTGGGCGCACCTTTGATCCACTGGAGTAACTAACGTGAGCAAGCGGACTTTTCAGCCGAATAACCGCCGTCGGGCCAAGAAGCACGGCTTCCGCCTTCGTATGCGCACCCGTGCCGGCCGCGCCATCCTGGCTGCCCGTCGCGGCAAGGGCCGCGTCGAACTGTCGGCGTAAATAACTGACTTGTCGGTCAGGGTCTTTTTGCGGGTTCGACGGTGCTAGCCACCCCTAACCGTCTGCGGACGTCTACCGACTTTTCAACAACTGTACGTTCCGGCGTCCGCAATGGACGCCGGAACTTAGTGTTATATACGGCCTCTATTGGGGCCGGGGAGCCGAGTCGAATCGGCTTCATTGTCTCCAAAGCCGTCGGGAACGCCGTGACCAGGAACCTCGTTAAGAGGAGACTGAGAGAAGCAGGCGCTCTTTCCTTGCACACGCATGGAACGGGTCTGGCGGTGGTGGTCCGGGCATTGCCCGCAGCTGCATCTGCCAGCTGGGAGCAACTGCTCTCGGACTACAACGCCGCACTGGCAGTGACGACGAAGCGATTGAGTGGCCCAGCTCCAC